>JANMYF010000173.1:0-6287 GCA_031381685.1 Acidimicrobiia bacterium
CGACGAGAAGCTCGACCGCGGCTTCGAGCCCACGATTTCCTTTCGCCCAGGCACGCAACCCGTTGGCCAACTCGGTTTCGGTCATCGCTCCCGCCTCGCCCAGGTGAAGATCGTCGCACCCATCAACGGCCGACCGGAGCAAAGTGATCCGATTCCGCGGGCTGCGTGCGCTTCTTCACGCGGGATGCGACCAGGAGGTCTCTCGGACTGCGTCGTTTTGTCATGGGCACCGAGAAGGCCCGTCGCTTTCAAAACAGTAGGGCTCTGTTCATACCCGGTCGTGGTCGACATCAAACGCCCGATCCGCGATCCGACGAGACCACTCACAAAGAGATTTGCGAAGGTGTCGATGTTTGTTGTCGTGCAGAACACCGACTGCGACAAACGGTCGAGCGTTGTGCGGCGGGAAGCGCCGGACGTCGGCGACCTGGACGTCGCAGCGGGTGAGGTGCACGGTCGTGCAGCACGACAAGATCCCCGCAGCGCGCTCCCCGCCGGTCTTGCTGGACACGGAACGTTTCGTTGTCGGATTCTTCTTCGGTCTTGCCCACGTCGCAGCCAGCGGCGGCAGCGTCGCCGAAATCAGCGTGTCATGATGCTCTTCATCGGCCGAGTCCTCGACCCCACCCAGACGTCGTGACACGACAGCCACGTCGTCGCTTGGCCCCGACTCCGTTACCGGCGGCGAGCTTCGCCTTGTTGATCTTGTTGGTCACCTCACTGTGGCCGTCGCGGGGCAGCGCTATCGAGTCGACGGCAACCGTCAGCCGGCTGTCCTTTTCATCATCGTCCTGCCAGGGGGCTGGCATCGACATCGAGCTGTGTGTCGTACCGGGTCTGCGTGACGGAACGTTCCTCCTTCGCGATAGCAACGATGGCACGGTGATCGTGAGCATCCCGACCGATCCAAGGAGCTGTCCGGATCAAACGTTCGAAGTCATACTGGATTATCCGATCACGAAGCCAGACGACGCGGTCCCACGTGAGCAGCGAGTAGCTCCGGTCCTGTCGGTTCGGGCATCGCCGAGCGCGTGCACAAAGGCGGCTCCATCGCGTGTTCTGCGACTTGAACGCTCCGAGGTGCACTACGGGCTCGGCCCGCAAGACCTCGCAGAGATGACCTATGCCCCGTCGACAGCATCGATCGACGCACTCAGCCGCCTCGCGCAAAACACCGCACCTAACACCGGACTCGGGTTTGTGCGTCCAAAGGTCGCCGTCAACTCCCTGACACTGCTGTCGGGAAATGATCGGACGGTAGCCGGAACTCCCTGTGGCCGAGCGAGACGACACTCGAAATGCATGGCGGCGTATACGAGAGCCCTCGTCAATCCCGCTCCCTACGGACGGAGTACCTGCGGTCGGTGTCCGGTGCCGTCACTTCCGCTTGCACTGGTCTCCACGCGCCGTGACGAGGTCCGGGTAGTGACGGACCTGAAAGCATTCCTCGGGCCGATCGATACTGCAGCCGACGCACGCCTGCTACGCGACGCCACGGCCGTGGCGATTGACGGCAATGCGTGGCTGGTGGTGCGGGGCGAGATCGATGGGACTTGTGACCCCTTCGAACGGGCCGACGTCTACGAACGAATACAACGCGACGGCCGTGTCGACCCGATCACAAGATTGCTCGTTTCCCGACAATTCAGTGTCTGCGCCTGACACGATGCCGTGACGTGTTGAGCGATGTTGCTCTGGCACGTTGGTTCGGCGATGCGTTCCGTCACTGGGACGACAAATACACCGGGATGCGATTCCGCACGCCGCTCGCGCCACGCCACGGAGACCGACCAGTCGCTCATTGGTGCGGGCACGCATCTGATTGATGACCTGAAAGACGTCCGAACAAATGAGCGAGAAACGCCGACGGACCATCCGCTTCCCGCGCCGCGAATCCACTTGTTCCGGCGAAGGTCAGCGTGCAGGGCCCCGAAGACTCGGTAGGAGCATTCCTGTGCGGCGCGCGATAACTCCTGCTCGGGCAAGCGAGGTCGCGGCCCCACCTCAACCCGAGCAGTGCGCGCTCCCAGACACTGCCGTACGCCGGGTATGTGCGAGCGCGTTGAACGGCGGGACGAGCGAAGTGTGCGCGCTCGATCCGGCGTTTTGGGGACGCTTGAAGCTGGTGGCAACGGGCTCACTGCCAAGGAAAGCGCACCCCATTGACCACACTATGAGTCGTGAAACGAGCGGGACCTAGCATCGCACCATGCTGCAGATGACGCAGGAGCTGAAGAGGTTGTCCGACACCGTATGGGATCGGACCCGGCGGCGACTCGACGGCCTCGCCGAAGAGGAGTACCGCTGGGAACCCGCACCAGGCTGCTGGTCGATCAGAAAACGACAGGACGGCACGTCGTTTCACGAGTGGGCACCGATTGTTCACCCCGATCCGTTCACGACGCTTGCATGGCGCCTCTGGCACCTGATCGACATGTACGGCGAGGACCGTGCACCGCGGTTCCTGGACGTGCCACCCCAGGGCGAGGCGGTTGGATTGGATGCGCCAGACCCCACACCACCGACCACCGCGGTCGACGCTTTGGATCAACTCAACCGTGCCCATGCGCGTTGGGATGCGCACCTTGCCCTCGTGGACGACGAGCGGCTCGCCGGCCGTATCGGTGGTGTCGGGGCGAGTACGGCGACGGCACTCGAGCCGGCTACATCCTGCACATGCTCGACGAGTTCATCCACCACGGCGCCGAGATTTCGATGCTGCGTGACCTTTATCGGTGGCAGCGACCGATCAGCGCCGACCCGTTCACCGAGCGGGCGATCCGGGGCGACGACTCGTTGCTGGCCGAAGTCGACTCCTTCGATCCGGAGACCGTTTCAGCGTTGCTGAGCACCGCAGCCAGCTTCGGGCGATGGGCACTCGTCGAGGATCTGGTCGAGCGTGGCTCTGTTCCTGCTGCGACAGGGCGCACACCAGCCCACTCTGCCGCCGGCGCCGGTGAGCTCGACCTACTGCGCAAGCTCGTCGATGCCGGCGCCGACCTCGGCGCCCGTGACGACGACTTCGATTCCACGCCACTTGCATGGGCGCGGTTCATGCGACGCGAACACGTCGTCGCTTGGCTTCAGGCACAGAACGCTCCCGAGTGATCCCCAAACCAACGGGACAACTCGACCTTCAATCGACGTTGGCCAGCGACGCCGCATAACGACGCTCGCAATGCCAATTCAACAATGCCGAGACGCACGGCTTCGGCTCGAGCCGTGCGCGCTGCCAGGCACGGCCGTCTGCCGGGAGTGTGCGGGTGGGAGTCGCCAAAGGTCCGAGCGAAGTGTGCGCCTGCTGGCCCGAGGCCTGAGCTCAATCGGGCGTCTGGATCATCGATGCGGTTTTGCACTTCCAGCTGTCTACGTTCGAATGGCCGAATCAATCACGATTCGTGAACCAAAGTCGTACATTAACTGGCTCTTTTCACGAAAGGAAATGCGATCCCCCGCAACTTGAATCATCAGCCTTCCAGAGGGTAGTACCGCTGCCTTCACCGCTGCTTTGATTTCGTTGCTTCGAACATACTTTCGGACTTGTTCGACAACTAAAGGTTCGGTGTCGCGTTCAATACAAACAGAAGCACCGAGGGTCTCGGCAAGAGTTCGAACCGAGTCCCTGACCGGCCTGTAGCTCACGACTTCCCTGGCTCCGCTCAGAAGTGTCCGTACACGCAGGTCTGGGTCGTCTTGGAGCGCTGAAGCGAGCAATGTCTGGGCCGTGGTCGGTACTTGCTGAGACAACACCGCAGAATCGGAAAGATTGCAACTGGAGGGCCAGTTGCGGCCAACAAGCGCGGAGCTGATGATCGCTGGGCGTGCAAGGCTGAACCCGTCGAATCGTACCGAGTCCAGGTCAGTTGTCTGAAGGGTCGTCACGCGGAACGCAGTTCCGGTTACGGTGCCAGCGATCCTCGCTATGACCGTGCTGCGTTTGCCCCGCTTCGTAACCTCAAGGTCTGACGGATCAAGGTTCGCCCACGAAAAGCCAGTCACTCTCGCCGTTTCCCGGCAATCCGGTGGCACTAAGGAGTACAAGCTGACGACGTGCGGCTCCGGGTCGCGTGTGGCAACTTGAGTCAATGGAGTCAAAACCGTGTGGCCACGTGCTTCGCAGACAATCCCGAATGTTTCGAACTTCTTTGCCGCTGCCGCCGCATTGGCCTTTGACGGCACTTCGGAAATGAGCGGGGTGTAGTTGGTTGAGGGATCCCGGGTGCGGCACAGGGGCCCTGCGAGTCTGACGGTTCTCTAAGCCAGTCAGATCGAGGTGCCCCTGTGGAAGTGGATCCTAAGCGCATGTGCGAGTTGCTTGTCGGCTTGCCCGACGTGAACGTGCTCGCTGTTGACGACTCGGATGTGTTGACCGTCGTGATCGAGACCCGTGACCGTCCGGCGTGTCTCGGGTGCGGTGGAAGGCCTCGAGTGAAAGACCGTGATCTGGTGTTGCTGGTCGATCTGCCGGTGTTCGGCCGACCGTCGCGGTTGTTGTGGCGTAAGCATCGTTGGCAGTGCGTCAACGGCGATTGTGCGATGAACACCTGGACGATGAACGTGCCCGCGATCGCACCGTCGCGTCTCGCGTTGACGGATCGTGCGGGGCGGTGGGTCACGCGCCAGGTTGGCCGGCACGGCCGTGCGGTGAGCGACGTCGCTGAGGAACTTGGCTGTGATTGGCACACCGTGAACGACGCCGTGCAGGCGTATGGCGAAGCGCTGCTGGCGGAGCCGGGCCGGATCGGTGAGGTCAACGCGCTCGGACTGGACGAGACGCTGTTCGTGCGTCGCGGTGAACGCCATCACAAGAACTGGTCGACGTCGATCGTGGACGTGCGCCGCGGGATGCTGCTCGACATGATCGAAGGCCGTGATGCCGCAGCTTCGATCCGGTGGCTCAAGGCGCAACCTGCTGAGTGGCTCGCCGGGATCGAATGGGGCACGCTCGATCTGTCCGGCTCGTATCGGTCGGTGTTCGAGACGATTCTTCCGCACATCGGCCTGATCGCCGATCCGTTTCATCTCATCCGGGTCGCGAACCAGGCGCTCGATGAGTGCCGGCGACGCGTGCAGAACGACACGCTCGGCCATCGGGGGCACAAGGACGACCCGCTCTACCGTTGTCGGCGCCTGTTGACGAAGGCTGATGAACGTCTCGATGACAAAGGCCGCGAACGACTGCTCGGCCTGCTTGATGCTGGCGACCCGCGCGGTGATGTCCGCATGGCCTGGCATGCGAAGGAAGTCGTGCGTGAGATCTACGCGCACACCGATCCCGAGCTCGCCGCCGAGTTCGTTGAACGGCTCGGTCACGATCTCCAAGACGAGTCATGCCCGATCGAGATCCGCCGTGTCGGCCGGACGCTGCTGCGCTGGCGCGACCAGATCGTGAACTGGCATCGAGCGCAGGCCACGAACGCGCCGACGGAAGCGATGAATAACTTGATCAAACGAATCAAGCGTGTCGGGTTCGGATTTCGCAAGTTCGCTTACTACCGCGTCCGCGCACTCCTCTACGCCGGACGACCTAACTGGGACCTACTCGCAACCATCACACCCCGCTGAAATCCGAAGAGCCCCTTTGACGCCCCGACGGCGCCAGAGTCCTTAGCGGTCCCAATCGAGATTGCAACTGAGAGCAAGACAGTTAAGCCTTTGTAGACTCGTTTCACAATCATCCTTTGAACTCGACATTCGAGGGTTGAACGCGCTTTCGACCGTCTTCGAGTATCCGAGGACCCCGCTGCGACGGTGGGGTGTGACCATCAGCGCATAAAGGGACTATGCGCGAGGCCGGCATGCCGCCGAAAATCTCGGCAGCGAGGACTTTCCGGAAGCTGCCAACTCGTTCGGTTTCACTTGGACACCTCCGTGGTCTCTGTCACACCCGGCGTCGCTCTTAGAGGTTCTTCCGTAACGGCACCGGTACGTCGGTCGAAGTAGCCGATCGGCAACTCGGACTGTTCGGTCGGATAGACGGGAATGGCAACGACGCGGCCGCTTTCTCCGAGCAGAAGTTCCGAGTCCGCCCAACCCCAGCCGTCTGGTGACTTCGCCATCAACCTGTCCGGGAGGCCGACAGAGATTCTCGCTGGGGCCTTCGAGAGGTCGAGTTTTCCATCGCTAGATATCCAAGGTGGCGGACGGAACGGAGCTGGATCGTCTTTCGCGACAGCCAAACCAGCACCGAACGATGCCGCTGCGGTGAGCATTACAACTGCGACAAGTGTGACATTTTTCATACGACACCTCCAATAGGTGGTTTGGGACAGAGCGGGACAAACAGC
>JANMYF010000185.1:0-10280 GCA_031381685.1 Acidimicrobiia bacterium
GGCGGCCCGGCTGATCGAGATCGGTGGACAGGCCGGTCTTCTCGTGGCTGATCCGTTCACCGAAAGGGTCGGGCCGACGCCGGCGTTCGAGGAATGGCTCGTGCTCCCTCCGCTCGAACGATGGCTGACCCTGGTCCGGGCATGGCAGCTGAGCGCCGTGCCGGTGTCGCGCGTCGTGCTCGGCGCCCGCTCCTCGAAGGCAGACGCGCCGCTGTCCCCGTCCTGGTACACCGACATCGACGAAGTGTGGCGTCGGGTGCGCGTCGTGGAGGCGCTGTCGTCGGTCGTCGAGGACGGTGTGCCGAATGCCGAGGACGTTGCCAAGCGCGCGTACTGGCACGGTCCGGGGAGATGGTCGTCCGTGGGTGATGCGGCGCTGTACACCGATGAGCTCCTCGCCGAGCTGAGCATCCTGGGGTTGCTGAAGGGCGGCGCGATCTCGGCGATCGGGCGTGCGGCGCTTCTGGGCGACGACGAGGCGATTGCGGACGCCAGCGGCGATGTGTTCCCCACTGTCGTTTCGACGTTCACGCTGCAAGGTGACGGAACGGCGATCGCTCCCGCCGAACTCGACGGGGCCATCGCGTCGGAGCTGGCGATGATCGGCGAGCTCTCTTCGTCGGGGGCAGCCACGGTCTACCGGATCACCGAGAGCTCGTTGCGTCGGGCATTCGACGTCGGCCGGACCGCTGCCGACATCGTCGGTTTGCTCACGCGACACGCTCGTCCGGAAGTACCCCAGGCACTTGGCTATCTCATCGAGGACGTCGCCCGTCGTTACGGGACGCTTCGTGCGGGATCGGCAGCGTCCTATGTGCGCTGCGATGACCCGGCCCTATTGGTCCAGGTGACGCGAACGAAGAAGGCGGCCAAGGCCAGGCTTCGCCTCGTCGCACCCACCGTTGCCGTGTCCCCCCTCACCACCGTGAAGCTGATGGCGACGCTGCGCGACGCCGGCTTCCTGCCTGCTCAGGAGAACAGTTCCGGCGAGATCGTGTTGCGCGAGCCCTCCACCGTGAAGACGACGTTCACGTTGGGTCGCCCGAGGGCCAAGGAGGACGCCGCGGCACGAGCGATCTGGGCGCGCTCGCAGGCCTCGGGGGCCAACGCTGGAACCGCAGCGTCTCCGGCCCAGCACGAGGTCCCGGAGCGAATCACCCAGTTGGTGAAGCGCCTTCGCTCGTCGATGCATTGACGCGTTCGCGTGCGGCGAGCGCGCGTGCGGCGAGCCCGCGTGCCGGTGATCCGGTCAGCGGCTGTGCACGGTGAGGAGTCCGTCGGCGTGCTGGGCGCGCAGAACCTTCTTGTCGAACTTTCCGACGCTCGTCTTCGGCACGGCGGGCACGAACGACCAGCGTTCCGGTATCCACCATTTCGCGACCCGTTCGGCGAGGAATTTCTGGACGTCGTCGAGGAGTGCGTCATCGGCTTCCACGCCTTCGCGCACGACCAGGCACGCCATCGGTCGCTCGTCCCATTTCGCGTCGGGCACACCGATCACTGCGGCCTCGAGGATCTTCGGGTGGGCCATGATGACGTTCTCGAGGTCGATCGAGGAGACCCATTCGCCGCCGGACTTGATGACGTCCTTCGTGCGGTCGGTGATGCGGAGATAACCGAGTTCGTCGAGTGTGCCCATGTCGCCGGTGCGGAGCCAGCCGTCGCGGAACTTCTCCGGCGTTTCGTCGAGGTGATACGCACCGGTTATCCACGGACCACGGACTTCGATCTCGCCGATCGTCTTGCCATCGGTGCGCGCCACGAGCGCATTGCCGGCGGGGTCCTCGGTGACGATCCGGAGCTCGACGCCGGGAAGGACGCGCCCCGCGAGGTCGTGGTAGTCCATCGCCATGGCGGGATCGGCGTACTTGTGGGGTTTCGCCAACGAGCCGAGGGGTGAGGTCTCGGTCATGCCCCAGCCCTGCATGATCTGCAGGCCGTACTTGTCGAGGAAGCGCTGCATGAGCACGCGTGGCACTGCCGATCCGCCTGCCGTGACACTTCGGAGCGAGGAGAGGTCGATCGGGTTGCGCTCGCCGTAGTTCCACACGTCGTTCCAGATGGTGGGGACGGCCATGGTGACTGTCGGGCGCGTCTGCGCGATGAGCGCCGTGAGCGGGGCAGCCTGGAGGTATTGGGTCGGGAAGACGAAGTCGGCGCCGCAGAAGAAGCCGGAGTACGGCGAGCCCCAGGCGTTTGCGTGGAACATCGGGACGATCACGAGGAGCCTGTCGGCTTCGTCGAGTCCGAGCACCGGTGCGCCCAGTGAGGCGAGTGAATGCAGATAGGTCGACCGGTGGCTGTAGGCGACGCCTTTCGGATTGCCGGTGGTCCCCGACGTGTAACACATTGCCGCGGCGCTCCGCTCGTCGGGTTCGGCCCACGGGAAACGGGACTCTTCGGCGGCAAGAGCGTCGTGGTAGTCCAGCGATGTCGTACCGGGGAACGCTTCGGTCAGCATCGAGTGGTCGCCCGGGCCGACGACGAGGAAGTGGGTCACGTTCGGCAGTGTGCCGGCGACCTTGCACAGCAGGGGGATCAGCGATCCGTCGATGATGATCACCCGGTCATCGGCGTGGTTCACCACGAAGGTCAACTGCTCGGGGAACAGGCGGATGTTCAGGGTGTGCAGCACCGCGCCCATGGACGGAATGGCGAGGTAGGCCTCGAGGTGCTCGGCATGGTTCCAGCAGAAGGTACCGACCCGCTGGTCACCGTCGATGCCGATGCGTCGGAGCGCGTTGGCGAGGCGCGCGGCGTTCGCGGCGATGTCGGCGTACGTGGCGGTCTGCAAGGTGAGCTGCCCCGAGGCCGGGTCATAGGCGGTGAGGGTCTGCACTATCGAATTCCGGTGGACCGTCTCCCCCCGGCGGAGAATGGCGGTGACGGTGAGCGGGTAGTCCTGCATCGTGCTTCGCATGCCGAAAATCTAGTGGTGTGTCGCCCAATTGAGTTGGGCGAGTTGCGAGTCAGGTTCGTCGAACGCAAGGACGCAGGGAGGCACCGCTAGCCAGCGTCCTAACAAAACGACGAGGACACCATCGGCGAAGCTGGCCGCAAGGCGTCCGAGCGAAATGGGCGACACACCACTGGGGTCTCTGGGGTAGGACCGCTCAGTCGATAGCCTCGCTCCCTATGTCTGGTGGACCGCTGATCGTGCAGAGCGACCGCACGCTGCTTCTCGAGGTCGGCCACGAGGACGCCCCGGCCTGTCGGCAGGCCATCGCGCCATTCGCCGAGCTGGAGAAGGCACCGGAGCACGTCCACACCTACCGGATCACACCGCTCGCGTTGTGGAACGCCCGTGCCGCCGGCCACGACGCGGAACAGTGCATCGATGCCTTCCTCACCTACTCCCGCTACGACGTGCCCCAGGCATTGCTGATCGACGTGGTCGACACGATGGGCCGCTACGGCCGTCTGGTCATCGAGAACGATCCGCTCTTCGGGCTCGTGCTGCGCTCCAGCGACGCGGCTGTGCTCGCTGAGGTCCGCCGGACCAAAGCCGTTGCCCCCCTTCTCGGTGACACGGTCCGGCCGGGCCTGGTCCAGATCCAGGCGGCCGACCGGGGCCGTCTGAAGCAGGCGCTGATCAAGGCCGGATGGCCCGCGGATGATCAGGCGGGCTACGTCGACGGGACCGCGTTCGCCATGTCGCTCAAGACCGTGAACGAGCACGAGGACGGCTTCGTCGTTCGGGCTTACCAGCAAGACGCCGCGGATGCGTTCTGGGCCGGTGGTTCGGGCGTCATCGTGCTGCCCTGCGGCGCCGGAAAGACCATCGTCGGCATGGCGGCGATGATGAAAGCTCAGGCGACGACGCTGATCCTCGTCACCAATACCGTCTCGGTGCACCAATGGAAGCGCGAACTGATCGCGCGTACGTCCCTTCGCCCCGAGGACATCGGCGAGTACTCGGGCGAACGCAAGGAAATCCGTCCCGTCACCATCGCGACCTATCAGGTGCTCATCTCGAAGACGAACGGCGTGGAGAAGCATCTGGCGGTGTTCGATTCCCAGGACTGGGGCCTGATCGTCTACGACGAGGTCCACCTCCTTCCGGCTCCGGTGTTCCGGGCAACGGCCGACATCCAGAGCCGTCGGCGTCTGGGTCTCACGGCAACGCTCCTGCGCGAAGACGGACGCGAGCGCGACGTCTTCTCGCTCATCGGTCCGAAGCGCTACGACGCGCCGTGGCGTGACATCGAGGCGCAGGGTTGGATCGCCCCGGCCCGCTGCGTCGAAGTGCGGGTGACGCTGACGGACGACGAGCGGATGCGCTACGCCACTGCCGAACCCGACGAGACGTATCGGGTCGGATCGACCACGCCGCAGAAGCTCGCCGTTGTCGCCGCGATCGTCGCCGATCATCCGGATGATCACGTCCTCGTGATCGGGCAGTTCCTCGATCAACTCGACACACTCGCCGCGTTCCTGGGTGCCCCGATCATCACCGGAAAGACGCCGACCAAGGAGCGTGAGCGTCTCTACGATGCGTTCCGCAGCGGCGATGTCCGAGTGCTCATCGTGTCGAAAGTGGCGAACTTCTCGATCGATCTCCCGGAGGCGTCCGTGGCGATTCAGGTCTCGGGCACCTTCGGCTCGCGCCAGGAGGAGGCGCAGCGGCTCGGCCGGATCCTGCGGCCGAAGTCTGACGGCCGGATCGCCCACTTCTATTCGATCGTGTCTCGCGACACGAACGATCAGACGTTCGCGGCAAACCGGCAGCGCTTTCTCGCCGAGCAGGGCTATGCGTACGAGATCGTCGATGCCGAGTCGATCGTGGGCAAGCACCGATCCGACTGAGTTGCATTGTCGCCGGGCCCCGCCTCCGCTGCGCTTCGGCACCCGGCGACGTGGCCTCTCCGGGGTTCGTTCGGACGACTCGCTCCGCTCGCTGTCCTCGCTCACCCACGGCCTGCGTCGTTGGCCAGTCGCCTGGAGGGTCGCAGCGGCCCTACGGCGGTGAATGAGCGATGTTCAACTGGTGCAGGTGGGTTCACCGGTAGTGTTGGGTTGCTTGTTTGGTGCTGGGCCCGCGTGCTTCGCCCCATTTTTCGCACGAGGGCGTCCGTTTGCGTTCGCACTCGTCAACGGCTTCACTCGCTTCCCCGAGCCCGAGGTACCCGCTGTGCCCACGAAACGACTGTTCCGCCGTGTTCTCGTCGCCGCGCTGAGCGGCGCGGTTGTCGCGTCGCTGGCTATGGTCGCCAGCCCATTGAACTCGCAGGCCCAGAGTGCCGCGGCGCTTTCGATCACCATCACGCCCGAGGTCCCGTCCGGCGCCTCCCTGTCGAACCTCCCGACGGGTACCGGTCAACGGGTCTTCATCCAGGTGACGAACCCGGCCGGCGCAACGGCGCTCACGAATCAGCAGTTCGTCGTGCGCTTTGCGTCCAAGCCAGACGTGATCAGCTCCGTGAACGACGGGGCTGGCGCCATCGGTCTCATCGACCCGGTCACCGGTGCCTGGTATCACACGATCGCTCAGCTCCCCCCTGGAGCAACGGTCACGTACTCGCTCAGCGCGTTCAAGTTCTGTCCTGGTCGGTGGCCGATCGCCGCCCGCGTCGGGGACAAGGTCAGCGTCGTCTTCGCCTCGTGGGTCGGTCAGCCCGATGCCCGCTGTGGCGCCGATGAGACCGTGAGCCCGGCTCCGGCCTCGTTCTATGCGCTGACCTGGCCGAGCCCGCCCGGTGGTCTGCCGATCGTGCCACCGGCGAGCCCGACGTCGACGCCGTCGACGACCACTGCTGTGGCTCCCGGCGGTGTGTCGATGACGGTCCCGGGCGCCGTTGTGCCCACGACCGTCCCGGGCGCACCGCGGCCGAGCCTGATCAACCTCACTCTCAACGCGTCGACAACGACGACCACGACAACGACCACGTCGACCACCATCCGTCCACGCACCGGCGCCGCGCCGACGACGACGGTGCTGTTCTGCAAGACGGTTGGCGGTAAGAGCTACTGCGCACCGAAGTTCTCGATCTACAAACCCGGGCAGAAGAAGATCGTGGAGATCAAGAAGACCACGAAGAAGCGGACGACGAAGAAGCGGTGAAGGGCGCGCCGCCGCTGTCCGGCCTTCGTCGTGAGGTGTACGAGGCGACCAAGGGTTTCATGCCGACCGACGAGGGGGAAGCGCTCCGCGCTGCTGCGTTCGTCGTTGCGTCGGACGGCCCACTCCTCGAGGTCGGCGCCTACTGCGGCAAGTCGGCGATCCTCCTCGGCGACATCGCAGAGTCCGAGGGGTCCGTTCTCTTCAGCGTCGACCACCATCGCGGGTCGGAGGAGAACCAGGCCGGCTGGGAGCATCACGACCACGATGTCGTCGACCCGGAGACCGGGCGCATGGACACGCTTCCGTTCTTTCGGCGGGCTATCGGGACGGCGCAACTCGAACACCACGTGATCGCCGTCGTCGGACACTCCTCCGAGGTCGCCGCTGCATGGCGCACGCCACTCGCGTTCTGCTTCATCGACGGCGGCCACGGTCGGGAACCGGCCCGTCGTGACTATGAGGGCTGGACTCCCCACGTCATGTCGGGCGGGATCCTGGCGATCCACGACGTGTTCCCCGACCCGGCCGACGGAGGTCGGCCCCCGTACGAGGAGATCTACCTTCCGGCGCTGGCCAGTGGTCACTTCGTGGAGGATGTCGCGCTGTCGTGCCGTTCCCTGCGCATCCTGCGCCGGGTTTGAGCACGACTCGCGCCAACAACCTCAGTCGACGCCAAAGGTGACGGAGGTCGGTGATCCGGGCTCCAGGCAGGCGTGGGCGAGGATCACGGCGGCGGCGGAGTACGCAGTGCGCTCTCCTTCCGGGAACCAGACCTGCATGGGCACGTGAAGGCCGGTCCAGTAGGAGCCGTCTTCGTGGCGGAGGATGCGCGTCGCCTCGAGGAGTTCGATGCCCTCGCGTCGTTGACCGATCTTGAGGCAGGCGATGGCGGCTTCGGCGGTCTCGCCAGTGGTGACCCAAGGGTGGTCGTTGACGCAGCGCACGCCCCACATCGGAATCACGAACTCGTCCCAGCGGGACTTCAGGTGTGACTGCGCCTGCTCGCCCGACATCACGTCGCCGAGGATGGGGTAGTACCAGTCCATCGCCCAGCGGTCCTTTTCGGCAAAGAACTCCAGCGGATGCTCGGCGATGGCGTGCGCGACCTTGACCCGTGCCTTTTCCCAGCGGCGGGATCCGTGGCCGAGCGCGTCGGCGACCCTGACGGCGCAGGAAAGGCTGTGGTGGATCGAGGACGAGCCGGTGATCAGTGCGTAGTGAAAGGGCGTTCCATCGGGCTCCCGTGCCCAGAGGATCTCCCCGGTCGGCTGCTGGAGGTGGAGCACCCAATCGATCGCGCCGCGCACCATGGCCCACTGCCCGGCCAACCACGCGTCATCGGCGCAGGTCAGGTAGTGATGCCACACGCCCACGGCGACATAGGCGATCACGTTCGCATCGAATTTGGCATCGGTGACACCGTGGGCGTCGTAGTACTGATGCCAGGAACCGTCAGCGCGCTGATTGTTTCGCAGCCATGCGTAGGCCAACCTCGCCTGGTCGTGCCGCCCTCGAGCATCGAGCGCCATCGCCGTCTCCACGTGGTTCCACGGGTCGGAATGGCCATCTTTCCGCCACAGGACGAGACCGGTGTCGATTTGGAGCGACTCGATGGACGCGGCACTTTGATCGAGCTCCGCGGGGGAGAGCAGCTTCGCTTCGAGCAATTGCCCGACCGGGGTGCCGCTTTCGTTCACGCGGCAACCGGTTTCGCGGCGTAGACCACGAGGCTCTTCCCGATAACGGGAGCCAGGATCTGCTCAGGAATCTGGGTCGCCTTCGGCCGTTTCATGAGGTCCCACACCAGAAGTTCGTGGTACTTCTTCACCAGTGCGTTTTCGCTGTTGTTCACCCCAACGGCGCACTTGAGCCACCAGTAGGGCGAGTGGAGCCCGTGCGCGCGATGGGTGCCCGTGACGCGCAGACCTGCGGTTCGGAGGCGCTCTTCGATCGCTGGCTTGCGGTAGATGCGCACGTGCCCGCCCGGCGATGCCGGGGCGTGATAGTCCGAGTCGAGTGCCCAGTTGATCTTCTCGGGGAAGAACGACGGCACCGTCACTGCGATCGTTCCACCCGGACGCAATACCCGTGCGAGCTCCCGAGCGGCACCGCGGTCATCGGGGATGTGCTCCATCACCTCGGAGCAGATGATCCGATCGAACGCGCCGTCGGCGAACGGGAGCGCAAGTGCGTTGCCCTGCACGCACATGCTGGTTCCCGACGGGCTCTCTTCAAGGCTCATCGCGTAGAGAGTTGACGCGGCCTGGCGGAGGTCGTCCATGCCGAGATCGAACGCGACCACGTGAGCACCACGCCGGACTGCTTCGAAGGCATGGCGGCCACCGCCAGCTCCCATGTCGAGGACGCGATCGCCGGCTTGCAGTCCGAGCTGTTCGTATCGCACGGTAAGCATGCGAACTTACTTTTCTGTCCTGGCGGAGTCGTGGGCAACCTTGGCCTGGGCTTCGAGCTCTTCGCGGTATTGCGCGATGCAGCCGTCGGCCGCCACGCGCCAGGTGAAGCCGCGAAGCACGCGGGCCCGGCCCCCGGCGCTCAGCTTGGCCCGCAGCTCGGAGCTGCGCAGCACTTCGAGGATCGCGACGGCAAGCGCCGAGGGGTCGTTCGGCGGGACCGTCAGCGCCGCTTCACCGCTCGGACCAACCACCTCGGGAAGGGCGCCGCCGGTCGTGGTGATGAGCGGGGTGCCGCACGCCATCGCCTCGATGGCGGGAATGGAGAAGCCTTCATACAGCGAGGGGACGACGACCATCTCGGCTTCGTTGTACAACTCGACGATGCGGTCGTCCGAAACACCCGACTCGAACGTGACCACATCTTCCAGACCGAGTCGCTTGAGGAGCTCGGGCAGGACCGAACCCTCGCGCTGCTTACCGACGATGGTCACGTCGATGACGTGCTCGGTGCGGACCTTGGCGAGTGCCTCGAGCAGAGGTCGAAGACCCTTGAGCGGAACGTCGGCTGACGCCGTGGTCATGATGCGATGCGGTCGTCTGGCGACGTGCGGGAGCGGTTTGAACCGTTCGTGGTCGACGCCGACGGGAACGATGTGCAGCTGTTTCTCGGCCACACCCATCTGGGCGATGATGTCACGCTTCGACGATTCCGACACGGTGATGATCCGTGGGATCTCCTTGGCGACTTTCATCTGCATCCCGAGGAAGCCGTACCAGCGCATCAGCGACCAGCGGCGTTTCGCGTAGCTGAAGGAACGCTTCGACGGGTACACGCGCGGCAGGTCGGCAATTTCGAGGTCGCGGTCGACGGTGATCGGGTGATGAAGCGTCGCCACCACCGGGAGACCATCGTCGACGATGCCCTTGATGCCGTAGCCGAAGCACTGGTTGTCGTGCGCGATGTCGTACTCGCCGGCGTGGGCTCGGAGGTAGCGGCGGGCCCGCAGCGAGTACGTCCACGGTTCAGGGAACCCCGACGTGAGCATGTGGGCGAACTCGAACAGGTCGATGCCGAACTCCGCGGCACCGAGCGCACGGGCACGGCGGATGCGTTCCGCGACTTCCCGGGGACGGGGCACGTGCCACGGGTCGTCGGCCCGGAACAGGTCGAGGCTCGGGAGCTTGATGAGCTCCACGCCGGCGTCGAGCACCGGCCACGGCTGTCCGGACAGCACATCGACGTGGTGTCCGAGCTCGCGCAGCTCGCGGGCGACGTAGCGGGTGTAGACGCCCTGCCCTCCCGAGTGCGGGTTGCCGCGGTAGATGAGCCAGGCGATGCGAAGAGCGCTGGCGTCGGGGTCGATCCGGCGTGCCGGTCGGTCGGGGGCTCCGGCAGACATGGCCGACCAGGCTACTCGGCGTGTATCGAACCTGAGCCGTGGCTCAGGTTCGCCGGCGAGGCGTGCGGTGGCGCGGCACGACGAACGCAGCTGCCCCGATCACTCCCATCAGGGCGAGGGCCGGCGCGTCGTTCCATCGGGCGTAGGGAGTGAGGCCGTCGCGGAGAGTGATCGTGGCGACTAGTGCGGTGTGTTCCTGGATGCTGCTCCGCGTGACGACGCGACCGCCCGGGGTGAGAATCGCCGATATCCCGGTCGGAGCGGCTTGGGCCACCCACCGTCCGGTTTCGCGTGCGCGCAGCCGGGCTGCGGCGAGTTGCTGGGTCGGAAGGTGGGCGGACGTGAAGGACGAGGCGTTCGTCGGAATGAGCAGTGCCTGCCCTCCGGCCCGGACGCCGCTCCGTG
>JANMYF010000203.1:0-1782 GCA_031381685.1 Acidimicrobiia bacterium
TCACCCACCTCACCAAGGAACATCCTCGCCATGGAGCTGACCGGCGCCCAAGCCCTCATCAAGAGCCTCGAAATGTGCAACACCGAGGTCATCTTCGGACTCCCGGGAGGGTGCATCCTTCCCGCCTACGACCCGCTGCTCGAGAGCCCGATCCGCCACATCCTCGTTCGGCACGAACAGGGTGCGGGCCACATGGCCGAAGGGTACGCGCACGTCACCGGGCGACCCGGTGTCGCGATGGTGACCTCGGGTCCTGCCGCCACCAACAGGGTCACGCCGCTGTGTGACGCCTACATGGACTCGATCCCCATGGTCTGCATCACCGGCCAGGTTCCGACAGCGGCCATCGGCACCGACGCGTTCCAGGAGTGCGACACGGTTGGGATCACGCGTTCGGTCACGAAGCACAACGAATTGATCATGAACGCGCAGGACATCCCGCGCATCGTCGCCGAGGCATTCCACATTGCGACCACAGGCCGCCCCGGCCCGGTGCTGATCGACGTGCCGAAGGACGTACTGCAGAACAAGATGCAGTGGTATTGGCCCGACGTCATCGACCTTGCCGGATATCACCCCGTCATGAATGCCGACCCGATGTCGATCAGGCGGGCCGCCGAACTGATCCTCGCCTCGACCCGACCGATCCTCTACGTGGGCGGCGGCGTCCTCAAGGCCCGTGCCGCAGTGGAACTGAAGGAGCTCGCCGAGCTCTGTGACATCCACGTCGTCACCACGCTCATGGCCCGGGGCGCGTTCCCGGATGATCATCGGCTCGCCCTTGGCATGCCTGGCATGCACGGCAACTACACCGCCATCACCGCGATGCAGCAGAGCGATCTGCTCATCAACCTCGGAGCGCGGTTCGACGATCGGGTCACCGGCAAACTCGGTGGATTCGCGCCCGGAGCCAAGATCATTCACGCCGACATCGATCCGGCCGAGCAGGGCAAGGTCCGCACTCCCGACGTGTCGCTCGTCGGCGATGCCCGGATCACGATCGAGCACCTCATCTCGGCGATCAAGGAATTGCAAGGAACTGGTTCGTCGTTCCCGGATCGCGGTGTGTGGAAGCAGGCGATCTCCGGCTGGCAGGAGAACTTCCCCCTGACCTATGCGCCCCAGCAGGTCGACGGTCCGCTGAAGCCGCAGATGGTGATGGAAGCGCTGCGTGACTCGGCACCCGAAGGCACCATCCTCGCATCGGGAGTCGGCCAGCACCAGATGTGGGCGTCGCAGTACTGGAAGTTCAACGAGCCCTACACGTGGGTGAACTCCGGCGGTCTCGGCACCATGGGCTTCTCGGTCCCGGCGGCGATCGGCGCCAAGGTCGGCTGCCCGGACAAGACGGTGTGGGCGGTTGACGGCGACGGTTGCTTCCAGATGACCAACCAGGAGCTCACCACAGCGTCGATCGAGCGCATCCCGGTCAAGGTCGCGATCCTCAACAACTCGTACCTGGGCATGGTCCGCCAGTGGCAGGAGATGTTCTATGAAGAGCGCTACTCCGAGGTGTACCTTTCCCCGGAACTCCCGGACTTCGTGAAGCTGGCGGAAGCAATGGGTTGCGTCGGCATCCGTGTCGACTCGCCCGAAGAGGTGCAGCCCGCCATCGACAAGGCGAACTCGATCAACGATCGTCCGGTCGTCGTCGACTTCCGCACCGACGAGAGCGAGAAGGTCTTCCCGATGGTTCCTGCCGGCATCGGAAACGACGATGTCGAAGTGCACGAGTCGCAGCGTGAGCGTCTCGCCGCAGACAAAGCCCGCCGTATCGCCAAC
>JANMYF010000215.1:0-20993 GCA_031381685.1 Acidimicrobiia bacterium
AACGCCGTCCACATCGCCATACCGCCATAGGCGAAGTTCACGATGCCCGAGCCCTGGTAGGTGATGACCAACCCGAGCCCGAACGCCGCGATGATTGCTGCCGCCCCGCTACCGAGCAGCAAATAGAAGACGTAGTCGATCACGAGAGTCGAACGTTACCTAGAGAGTGAAATCAGGGTCGGTTGACTACGGGAGGTACGACTTGGTGTCAACCGACTCGAGCCCGGGAATGGTCTTGTTACCGTCCTTGGTGTATTCCGCCACGGGGAACGAGAACGCACAGACGGCCGGGTAGGCCGGGACCGCGCCACATTCCAATTTTGCCCCCTGCGGCCAAGCGACTGTTCCGCGCACCGTCTTGAAGTAGGAGAACAGCGACGCTCCGGTGACCGCGATCTTCTTGGCCTTCATCCGGTTGGCATGCTCGGCCATCGTCATGATGCCCTGGACGCCCAGCACTCCGAGGCCGAGCGCACCGGGATCGATTTCGGCGGGCTTGACCTTGCGTACCGGGGCCGTGATGGCCTGGAGGATGGCACGCTCCGGGGTGAGCCTGTCCGTTTGGGCGCCGGGGAAAGCCCAGCCGATCAGGTCGTCGCCGGCAGCGGCGCGTACGTCCGCTCCGCCGCAAATGATCGTGGACAGCACAGGAATCTTGATGCCGAGCGAAGCGCGTCCGCGGATCGTCCCGATGCATCCGGCATCGCCGTAGAGCGAGATCAGCACCTCGGGATTGTCCTTCGAAGCTTCACGCATGAGGCCCTGGTAGCCGGCGTCGGTCTCGTTGTCGCCGCCCTTCACGGTCTTGAAAGTGATCCCGGCTTTCTTCAGCGATGCTTCGAGTGCAGCAACGGTGCCGGCGGTTCCGGGATTGTCGGCCGCGAGGATGCCGACGCTCTTGGCTTTGTAGTGAATCTTGGCGGCGGCAGCCGTGGCTGCCATGGAGGTGGCATTGCCTCCTCCGAAGAGAACCGCTTTCGCGGTGTAGTCACCCGGAAGGATCGGCAGGACACCGAAGACCGGGATCCCGGCGGCTTCGTAGGTCGCGTATCCCGGGAAGATGTCGAGACCGAGGAGGATCGCGTCGACCTTCTTGCCGACGAGTTCCTGGGCACACGCCGCCGAAGTCTCCGGCGAGGCTTTGACCACACACGCCTCGAGCTTGATCTTGCGGCCACCATGCCGCCGCGCTTGTTCAAGTAGTCGACCGCGCTCTGGGCGAAGGTGCGGATCTCCGGATAGTCAAGTCCGCCGGCCGCGCCTTCGGTGTTGGTCATCCCGATCGTGAACACCGGCCCAGTGGCCGGCTTCAACGTCGGGAAGTTGTTGGACGGGGTCAGCTTCGCCTTCGCCTTCGTGGCCGCGTGCGCGGCAGGCGCCGTCGTGGCGGAGAGGGAGAGCGCGGTGAGAACGGCGATCGTTCGCACCGCTTTGCGGGTCGTAGGTGTCATGGCTTTGTGCGCTCCTTGGTTGGTCATGGGAACTACTGGTGTTCGTTGAGACAAGACATTGCGAAGTGCGACCTGCGGAGAGTTTCTTGCGGAGTGTTACAGGCCCCAGCGAATCATGCGAACCCGAGCGCCGTTCCGACGTCGAGATCGTCCACGGCGGTGAAGGTGCGTCGGACCAACGCGTCGAAGAGCGCGGCGCCGCGCTCGTTCGCGGGGTCGATGGTCAGCAGGCTCGCGCCGAAGGACACGGCGTAGAACAGCAGCCCGTCGAGGTAGCCGTGGCGGACCGTTTCGAGCGTGACCGCGTCGGCCGGCACACCCGCTGCATGCAACCCGTTCACGTAGCGCGAGATGAGAGCGTCCTCGTGTGCCCGCCGCATCTCGACACTGAGGTTGTTGGCGCAGAAGTAGACGAGGTCGGTCTGGCCCGGCGCTTTCATGCTCATCTGCCAGTCGATGACGGCGACACCGCCGTCATCCAGGAAGAACATGTTGTCGAGTCGGAAGTCGCCGTGGAC
Source organism: Acidimicrobiia bacterium (assembly GCA_031381685.1). GTDB lineage: Bacteria > Actinomycetota > Acidimicrobiia > Acidimicrobiales > JANYDT01 > JANLQX01. Next base: position 1,970 of record JANMYF010000215.1, read on the forward strand.
GATGGTCGAACGATCGTCGAAATGACTCTGGATCCACTCCGGGATGGTGACGACGAACTGCTCACACCACCGGAAGACCCGCTCGGGGAGCTCGCCCTTGAATCTTTCGAGGAAGAGCGGCCACCCCATGTTGAAGGTGTCGGGAAGGGTGAGGATCTGCGGATCGTCGAGGCCGGGCATCCAGGTGAACGACATCAGCTGTGGATGTTCGAACCATGCGGCGTGATGACGGGACAGGAGATCGATCGCCCGCTCGGCCTGATCCAACGTTGCGCCGGCGACGTGATCGCCCGGCACCGCAGGCGCAAGATCTTCGAGCACCAGACACGGCGGCTCGAGGATGTTGACCAATGCGGCGGGAACCCGGATGTTCAGCTGCGGGGCGACGTCTCGGTAGAAGAAATGCTCGCGCTCCCACACCCGCATCATCTCGCCGATGAAGCGGCCACCGGGATCAGCGGTGGGCAGCTTCACGATGACCGACGACGGAACCGCAGGGTCAGAGGAGTGCAGTGTGACGCGGGCCAACTCGCCCATGAACCCGTGGCCGGCGCCGATCGTTTCGACGTCGATCCCGTCGAGCGCGACGCCCAGCGCCTCGGCCATCCATTCGACGGTGACGTCGGTGAGGGATTGCGGGGTCGTGGGCATCGGGCTCGCTCGGTCTCGACGTTCGCTGTTCTCGGCGGGTCCTGGAGTCAGTCGGCGACGGTGGCGTTGACCCAGCTGCCGTGGAAGCCGAAGGGCACCCGCGGGAGGTGGACGGACGCAACCGGTTCGTCGCTCATCGACGACGCATCGAAGATCACGCATTCGCTGTGCTCGGTATTCGCGTCGTACACGTACGTGATGAGGTAGCCGTCGTCCTCGTTCTTCGCTCCGGCCGCAGGCACGAACACCGACTCGCCGGGCTGGCGGCCGAGGCCGACATTGATCGACGAACGCTTGCCTGACTCCTGGTCGTACTTGAGCAGCATGCCCGACGAGCTCTTGGCGTTCTCGAAGCTCATGTTGACGTCGAAGCCCATCAGGTAGCCGAAGCGATGCTTCAGCCCGACCCGGCTGTCGGGAACACGCGGGAAGTCGGCCGGCTGATCGTCGATCTGGCGTTCGGCAACGGTGCCGGCCTTGGTGTCGATGGTCCAGCGATAGAGCATCGGGCTCGGGAAGTCCATGGGTCCGTCGCGCCACACGTGGCTCATGCGCGAGACATCCATCACGATCTTGTCGCCGTCCTCGTACGCATTGAGCGGATGGAAGACGTAACAGGGGTTGATGTCGTACCAGACGACCGAGCTGTCGTTGCCGTTGCGCGGCATCACGCCGAGCCGGGCCGGGTAGTTGTCGTCCCAGTGGATCGGCATCTCGCCGCGCAGCGCCATGTCCATGTCGAACACCGCGGGGAGGTCCATGAAGATGATGTAGTTCTGGGTGACGTTGAAGTCGTGCATCATCGTCGGCCCGCCGACGGTGATCTCCTCGCGCTGCACGAGCTGACCGTCGGCCGACACGCGAAGGTAGGTGAGGTACGGCGGCATGGCCGAATAGCCGAACGCCAGCAGTTCACCCGTGACCGGACAGATCTTTGGATGAGCGGTGAACGAGCCGGTCAGCTTGCCGCCGAAGTCCGTCGGTCCGACGGTGTTGAGCAACCCGTCGAGCACGTAGGGGAAGTGGCCCTCCTCTAAGGCGAGGATCTTGCCGGCGTGACCGACGACATGGGTGTTGGCTTTCGAGGCCGTCATGTCGAGCGCCACCTCGAGATCCAAGATGTTGAGCTGAGGATTCCGGATGAAGGGCGTCTGCACGTAGCGGTTGCGGTACCACTCGGCCTTGCCGCCACGGAGCCGCACACCGTGGATCATGCCGTCGCCGAAGAAGGGATGGTCGCTCATGCCGGTCAGCGGGTTCGCTCCGTTGCGCAGGTAGCGGCCGTCGAGCTCGGGCGGAATGGTGCCCGACACGCGGAGTTCGGTGAGCGTCTGCTCTTCCTGCACCGGAGCTCCGTTGCCGAGGAGATGCGCTGGGCGGGAAACGTCTTCGGTCATCGACATGGTGTCTCCGGTTCGTGTTCGAGTATTCGGTTGTGCGGGTTGCTCTCGTCAGACGACAGCGGGTGGCAGCTCGACTGCGCTCTCGCTTCACTCCGCACGCTTCGGGAGTGGATCGGTCTCGCATGGGGCCTTAGTGACCTACGGCATAGCAATTTACCCACCGTAAGTTGTTTGTCAAGTCGAAACAGGGATGCACGACGGAGGGGCCTCGACGCGACCGCATTCCGACCGAACAGGCGCTCAGGTCTGCGGATTCGGCCGTAACTCGGCGGAGCGCTGGGGGGTGATGCCGGCGAGCCCGGACCACAGCAGGTCCGCCAATTGCTCGGCAACCCGCTCGGCCGGCTGATCGGACTCGGTGATCCACCACAGCGACACCATGTTGAGCAGACCGACGACGCCGTAGGCCCATGCGAGGGCCACTGACGGGTCCAGCCCGGCCGCCTTGCGCCACGCCGCGATCTGATCGGCCATCGGTTTGGCGGACTGTCCGGCGAGAAAGAGGGTTCGCTGCGGCATCTCTTCCGAGGCCCCTCCGGTGACGAACAGGAAGAGCTCGCGGTGCGCGGCGAGCGTTTCGAGGCTGGACTGGATCATCGCGACCAACTGCCCGCGTCCCGTGCGGCGCGCGCCGATCGCCGCCGCCGACGCTTCCATGAGCCGGTCGGCAAGGCGCTGCGCCAATGCGTCGGAAACCTCGGTGCGCTTTCCGACGCGGGCGTAGACGATCGGCTTCGTCACACCGGCCTCACGGGCGATCGCTTCGATCGAGACGCCCGCACCGTACTGCGCGATGGCGCGTTCAGCCGCGTCGAGGACGCGCTCACGGTCGACCACGTGCTGACGACCGGTCGGGCGACCCGGTCGGCGCCGCTCGCGATCCATCAGCGATTCACCGCACCGGACATCGCACTCCATCGAACGGCCATCGTGGTCCCGACTTTCCCTGGTCACGACATGATGCCATAGTACTTACCGCCAGTAAGATATTGCCGACCCGGGAGACCCCGATGCACGACTTGTTCAACCTGTCCGACGACGTCGCCGTGGTCACAGGTGCCGGTCGGGGCATCGGCGAGGGGATCGCCACCACCCTGGCCGACGCCGGCGCCGCCGTCGTCTGCGCCGCTCGACGTCTCGACGAGATCGAACGCGTGGCCGCCGGGATCCGTGAACGCGGGGGTCGGGCCATCGCCGTCGCCACCGACGTCACCGACAAGAACGCCGTCGAGGCCCTCACCGCCGCCGCCGTCAACGAGTTCGGGCACCTCGACATCTGGGTCAACAATGCCGGCGGCTCGCCGATCCAGACGCCCCTGTCCGAGCTCGATCCCGAGGAGTGGGAAGCGACGCTGCGACTGAACCTCACGGCCGTGTGGGTGTGCACGACCACGGCGGCACGTCACATGCGCGACGGAGGACGTGTGGTCAACATCTCGTCGCGTGCCGCCGTCATGACGGTGCCCGGTAGCGGTCACTACGCCGCCGCGAAGGCCGGTGTGAACTCGCTGACGGTCACCTTCGCCAAGGAACTCGGACCGCGCATCCGGGTCAACTGCATCATGCCGGGCGCCGTACCGACGGAGATCATGATGACGGCGATGAAGCTCGAGGACACCGACCTCCCGAGGCTGGAGAAGATGCTCCGCCTGCCAATGCGACGCCTCGGTACACCTGAAGACCTCGGTGCAGCAGTTCTCTACTTCGCGTCACCCGCCTCCAGCTGGGTCACCGGCCAGGTTCTCTCTGTCGACGGAGGAATGTGATGACAAGCACGCATACCAATCGCAAGGTTGTCCTCACGAGCCGACCCAAGGGCACGCCGGCCGACACCGACTTCGCCATCGTCGACGAACCCGTCGAGGCGCCGACCCCCGGGCATGTGGTCGTGCAAGTCGACGTGCTCGGAATCGACGCGTTCATCCGAACGGTGCTCGACGAGGGGGCCTATCACGGGACGGCGAGTCTCGGCAGCGCGGTTGTTGCGCTGGGAGTCGGACGGGTGCTCGAAAGCAACGCGGAAGGGCTCGAGCCGGGTGATGCTGTGTTCGGTCCGCTGGGCGCGCAGACGATTGCCACCCTTCCCGCGTTTGCCCTGCGCAAACTCGATGTCACGTCGGTGACCCCGACGACCTACCTCGGCGGGCTCGGCCTCACCACGGGCATGACGGCGTACTTCGGGATCTTCGAGGTCGGAGCGGTCGAGGCCGGTGACACCGTCGTCGTCTCCGGGGCCGCCGGGGCGGTCGGCTCTATGGCCGGCCAGCTGGCCCGTCTCGCCGGGTCCACGCGGGTGATCGGCATCGCCGGCGGGCCGGAGAAGGTCGCCTACCTCACCGGCAAGCTCGGCTTCGACGCCGCTATCGACTACAAGAACGAGGATGTCGGCGCTCGACTGAAAGAGCTCGCTCCCGACGGCGTCGATGTGTTCTACGACAACGTCGGCGGTGACATCCTCGACGCGGTGCTCATGCAGATCGTCGAAGGATCGCGGGTCGTAATCTGCGGAGCCATCTCGCAGTATCAGCACATGGACGACGTGCGCGGACCGCGCAACTACCTCAAGCTGGCCGAGCGCCATGCCCGCATGGAGGGCTTCGCCGTGACCCACTTCCACGCCAAGTTTCCCGAAGCCGAGGCGGCGCTCTCCTGTTGGCTCGCATCCGGAGAGCTGGTGATGCCCGAACACTACGCAACGGGTGTCGAGAACTTCCCGGCAACCCTGCGCCTGCTGCTCAGCGGCGGGCACCAGGGCAAGCTGCTCCTGCGCGTCAGCGCAACCTGATCTCCCCGTCAGGACCCGCCGAGCGGAGTCCCGACGCGCCCTGCCCTGCCGCACCACCACCCACCACCTGCGAGGACCACCAATGGACAGCGAATCAGTCGACTACGAAGATCTCACAACCATGCGACTCGACGAGGAAGCGCTCCGTGCGCTCGTCGAGCCCGGAGGCGAGTGCATCTTCAACTGGACCACCACCGACGGCTATCCCGTCGGCGTCGTCGTTGCGTATGTGTACCGCAACGGCAAGTTCTGGACCACGTGTGCGGACCGGCGCAAGCGCGTTCCCGCCCTGCGCAAGCGCCCGCAGTCCGGACTCGTCATCAACCGCAACGGCAAGACCGCGTCCTACAAGGGCGACTCGATCGTGCACGCCAACGGCGACCCGGGCTTCGACGAGCTCAAGACCTGGTTCTACGCCACGCTCTCCGGTGTCGCCGCCGCGCCCGAAGATGCCTACCGGCGCGCCTTCGCGAAATTCCTCGACTCCCCGCACCGCGTGATCATCGAGACCGACGCCCGACTGGTCGTGGCGTTCGACACCATGAAGTTCGCGGCGTTCACGAACGAAGCGATCGCCAAGGGCCTGGCCGACTGAGACGACACGTCGTCGGGCCACTGTCGCCTTCGACCTCCGCAGTGACATCATCGACATCGTGATCCACCCGAAAGGTCCGAGCACATGACCGACACCTACCGATCCGTCGTCCTCGCCCGCCGCCCGCAGGGAGCACCACGTCCGGACGACTTCGCCGTCGTCACGAACGCCATGCGGCCGGCGGCGGACGGCGAGGTCGTCATCCAGAACCTCTACGCCTCGCTCGACGCCGGGTTCCGACACTGGATGGACGAGGGCAGCACCGACCACATCCTTCCGGAGATGCCGCTCGGCGCACCGGTGATGGGACTCACCCTCGGCCGGGTCGTCGAGTCACGCCACCCCGGATTCCAGGTCGGGGAGCTGCTGATGGCCCGCCTGGCCTGGGAGGAGTACTCCATCACCGACGCCACGGACTTCTTCATCCGCGTGCCGACCGACCTCGACTGCCCGCTGAGCTGGCATCTCGGCATCCTCGGCGACACCGGCCTGTCCGCCTACTTCGGTCTCTCCGACATCGGCCGTCCCAAGCCGGGCGAGACCGTCGTGATCAGCGCCGCCGGCGGGGCCGTCGGGTCCGTCGCCGGGCCCATCGCCAAGGTGTTCGGGGCTCGCACCGTCGGCATTGCCGGCGGCGCCGAGAAGTGCCGTCGGCTCGTCGAGGACCTCGGCTACGACGCGGCCGTCGACCGGTATGGCGACGTCGACGCACAACTCGCCGCGGCGTGCCCGAACGGGATCGATGTGTACTTCGACAATGTGTCCGGACCCCTGCTCGAGAACGTGCTCGCCCGCATCTCCCCCGGCGCGCGGATCGTGCTCTGCGGCGCGGTCGCCACGTACAACGAGACCGAGCCCCTCCCGGGTCCGTCGAATCTGTTCCAGCTCGTGACCAACCATGCGCGCATGGAAGGTTTCATGACGCACTTCAATCACGACCGCTACCCCGAGGCGCGTCGCCAACTCCTCGCCTGGATCGCCAAAGGCCAGCTCCACAGCACCGAATACATGCTCGAAGGCATCGAGAACGTCGGCATCGCCTTCTGTGATCTGTTCGCCGGCCGCAACGTCGGCAAAACGATCGTCCACCTCGCCTGAGCACCGGCCGACGACGTTCGTACGCATCGTCGCTCTTCGAGCTACAGAGCGACCGGAACCGGTTCAGCTGGCCAGCACCTGGGCTCCCACGGCCACGCGGTGCAGGAGTTGGGCGGCCTGCGCACACAGCGGTGAACCGGCGAGGCCGTATTGCACCGCTCGCTGGAGGAGCAACGCCACCGTTGTGTAGTCGTTCCCCCGCGCCGACGTCAGCAGTGCCATGTCCATCAGGACGGACCCGAGTCGGCGCTGCTCGCTCCAGTCCAACCGATCAAACGTGGCGCGCCATGGAGCGTCGCGCTCGCCGATCACGGCAAGCAGTTCGTCGACGACCGCACGAGGCACCGCGCGGCCGGTGAAGCCTCTCGGGAGCGTGTCGTCGGCCCGGAGGGCGAGCGCACACAGCATCCCCATGACGTAGGCCGTGTGGTACGACGAGGCCAGCGCGTACTTGGTGCGTTCGGCGGCCACGAGGTCGATGAACTTCGCCGGTGTGCCGTTCTTCGCCGGAAGGAACCCGACACGATCCTCGAGCTCGGCCAGGACCCGGAACCCGAACGCCGCCGTCGGGCTCCACGGTTCGCCGGTGAGCGGCCACGCCATCAGCACCTCGCCGGCAAGGTCGAAGTCGCCGAGGAGCAGACTCCGGGCAAGCAGCACTCCCGACTCCGCCAGCGCATCCGGCCGAGCACGGGGAAGTTCTCGACGCGAGTACCCGAAATTCGTGAAATACATGAATGTGTGGGTGTGCGCATAGGCATCTTCACGCGTACCCCAGATCAGGTCTAGCGGATGATTGAGTACCGAATACCGCGCGGCCATGTCGAAATCGGACCCCGGTTCAGTTCTGGTCCAGAGCGACATGATCCACATGCGTTCGAGCATCCGGTGCGGCACGACCTCACGACCGTTGGCGCCGGAGCTCTGCAGGCTGAGGTCAAGGACCTCGTCGAAGCGGGCATCGGGATGCCCGAGCCGGGTGAGCAGCACGTGGGGCATCGCCAGCTGCAGCGCAATCGACGGATGGAGCGCAATCGCGCATGCCGTTCGGGGCGCGCGAGCACGGCGGGCCAGCGAGTCGGTCAGGCCGGCAACACGGTTGGTCAGGTCGGGGAACCCTCGGACACCCGCAGCGACGTGCAGCAGCATCGCCGTCTCAGCGAAGGGTTTGTCCGGTCCGAAGCTGTCTTCGAGATCATCGCCGTCCCGATAGCCGGTGTCGCCGAGAAACCTGAGGACTCTCTCGCCGACGAGAAGAGCGCGGCATACGCGGTGAGCAAGGTCCCGGCGGTGCCATGTCGTGGTCGGGTCGGAGCCCACATCAGTTCCTTCGTCGCCGCGGTCGTTCGTTCGTGATGCGAGTCCCACGGTTGGCGCAGCAATGGCTGCGCCAACCGCTCTGCTCGACTCCGTGTGTCAGCCGGCCAGTTCTTTGGCGATGCCGCTCCGGGCGATGTCGCCGATCCCGAAGTCGCGTGGTCCGATGTTGAAGCACGCCAGGATGTTGTAGTGACCGAAGCGGACGCCGTAGTCGCCCCGGCCAGATGACACGATGGACTCGCCGTATTCCGTCACGAACTTGCCGAGTGCTCCGAAGTCGATCGCCTTGGACCCAAGGAACGACTTGACGATCTCTTCATGACTGAGCGCGCCAGCCACGACTCGATTTTCTCCCATGTGAAGCTCCTCTTTCTGAGTTACAACGCGGATTTCCGAAGATGAAGCGCTGTCGATGGTACTGAGGCAAAGTACCTATCGAATGATCAATATTGATCATTTCACCCGCACCCGCATGGAAACTTCCGCTCCTCGGTCGCTCCCCGGGGAACGGAGGGAGCGAATCCCGCCGGAGCGTCGTAGCTCAGTCGAAGACGATGACCTGGCGGCTGACCTCGCCGCGCTTCATGGCCGCGTAGCCATCATTCACATCGTCGAGGCCGAGGCGGGCCGACACCATCTCGTCGAGCTTGAGGCGACCGTCCATGTACATCCGGATGAGCGCCGGGATGTCGGTGCGGAACTGGTTCGAACCCATCATCGACCCCTGGATCTTCTTCTCGCTGAGCAGATCGACACCGCGAACCTCGACCATCGCACTCGGCGGGATCATGCCAATCACCGTGGCCGTGCCACCCACGTCGAGCACCTGGAACGACTGGTCGGCCGTTGCCTTCAGGCCGATCGCCTCGAAGCTGTAGTCGACGCCCCCACCGGTCAACGCCTTCACCGCCTTGACGGCGTTCTCGACCGTCGACGCGTTGACGACATCGGTTGCGCCGAACTGCTTCGCCACCTCGAGCTTGCTGTCGGAGAGGTCGACCACCACGATCTGGCCGGCGCCGGCGATGCGCGCGCCCTGCACCGCGGCCAGGCCGACGCCGCCGGCCCCGATCACGCACACGCGCGAACCCGGCTCGATGCGGGCGGTGCGGAACACCGCACCGGTACCGGTCAGCACGCCACAGCCGACCAGCGCCGCCCGGTCGAGAGGCATCTCCCGATCGATGACGACAACGGCGTTCTGGTGCACGAGCATCATCTCGGCGAACCCGCCGAGGCGGATCAGCTGCTCGACCGGCGTGCCATCGTGCCTGCGCAGTCGGGGTGACGCTCCCGCCGGACGTAGCGCAGCGTCCTTGTCGAGGCACAGATGGGGACGCCCGGAGAGACAGAGCCGACACTGGCCGCAGAACACCGAGAGGCAGGTGACGACGTGATCGCCCGGCTTGCAGTACGTCACGTCGCTGCCGACTGCTTCGACGACACCGGCTGACTCATGGCCGGCCACGCACGGCACCTTGGTGGGGTAGCTGGCCTCCATGAAGTGCAGGTCGGAGTGGCATAGCCCGGCCCCGACGACCCGGATGAGGACTTCGGTCGGGCCGGGGTTGTCGACGATGAGATCCTCGATCTCGAGTTTCCCGGGCTGTTCGTTCAGGACGGCGGCGCGCATAGGTCGGGACGCTACTTGGCACGTCGCGGACGGTCGAATCTCGGCAACGGTCTGGTTTGGGCGGCGGGCCCGGCCTGCTGTCAGACTCTGGCGTTGCCGGAGTTTCTCCGTCGGGCGACGACGAACGAGGGGACATCGAATGGCCCAGCCAACCCGTGTAGCGGAGCACGACCTGATCCTCCGCGGTGCATCCGTCCTCGACGGCACCGGGGCATCGGCGCGGTCGGCCGATGTCGCCATCACCGACGGACGTATCGCCGAGGTCGGACGGATCACGTCGACGGCGCGTCAGGAGATGCATGTCGGCGGGGCGCTTCTCACGCCCGGATTCGTCGACATCCATACCCACTACGACGGACAGGTCACGTGGGACTCGTCACTCATGCCCTCATCGGGCCACGGCGTCACCACCGTCGTGATGAGCAACTGCGGTGTCGGGTTCGCTCCGGTGCGGCCCGGCGATCACGACCGCCTCGTCGAACTGATGGAGGGCGTGGAGGACATCCCCGGTGCCGCGCTCCACGAAGGGCTGGCCTGGAACTGGGAGACGTTTCCCGACTTCCTCGACGTCCTCTCGCGAGGCGAACGCGACATCGACTTCGCCGCCCAAGTCCCCCACGGTCCGCTGCGCCTGTACGTGATGGGCGAACGTGGCGCGAACCGCGAACCGGCCACCACCGAGGAGATCGCCGAGATGGGTCGTCTCGTTGCCGAGGCGGTTGTGGCCGGAGCGCTCGGGTTCACGACATCGCGCACCGTGAACCATCGCACGAGCCGGGGCGAACCGACCCCGTCGTTGAACGCCGCGAGGGCCGAGCTCGTCGGCGTCGCCGCGGCCATGGGGGCAACCGGCCGCGGCGTGTTACAGGTGGTGTCGGACTTCTTCGACCTCGACGACGAGATGACGACCATTCGCGCCATGCTCGCCGCCTCGGGGCGTCCGCTGTCGATATCGCTCGCCCAGGATCCCCGACGACCGGAAATGTACCGCCGCGTGCTTGCCGAACTCGATGCCATCAACGACGCCGGCCACACCCTGCGCGCCCAGGTCGCGGCCCGCGGGATCGGCGTCCTGATCGGCCTCCAGGGCACGGTGAACCCGCTCACCCGGTGTGCATCGTTCCGCGATCTGCGGACCCTCCCGCTCGCCGAGCAGGCGAGGGCCATCACCGAGCCGTCGCTGCGGGCCGTGCTCGTCGCCGAGTTGACCACCGGGTCGGCGCAGCGGATGGTCAACCTGGCGAACACCTACGTGCTCGGCACGCCGCCGGACTACGAACCCGACCCGGCCAATACCATCGCCGCTCGTGCGGCCCGTCTTGGCCGCGAGCCGGCTGATCTCCTCATCGAACTGCTCGCCGCCGACGACGGGAGGGCGCTGCTGTACACGCCGGTCCTCAACTATGCCGGTGGCAACCTCGACGCAGTGGCCGAGATGATGGGCCACGCCAACTGCGTCCCCGGACTCAGCGACGGCGGTGCCCATGTCGGCACCATCTGCGACGCCAGCTACCCCACGACGATGCTGGCGCACTGGGGTATGCATCGCGCCCGCGGACCTCGCTTCGAACTGCCGTGGCTCGTCCGTCAGCAGACCCGAGCGACAGCCGAGACCGTCGGACTGCTCGACCGCGGCATCATCGCCCCGGGATTCAAGGCCGACATCAACATCATCGACCCCGACACCCTCGGTCTCGCCGCACCGCAGATCGCGTATGACCTCCCGGCGAACGGCAAACGGTTGCTCCAGCCCGCCACCGGCTATCTGCACACCTTCGTCAGCGGCGTCGAGACCCAACGCGAGGGACAGTCAACCGGTCAGTTCCCCGGACGCCTCGTCCGCGGCGCCCAGCCCGACCCCACCGATCCGAACAGGACGCGTCCATGAACCACGCCGTGATCTCGGCCGATTCGCACATCACCGAACCGCCACACTGTTACGTCGACCACATCGACCCGGCCTATCGCGATCGCGCCCCGCACCTCGTCGACGCGGGTGAGGACGGGGACGTCTTCATCATCGAGGGTGTCAGCAAGCCACTGTCGCTCGGCACAATCGCCGCGGCCGGCAAGGCTCCCTCGGAGATCCGCGAGAAGGGCTCACGGTTCGCCGACCTCCACCGCGGCGGCTGGGACCCCGACGCCCGCATGGCCGATCAGACACGCGACGGCGTCCACGCCGAGGTGATCTACCCGAGCATCGGCATGATGATCTGCAACCTGGCCGACGCCGACTACAAGAAGGCCTGCTTCGATGCCTACAACCGCTGGCTCGCCGGGTTCTGCGCGGCACATCCAACCCGTCTGCTCGGACTTGGACAGACCGCCATGCGCTCTCCCGACGAGGCCATCGCCGACCTTCACGCCATCAAGGCGCTCGGTCTGCGCGGCGTGACCATGCCCGGTCAGCCGGTCGTCGAGGATTACGACTCCCCCATCTACGACGAGTTCTGGTCCGCGTGCGTCGAACTCGACCTGCCGCCGTCGTTCCACATCCTCACGATGCGCTCGGCTCGGCACCGGGGACCGCGCATGGCCAGCTTTCTCACGATCATGCGCGGCTGTCAGGACATCATGGCGCTGCTCGTGCTCGGTGGCGTGTTCGAACGCAATCCTGACCTGAAGGTGATCTGCGCGGAAGCCGACGCCGGGTGGGTGCCGCACTTCACCTACCGCATGGACCATGCCTACGACCGCCACCGCTACTGGCTGCCAGCGGGCCAGGAGCTGAGCAAGCATCCCAGCGAGTACTTCCTCAACAACATCTACCTCACGTTCCAGGACGACTGGACGGCGTTCAAGCACGCCGACGACATGAACTGGCGCAACCTCATGTGGGCCAACGACTTCCCCCACTCCGACTCCACCTGGCCGTGGAGCCAGGAGCTCTTGGCCGAGCACACCAAGTCGCTCACCCCCGAGCAGACCCGCGCCATCGTGTGCGGCAACGCCGCCGAGCTCTACGGCATCGACGCCCCGGCACTCGCGCTGGCCTGAACCGTCACGCGGCCACGCGTCGCTCTGCCAGACGATGGCGGGGGCCGGGTGGCCACCCCCGGTCCAGGCCTTCGCCTCTAGACCCCTATGGCTGCGGGGTGCACGCTCTGCCTATGACTGCACATCGTCGTGTCCGCGGATTGCTCGCCGCTGTTCTCTTCTCCCTGTTCGCCGTCGGATCCGCTGCCGCGGTTCCTGCCGCGGCGGCACCGAGGAGCGTGTCGATCATTCTGCAGCCGCGCCAGGCGGTCATCCCGGGTGGCACCGCGCGCTATCCGTTCATCATCAAGACGACCGGCAAGGTCGGTTCGATCGGCTTCGCGTTCAGCGGTCCGCCGGCAGGGGCCACGACGTCGGTCAGCCAGTTGAGCAGCAGCCAGTACGAGCTGTCGGTCACCGTCCCGACGACCACACCGTCAGGTTTGTTCGCGGTGTCGGTCCGCACCATCTCGCGGGCGCCGTCGAAGAGCTTCACGGTGTATCTCGACGTCGTCGGTTCGGGATCGCCGCCCCCCACCACATCACCGCTGCCGCCCCCGCCCCCGCCGGGCACACCGTCGTTCGGCATCCGGGCTGACAATCCCGAGGTTGCTGTGCTCACCGGACAGACGGCGGCATTCGGCTTCACCGTCGATCGATCCGGTGGCTACACCGGGGATGTGACGTTCAGCGCGACGGGCCTTCCCACGGGGGTCACGTCAAACTTCTCGCCGAATCCGACCAGAGGCGGCACCGTCCTCTATGCGACACCGTCGGCGTCGACGCCCAACGGTCGCTACACGGTGACGATCAAGGCCACGTCCGATCCGCTCAATGCCCGCTTCACCAGCGTCATCCTGAGCGTCACGAACACTCCTGATTTCGCCCTCGTCGTCCCGGCCTCGGCCAACCTGCCGGTCGGCGGCACCGTCTCGCCCCAGATCGGGTACCGCCTCGTCGGGCCGACGGCGCCGATCGTCACCCTCGGCGTGAGCGGTTTGCCGCCCGGAGTGTCCTCCACCTTCATTCCCAACCCCACCTTCGGGGACTCGACGTTGATCTTCAACGCGACGTCCGCAGTTGCCGCGGGGTCGTACCCGCTCAGCATCGTCGGCGTCGCCGGATCGGTCACCCGTTCCTACCCGATGATCCTCAACGTGTTCGCCCCGACCGGCGGATTCGGATTGAGCGCTACGCCGGGCAGCCTCTCGATCGCCCGTGGCGCCTCGTCGTCCTACGCCGTGACGATCACGCCGACCGGCGGATTCGCCGGCTCGATCACCTTCGTCGTCTCGGGCCTCCCGGCCGGCGTCACGATCGCTGCGGGCGGCAGCGCCCCGAACGTCACGCTCACCGTGACCGTGCCCCTCGGCGCGACACCCGGAACCTACCCACTTGTCCTGACGGGTAGCTCCGGCACCCTCTCGGCGAGCATCGCTCTCGGGTTGACCGTCACGTGACCCATCGGGGCATCGTTCCCGACGGCCGTTTCACTTGATCGCACGCGTAGGGTGGCAGTCGTGCGCGGTGGATCATGCAACCCACGACGAGAGCGCCGCGATGTGAACGGTTGCTCCCAGAACTACAGCGCCGGGAGCAACCGGGGGCTCAACTACGGGGCCGGGGGGTTGTCCGGATTGCTACCGCCCCGACACGCGTCACCAGGGTTGAACACATGGGGGCTGATCAATCCGTTACGGACGTCCTGTCCGTAGCTCTGCGTCCTGCCTCCGGGACCGTTCCCGTTCCCGACTGGCGTGATAGGGGCGTTCGGATCGTCGTTCTGCCCCGAAAAGGCGCAAATCGAGTTTGCGTGTGTCGGGCCAGCGGTTGGCTTCCCGTTACCGGTCACCTCACCAGCGCCGGCGATACTTGCACTTGAAAGTGCAAGGGCAGCTGCGCACACCGCAGCCGTGACAAGGAATCTGCGAAACATCATTCGCTCCTTCATCTGAACGGCAGTCTGTCGCTCGGCGGGACAATACTCCGGTAACAGGCAGTGGTCAACCGGTGCGCTTCCAGCGCCACGAGCGACGTTACGGAAGGGACGGGCAGACCCCGCTGATTTTCCAAGAGCCGCGCTGGTCACCTTGAACCCTCCCATCCGATAACGGACCCCACGTTCCGTGCACAAACCGGCACCTCGATGCACCAACCCGTCATCCAGCTCCCGTCTTGCCTCGACCGAGATGTTGGCCGGCAACTCGAAGACGGCCAGTTCGCTTTCTCGCAGGCGATTCCGTCTTTGTCAGGCTCAAGGGTCTTCGGGAAGAGTTGTAGGCCGCGTCCGCTCGCAAGGGCCGATACGTGCGCGCAAGCGCGCTCGACTTAGCGCGGCCTCCGCTGTCGTTATCGGAGTGTCCCTAAACGGCACTTTGAGGATGGGGTGGAAGGACCACACCATTGGCACCTGCCGGACGTTAGCGACGCGCAGCTTCGAGCAAGTCGACAATCCGTTTCTGTTCGGATCGCGCTTCCGGACTGCCGGCTCCTGTTGGCTTGTCTGTCGCCACCGCGGTCGAGTCGGTGTCGTTCGTTCTTGCCGCCCGTGGTCAAGGTCGACCCTGCGACTCCCGAACGAGGGTCAGATCCAGGGCTCCATGGCCTCAGCCATCGTGCGCAACTCAGCCTCCACGTCGCCGACCGGTTGAAACGCGATCTCGGTCATCCCGGCTCCTGCAAGCTCCTCCACGCGGGATCGCACGTCGTCAAGTGTTCCCGTAAGCGGTGAGATCGCGGCCGCAGCTTCCGGCGTCACAACTTGGCGATCGATGTCGTTCATAACGGTCAGATGTCCGGCGTGCAGTGCCAGGTGGCGCGTGTCCTCCGGAATCGCCATCGCCAGTTCAACGAACCGATCAGAGTTGGGCAGCGATTCGAGCCGGACGTCGTGTTGTTCGAGAAACGCGTGATAAGCCACTGCCGCCGGCGCACCCGCTGCCTCCCACACACGTGGCGATGACACGATTTCACCGTCGCGGATTACGGTGCCAAAACCGAGCAATGTCGCCGACGGTAACGACGCATACGAAGCACCAGCGCGTGGACGACTCGAGAACACACCCAGACCCATCCGCTCGGCAGTGTCGAGTCCTTTGGGTCCGTTCACTCCCAGCACCCACCGGACCTCGATCGGTCGCTCTGGGGCCTGTCCGACACCGTGGAGCATCTTTACCGACCGACCCTCGACTTCCACGGTCTCCCCGCGAAGGAGGGCCTGAATGACGCCAACCGCCGCTGGCATGTCGGCCCACTTCAGCGGCTTTTGACCCATGGCACGACGACCGGTGAAACCCGTCCCCACACCGATGACGACCCGGTCTTCACCGACAAGACTCACAAGATGGGCAACCGCGGACGCAGTCACCATGGGATGCCGTAACGACGGGATGAGCACCCCCGGTCCCAGCGTGATTCGCGATGTTCGCACGGCGGCCAACGCAAGAGTCATCCACACATCAACCTGAAGCGCCGGCGTGTCGTACACCCACGCCGTGTGATAGCCGAGGGACTCGGCAAGTTCAATGTGCTTCGGCGTATCAGGAACAGGTGGAAACGCGCACGAAATTCTCACGCGCACGTTGTATCGCATCGTCGTGCATTTGTCGAAACGCGACATCTCGCGCCGAAACAAACCGGCGAGAAAATAATGCGTGCGCATATTGTGATCTCACAAGGGGCTTGCGGCTCGCTTGCAGGGGCTGTGTCGGTGTTCGAGTAGCTGGCAACGCTCGACACCGAACCCGCGGTGGGCGTTTTCGGGCGACCTCGGGCGCCGCAGTACGCCCGTGTATGCGCCCGATCCTGGTCAGCTGAAGCCCGTCATAACCCGCTGACACCGACGCCCCCGCCGACGTGATTCAGTCAAAAGGACCGGCGGAGAGTTTTGCGAGTTGAACAAGACGGCGCCAGCTTCAGCCGGCCGACATGTGGCCGAGCTGCGTGAGCACGTCCAGGCGGTCGTAGAGCTGCTCAACTCTGCTGATCTCGCCTTTGGCGTTGACCTCAATCACGTTTACGAATGGGAAAGACACGCGCTTACCGGTGGCCGGGAACGTGCCGAACGGCCCGTCGTTGACGCCCTCGCCGTTGAACTGCATCGTGACGTTGTCACCCGCCTCGGTGATTCGCACGTTGGCGTACGCGGCATCGCTCATTGCGTCGATCCAGCTCTGGCCGTACGCCATGATCTCGTTGCGGCCGGTGGCGGTCACGCCTTGGGCCAGGTCGATTAACGTGCCGTCCGCAGCAAAGCAGGCGAGCCAGCGATCGAAGTCGCGACTGTTGTAGTACTCGGTTGACGCCCTGACGACGTCGGCGGCCTTCCCCATGGTGCTTGCCTTTCGTGAACCCTCGGTGCACGGCGACCAGAATTAGGCGCTGGCAATTGGACAGTACCGGATGTATCTCGGAGTGTCAACGGGCAGACCGGTGCGTGGGTCGCGACAATTCCTTGCGCATCAAGTGACGGCGAAGAGCCGAGAAATACCCGCCCAAACCGGTTCACGTTCACGCGAAATCGCAATCGAAAACATCGATCGAAATCGATGTCTGGCCACCGACGAACCGCCCTGCATATCAACCCTTACCGGGCCTCGATAACGCCCCGACTCGGGCGCCGGACCCGCTGCATCGTGCCGACATGTGCGGCGCGATCGATGACACCGACTCGTCCATACCCGGGGTACGGCAGGGACCAGGAAGGCGCACGGCTCGGGCCGGAGTGGTGCGGTCGCTGAAGTGCGATGCCGAGGTTGGTATCTCAGTCGCTCCGGGGGCGACTGAGATACCAATCACTGCGCAGCCGTAGGGCGCGCCCCGCACACTCCCGGAGCCGAAGCGCAGTGTCCGACGGACGGGTGCAGTGTGTTCCCAACCCCTGAAGCACTCGTTGTTGGAAGATGACGAGGGCTTCACCCGTTGCGCGACGCGAGCCAGTCGTGGCGGGCGAGTTCGTATTCGACGTCGCCTTCGTCGCCGCCTTCGATGACGTCGGGCCAGTCGTAGTGAAACGTCCGCACGTAGCGGAGGCCGCAGCGTTCCATCACGGCGCGCGACCTGGCGTTCACCGTCATGGTCTGCGCCCAGACCCGAGCAGCATCACGGGCGGTGAACGCGTGATCAACGAGCGCCTGTGTTCCTTCCGTTGCCATTCCCTGACCCCACATGGTCCGGCGCAACCGGTAGCCGAGTTCGAACTCGGCCGGTCCGCTCGAACGGAGGGAGAACCAACCGACGAACATCCCCGAATCGAGCAGCGTCGCCGTCCAACGAGTACCCCGCACCTCACGGACGATCTGTTCGATCTCCTCACGTGTGCTGGCGCGGCCGCCGCTGATGTAGCGCATCACCTCGGGATCGGAGTCAAGCTCGACATGGAGGTCCACATGCTCCGGCGATGCCGGGCGGAGGGCCAGCCGCGCCGTGATCAGTTCCACCCGACAGAGTCTCGCGCCACCAGGCCGTGCTGGATCGCGGGTCGGCTGACCGTCATGCGGAGAGGAAGTCCCCGATGATCCGCGCGCAGAGTTCACCCTGCTCCACGTGGACGCTGTGGCCGGCGTCGTCGACCACCGTGCTCATCGCCTTCGTGATCGCCGTGTCCCACGCCACTCGATACGGATCAACCGGCGTGAGTTTGTCGTTGGCACCCCACACCACGTGTGTCGGCGCGGAGATGCGGTACGAACGTGTCGAAAGCCGACGGTTGGGGACGGGAAAGAGCAACTTGCCCATGAACCCGAGCCGACGGGAGTTCCGGACCTGAAATGCTTCGATCGCTTTCGGGTCCTCGAAGTCGAGACCCTTGGTGAGGAGCTGCGTGCCAAGCGCGACGTCGGAGAACAGCGCTGCCGGGAACTCGAAGGGGAGCATGGCGAAGATGTCGGGGATCGGCGCCGACGCCACCCACATGCCGAGCGGGCTCACCAACGCGAGCCGGGCGACGTCATGTCGCGCGACCACGGCCATCTCGGCGGCAATCATTGCGCCCACGTCCTGGCCGACCAGATGGACGGGTCCGCTCAGCCCGATCTCGCTCTTGATGGCGTCGATGAGGTCCCAGCCGTGTAGGGCAACATCGAGCATGTCGTCGAGCTGCGACTCACCGTAGTCGGCGGACTCGGGACCGTACCCGGGCAGTGCCGGAGCGAACACGCGGTAGCGAGTGCTCAGCGCGCTGAGCATCGGCTCGTCGTCGAAGAGACCGGTCGTGCCATGGAGGAAGACCACAGCCGGTCCATCCGTTCCGACGACCCGGACCTCCGAAGCGATCCCCCGCCCCGTCGTGACGGAGAACGACACAGCCGCGCTCACGACGGCCGGCGACCGTCGCGCAGGCGGTCCTCGAACGAGACCTCCGGCTGCACGCGCCCCTCGAGCGGCTTGATCCACCAACGGTTGTCGCCCTCGTACTCCGGCCACATGTTGCGCAGCTGGGGCATGACCTTTTCGGCGAACATCTGGGTGTTGAAGCGGGTGAGCCAGTCGGGCATCGAACCCTGGTGGAACAGGCCGAAGACCAGCCCGACGCGCAGCGACTTGATCATGTCCTCCATGCGTTC
>JANMYF010000248.1:0-10909 GCA_031381685.1 Acidimicrobiia bacterium
GGGACCGCACCGGCGTTGCTTGCCGGCTGGGTCGAAGGGATGTCGGGTAGGGGACGGGGAAAACAAAAGGCCGCCGGATCTTTCGATCAGGCGGCCTCAGGGCTGGTTCAGGAGAGTCGAATCCGGTTATCCCGGAGGAACTCCCTGCACACCCAAAGGCCGCATGGACCACTTCTTCGCCTGCGTGGTCGCCGGCTTCGTGGCATTGATGGCGTTGCGTCGCGTGCAAATCGCGTTGGCGACAACAGCTTCCGTGCGGTTTTTCACGACGGTGAGGGTGCACGGGGAAGCCCAACCGCCGACGACGTGTGCTGCTGCGTCTGCTCCCATACCTGCGGAGGAAACGACGGCAGCACCCGTATACGAAACCGGTACGAACGCGGCGAACGACGGGGCAGCCGACATCGGCGAAGCGGCGAGTGCACTGGTCAGTTGGAGATTCGAGTCAGTCATCGTGTTCATGTCGGCACCTCCTTCGGCGCGTCGTTTGCGTGGGCGTTGCGGTTGAGTTGCTTCACGTCGTTCATCGGCCAGGACCCACGAACTCTTGAAGTTTCGCCGCAGAATTCTCCCCGGTCAAACGAATTATTTCGCAATCACCGTTTTTCTTCGCGGATGATCCGAAATGGACTCAGAACGTGCGGCGTTGGGCAAGCATCTCGGCAAGCAGTTGGGGCGTGGCGGCGGCAACCGGGGTGCGCCGGGCGTCGTGTTCGAGCACGATCAGGTTGCGATCCTCGGCGTCGATGACGACCGCCCCCGCTTCCCGGCAGACGAGCAACCCGCCGAGGTAGTCCCAGGAACCGTGCGCCGACGGAGAGGCGTCGATGTAGCCATCGAGGGTTCCGTCGGCCACGGCGCACAGGTCGAGCGCGGCGGCGCCGAGCGCCCGGAACTGCTTCCACCCGAGCCACCGCGGAGGCAGGCCGGACAGTCCGACGATCGAGCGGCGAAGCTCCGTCGCCCCGGACGGAGCGATCGGTTGACCGTCGCGCCACGCGCCGTGTCCGCGGATGGCGGTATAGCGGGTCCCGTTGGCCTGGTTCTCGACGAGGGCGACCGACGGGCCGTCGGCGTCGACGGCGCACAGCGACGTGGCGAACCACGGGATGCCACGCGAAGCATTGGTCGACCCGTCGACCGGATCGATCACGACAATGACGCCCGAGTCGGCCCGACGCAATCCGCTCTCTTCGGACAGCACCCCGAGCCCGGCCTCATCGAGGAGGTGCAGGGCGACGTCGTCAGCCGTGAGGTCGAGGCCATATTGGCCGGACCGCTCCCCCGGCTTGCGCCAGTCGTCGATCCCGTCGAGCGCACGCCGGATCGATTCGGAGATCTCGACGAACAGTTCGAGGAGCGTGTCACTGGTCCAGGTGGAAGACATCACTCGGTAGTCTCGCCGCTCGATGCCACCGGTCGACGCACTCCCCTCCCGGCCATGATCTGGCTCGGCACGGCCGGCTGGTCGTATCTCCCCGACTGGGTCGGCCCGTTCTACCCACCGGGAACCGGTTCCTCCGAAGCGCTGGCCCGCTACGTCGAGGCGTTCCCCTTCGTGGAGATCGACTCGACCTTCTATGCCGCGCCGGCGGTGACCACGTTGCAGAAGTGGGCGAGGGTGATGCCCGCGTCGTTCCGCGTTGCCCCGAAGGCCCCGAAGGCGCTCACCCAGGAAACGGGACTGCGCGTGCCTGATGTTCCTTTCGGCCACTTCTGCGACTCACTCCGGGAGCACCTCGGGGACCGGGTGGCGCGCATCGTCGTGCAGATGCCCCCGAGCTTCGCCCGCACGACCGACAACGCGTGGGCGTTGCGTCGATTCGTCGAACAATGGTCTGCGCGCATACCGTTGGCCGTCGAGCTGCGGAATGCCTCGTGGAGAACGGAGGGACTGCAGCAGTTCTGCCGGGATCACCAGGTCACCCTCGTCGGCCACGACCTCCACGACTACGACCTTTCCCGTGCCTCGTTCGACACGTGTGACGAGGCTGCGTACATCCGTCTCATCGGACAGCACGACGGCATCGGCAAGGGCCGGGTGATCCGGCCACAGACCGAAGCCCGGGCCTGGTGGGTCGGTCAGATCGCCGACATGATCGCCCGCGGCGTCCGCAGCGTCTACGTCGTCGCCAACAACCACTACGAGGGCCACGCGCCGCAAACGCTCCGGACCCTTGCCGCCGAGTTGGCCGAGGCCGACCTCCCCGTCGCCCCGTTCCAGGGCATGCCCGACGGTCCCGTCGATCTGTTCGCCACGTGAAGTCGGATCCGACGGGCATTCTGGGTCGGGTGGGGTGCATTGGGTCGGGGAATGTGCACAGGTGGCGCTGAGCGGACCCAGTGAACACCAGCCGACCCAGTGAACACCGGCCGACGGCGGTCGTCGCCCGCATCGGCTGAACGCCGCATAGGGTGGCGCGATGTCCGGCATCGCCCGCCCCGGTTCCCTCACCCATCGCCAGCGAAATGCGCTCGTCGACCCCGGTCGCGGGGCTCGCGTGGAAGGGGTGGCCGAACACATCGCACCGAACCGTTACTCATTCACCTCGTCGCACGGGTCGGTCACCTGGCGACGCGTCCCCGATGGCGAGCGGTGGCAGTACAAGGTCGATGAGCTGACCGGAGTCGACCTGCTCGACGCTCACGACACCACCCGGTTCGTCGAGCTCGACCATGAACGATCCGCGGCATCGCGCGGAATCGATCGGCACGAGCATGGTCGTCCGTATGCATACGAATCACTGAGCCAGCTGTTCGACGATCCGAAGACACCCGCATCGCTGAGCGTGCCGGCCTCACCGTTTCCCTTCCACGGCAACATCGGCAACCACGGCGCCCTCACGTCGGTGCAGTGCCGCGGCCTGTTCCTCGCCGCCGGTCCCGGGGTCGCCACCGCTGGTTGGGTCGAGGACCACGGTCGCTTGATCGACGTTGCGCCGACTCTCCTCGCCCTGCTCGGCACGCCGGTCGGTGAAGGCATCAGTTCCACCGGCGCAACGCGAGCCGACGCGCGCCTGCGGGCTCAGGACGGCAACGAGATGCAAGCGGTCCTCGACCCGACAACGGGTGCGGCGCGACACGTCGTCGCCGTCGTGTTCGACGGGACGAACACGAACCTTCTCGCCGATGCCGTCGCGGCCGGCGAGATGCCCAACGTCGCGGCGCTCCTCGCCCGCGGTGCCGGTCTCCGTCACGGCATCATCTCCTCGTTCCCGACCGTCACGCTTCCGAACCACACGACGGCGTTCACCGGCGTCCACCCGGGACGCCACGGCATCATCCACAACGAATTCCTCAACGCCGACGGATCGCACACCAACCTCCTCGACTTCGCGTCGATGGTCCATGTGCAGGACTGGCTCTCGTCCGACGTAGAGACCGTGCATGAGGCCGTCTCGCGTTGGCGAACCGACGCGTTCACCTCGGCGTCCTACGAATACGCCGACCGTGGGGCCACCTGGTCGACGTTCGCCGAGTTCCGGGCCAAGCGCCGGCCCTTTTACGCGACCCCCGACATGGTCGCGTCGAACGCCACCCCCTGGGCCCTCGAGGCCAGTGCGAACTACCGGTTCGAAAGCCGCATCGACGAGTCGAGCCTGGGCTCGGCGATCGAGCAGTGGCGCGGACCCGCGCACACCGGGCATCCGCTGCCCACACTCCAGCTCGTCAACTTCAGCCTCACCGACGGCGCCGGCCACGAGTCCGGCCCCCATGAGCCGCTCGCCCGCGCCGCCCAGCACGACAGCGACCGTCGCCTCGGCCGCCTCATCGACGCCATCAGCGCGGCGGGCGCGCTGGAGCACACGGCCATCGTCGTACTCAGCGACCACGGCATGGAGCAGTGCGACCCATCACTCCTCGACCACCCGGTGATCGGCGACGCGGGCCACACGGCCATGCTCGCCGAGCACGGCATCCGCGAGATCGGCGACGTCCTGCTCCACATCGGCTGACCCCGTCGTCGGGCTGGCGAGTTGTGTGGCTGGTTGGCGCCACGTTGTCGACGTTGCGACGTCGCCAACTCGACAACTCGGCGCCACTTCGCCACACATCGTCCGTCGAGTCAGGCCGGCACGCGACCGTGCGCGCAGCGCGCCATCGCCCTGAGGGTGAACGACCCGGCGGGTGACCCGACACGTCGGAACAACTCCTGACGAAGCGCAGCGCGCACGTCGTCGGGGAGCGCAACGCAGAACGAGCCGGCCGGGCCGATCCCGGCGAGGAAGCCGCGCCAGAGCTCTTCGAACGAGTCGTAGCGCGTGCTCACCTGCAGCGTCGTCTCGACAACGCCTTCGAGCCCGGCGCTCTCGAAGAGCTGGACGATCTCGCTCTGTCGCCCGAAGCGCAGCGTCCGGGCTTCGTCCGGCGCGTTCGGATCGACACTGAGGGCGGCATCCCAGAAGTGGCGCAGCATCTCCATTCCCTCCGCGAAGTCCCACACGCACGCGGCGACCACACCGCCGGGCCGAACCACGCGGCGTAGTTCACGCGCCGCCTGCTCCGGGTGGACACGAAGTGCAGCACCAACTGCGCCAACGCAACATCGAAGCGGCCGTCCTCGAAAGGCAGAGCCTCGGCTCGACCGAGCCGCACGTCGACGCCGGGGTGGCGAGCCGCGCAGTCCGCCACGAACGGAGGCGAAGGATCGCAGGCGAAGACCGCTTCCGTTCCGAGCCGGTGGACGAGGACACCGGTCAGGGCGCCGGGCCCGCACCCGACGTCAAGTGCCGTCTGTCCGGGAGCGACACCGACCGCGTCGGCGAACACGTCGGCCAACGGTCTCGAGTACCGACCCATGAAGCCGTCATAGGCGTTGCCCGAGGTCAGAAACGATCGGGCACCTTCAGGTGTTTCCATGAAGTCCTCCGTCGAGCATCGCCATCACTCCGTGTGATGACCCGAGCCGACCCTACGCCTGCGTGGGTTCGGCTGACGCAACTGGATGGACACGCCCGACGATCAGCGGCGCACCTTCGCCCATGTGCCCGAGGTCGCGCTGGCGGCGACCGCTTCGCATACCAGCGTCGCCTCGTGGCCGTCGGCGAAGGTGGGGTATGCCGGCTGCGGTGACGGACGGCCCGCAACGATGTCGGCGTAGACCGCGGCGAACAGGGCGCGGAAGGTGTCGGGGTACCCCTCCACGTGGCCGCCGGGGTACGCGACCGTGCGCGCCGCCGAGGGATGGAGCAGGCCGGGATCGCGTTTGAGGATCTCGTTCGGGCGGCCGCGGTGGCCGATCCAGAGATCGTCGGGCGACTCGGTGCACCACGACAGCGCTGACGACGAACCGTCGACCTCCCACGACATCGCGTTCTTCCGCCCCGCCGAGATCTGCGACACCGTGGCCGTGCCCCGAGCGCCACCGGCAAAGCGGAACAGCATGCCGGCGGCGTCGTCACTGACGACGTGTTCGGCAACGCGCTCGACATCACCGACGCTGTGAGCAGCAAACGACTCGACCTCGCCGATCGTGCGACGGCGGACGTCGAGGAACGTGTGGAGGTCGGCGAACACCTCGTCGATCTGCAGGCCGGTGATGAACTCGACGTTGTCGAACCAGTGCGACCCGATGTCGGCGACAGCGCGTAGCCCCCCGGCCTTGTCGGCGACGAGCCGCCAGTTCCAGTCGGTGTCGAGCAGCAGCCAGTCCTGCAGGTACCCACCGGTGACGAGACGGACATCGCCGATCTCCCCGGCCGCGACCATCGCCTGGGCTTGCTGGACGATCGGATAGAAGCGCTGATTGAAGCACACCGCATGGACGAGCCCGCTCGCGGCCGCCCGGGCGACGAGGTCAGCCGTTTCCGTCGAGTCGAGCGCCAGCGGTTTCTCGCAGATCACGTGCTTGCCGGCGGCGAGGACGGCGTTGGTCTGCTCGTAGTGGGCGTGGTTGGGGGAGGTGATGTGAATCGCGTGGATCTGCGGCTCGGCCAGCATCGCGTCGAGGGAATCGAACACGCGGGGAAGGTTGGCCTGCTCCGCCTTCTGCCGGGCTCGCTCGGGCGTGGAGCCGACGATGCCGACCACGTTCACCCCGAGACGGCGCAGCGCCTCCGTGTGGGCGACCCCCATGAATCCTGTGCCGACCACCCCAACGTTGATCGTTGCCAATGCATTCGCCATCGTGCGCTCCTCCGGGTTGAGACCCGAGATGCTCGCACAGAAACCGCTCTTCGGATCGGCGGCGTACCTACGTTCCGGAAGGGGTCCGTTCGCGGACGAGGCCGACCAGCTTGTCAGGGTTGCGGAGCAGGAAGATCTGCTCGACGAGCGGCTCACCGTCGGCGCTCGCCGACATATGGAAGACCGCCGCGAACTCGAGTCGCGGCCCATTCCAGAGCAGTGCCCCGGGCTCGCCGTTCAGCACCGCCGGTTCTCCACGAACGTCGGGATGCCGACGTGCCAGCGTGCTGAGGAAGCGGGCGATCCGATGCGGCCCGACCACCGGGCGGCGGGCGGCTCGGGTGTTCGCACCACCGTCGCTGAGCAACACCGATTCGGGCGCGAGCAGTGCTTCGATGGCGGTGAGGTCGCCGGCGAACGTGGCTCGCGAGAATGCTTCGGCCAGCCGCCACTGCTCAGCCGGATCGACATCTCGGCGACGGTTCGGGTCTCGAACCTTGCGCCGGCCGCGGCTCGCGATCTGACGGCACGCGACCTCCGTCCGATCGACGGTCACCGCGATGTCGTGGAACGACTCCCCGAACACGTCGGCGAGCAGGAACACGACCCGCTCGACCGGGTCGAGCCGTTCGAGCATCGTCAGGAATCCGAGGGTCAGTGACGACACGAGATCGGCAGGATCGTCCGTGCCCGTCGAGATCATCTCCGGAAGCCACGGGCCGACGTAGCTCTGGGCATCGCGGCGTCGTGATCGCAGCCGGTCGATGGACAATCGACTCGTGACCGTGGTCAGCCAGGCGGCTGGACGATCGATGGACGCCCGATCGGCGCCATTCCATCGGAGCCATGCGTCCTGCACCACGTCGTCGGCGTCGGAGCGGGTCCCGCAGATCCGATACGCGAGTCCCCACAAACGCGATCGCTCGGCCACGAAGACCGCCATGGCGTCGTTGTCGGCGGCAGTTTCGAGGTCCGTCACCGGCGAATCCGTTCAGTCCTTGCCGAGGCGGGCCGCGACCGCTTCGGCGCTGGCGAACGCTGCGTCAGCCAGTTGACCTTCGGGCCCGACCCAGTCGCCGACGATGAACACATCGTTGCATCCTGACGCGTGGATCGACGGACGACCGGCAAGACCCCCCGTTGCCGCTGATGGCAACGCGCCCACGACCGTCATCCGGTGCAGATAGCGGCTCGTCGCAATGGACTCCTGAAGGACGCCGGCCCGTTGCACATGGGCCTCGAGCTGTTCACGTTGCGCCGCCGGCTCCCTCGCCGACGACGGTGTGATGTAGGCCGCAGCGTGGGCCACGAACCGACCCCGCGGCGCCAACGCGGCGGCGGGTGAGTGCATGGAGAAGTACAACGGCTCATCGAGCGACATGAGCAACGAGTGTGCCGCGGCGGTGGTCAGGCCGAGGTCGAGCGATGCGACCTCGATCGGTCCGTCGACGGGAAACGGGTCGAGACCGAGCAGCGCCGCAGTGGCCGACGGAGTGCCGGCGGCGATCACGACAGTCTTCGCCCTATGGACACCGGCCAAGCTGTGCACCTCCCCTTCACCCGCTTTCGTGACCGGAGCAGTGACGATCTCCAACCCGGCCGAAAGCCCATCGACGAGTCGTTGCCAACCGCCGTCGACGTATCTGACGCCCGGGGCCTGGAGGGCCGTCACCGTCACGTCTGCGCTCAGCCGATCAGGCGCAGCACAGTATGTGGACGTACGAATCGCCATGAGCGCGACCAGCCGCGCTCGCTCTCGGAGGTCACCGACCAACTCGGTCGTCGGGACACCGGTCCATTCGATGGCGCGGAGCTTCGGGAACTTGGCGAAGAACGAACCGAGGGATGCCTTGTCCCGGACGCCGAGGTAGCCGCAGGCCAGGAGCGAGGTCGCCGAGAAGGGCAGACGATCCGTCTTCCCGCACGCGAGGATTGCGCCGTCGCCAATCTGCGGAGGACCGCCCGGCAGGGCGATGCTGAGGTTGCTCAGGACCCGTTCGGTGGCGCCGCCGAGGTACACCGCGTGGGGTCCGCGATTGAAGATGAAGCCATCCTTCGTATCCGACCTCGCCCGCCCGCCGGGGTGGGAATCGACCACGAGGACCGAGCGACCCTGACGCCGGCAGAGTTGGGCCACGGCGAGCCCGGCGAGTCCGGCACCGACCACGACGACGTCGTGTTGGGTGAGTGCGGAGGTTTCGTTTTTGTTCATGCAGAGACCGACGGCGCGCGACGCTCATTTGTGACAGCCAGCGCCAGAATTCTTGAAGACTGGATCCGACAGACGGGTCGGCCCCCTGACAACATGGCCCGATGAACGACATCGTGATCCGCAACGCATCGCTCGTCGACGGATCGGGGACGCCCCGGCGGACGGCCGATGTCGCCGTGCGTGACGGGCTGATCGCCGCGGTCAGCGAGACCGTCGGGGAGATCGGCGCCGGTCATCGGGAGGTCGACGCCGGGGGCCGACTGCTCACCCCCGGCTTCGTCGACATCCACACCCATTACGACGCCCAGGCCAGCTGGGACCCGATGCTGACGCCTTCCTCCTGGCACGGTTGCACCACCGTTGTGATGGGCAACTGCGGCGTCGGCTTTGCGCCCGCCCGCCCCGACCGCCACGACTGGCTGATCGAGCTGATGGAGGGTGTGGAGGACATCCCCGGCTCGGCCATGGCCGAGGGCATCACGTGGGAATGGGAGACCTTCCCCGAGTACCTCGACGCCCTCGACCGCCAACACTTCGTCATGGATGTCGGCACCCAGGTGGCGCACGGTCCTCTGCGCGCCTACGTCATGGGTGAGCGCGGCGCCCACAACGAGGAAGCCACCGCCGACGACCTCGCTGAGCTCAACCGTCTCGTCCTCGAAGGTCTCCGGGCCGGAGCCCTCGGGTTCTCGACGTCGCGCACCCCGATCCACCGTTCGAAGTCCGGCGAGCTGGTGCCGGGGACGACATGCAGTGTCGACGAGCTCCTGGCATGCGGCGATGCCCTCGGCGCGGCTGGCCATGGCGTGTTCCAGGGCGCGTTCTGGCATCCCGAGGTGCCGAACGAGTTGACGTGGATGGAGACGATGGCCACGCGCACAGGCCGCCCGGTCTGTTTCAACCTCAACCAGGTGAACAGCCACCCCGACGTGTGGCGCGGCGTCCTCGCGTCGCTCACCGACTTCCACCGCCGGGGCCTGCCGATCTACGCGCAGGCTGCCGGTCGCGCCATCGGCGTCATCATGAACCTCGAAGGCAGCTTCCATCCCTTCATGGGGAACCCGGTCTGGGAGTCCGTCAAGACCCTGCCTGTGGCCGAGCAGAAGGCCGCGCTGCTCGCCCGGCGCGACGAGGCGATCGCCTCCGTCAACGTCGACCTGACCGGATGGTTTCTCGCTGACCACGGTGTCATCGAGTACGAGCCGGACCCTGCGGTGTCGTCGCTCGGAGCCGCGGCCACGCGCCTCGGCGCCGATCCACGTGAGCTCCTCCTCGATCATATGTGCGCCTACGACCACCAGGGTTTCGTGTACTGGCCGGTGTTCAACTACGCCAACGGTGACCTCTCGATGCTCGAAGCCCTGCACCGGCATCCGGCCACCCGGATGGGACTCGGCGACGCGGGTGCGCACTGTGGCGCGATCTGCGACGGTGGCATGCCGACGTTCATGCTCACCCACTGGGCGCGCGATCGGTCACGAGGCCCGAAGCTCGAACTGGAGTCCGTCATCCATCGCCAGACCCGGCAGACGGCCCTGCTCTACGGGCTGTCGGACCGTGGCCTCGTGGCGCCCGGGCTCCGGGCCGACCTGGCCCTCATCGACTTCGACGCGCTCCATGCCGAGCCGGCGAAGATGGTCTACGACTTCCCCGGCGGCGCACGACGCCTCGCCCAGCGGGCGCACGGCTACGACATGGTCATGTGCGCCGGCACGGTCACGGTCGAGCACGACACGCCGACCGGCGCGCTCCCAGGTCGGCTGCTGCGCGGCCCGCGCTGACAGGTCTCTCCCACTACGCGCGGTTGAGGATTCGCTTCGCCAGGTCAGGGCGGGCGGTGTAGACGCCATCGACGCCGAGCGTCGCGACGAAGCGCAGCGACGCCTCAGAATCGGCTGTCCACGTGAATACCGCGAGACCGTGTGCGTGATTCCACTCGACCGACGATTTCGTCAGCCGGAACGTGGATCCGTTGGAGAGCGGTGGCTGTCCGATGGGCACAGGTGAGCACCACGCCGCTCCCGACTGACGCGCCGCCCGCATGATCGGCACCATGGCGTCGGTCACCGTGGTCGTCACCTCCGGGCAGAGCGGACCGAAGGTGTCGATGGCGGCGTCTCCGGCGGACGAGAGGTAGACGTCACCGGTGCGTTTCGTCGAGCGGAGCAGTGAGCACATCGAACGCTCACCACCGGTGACCTTGAACTCCATCGAGATCAGGCTCTTTGGGAACGCCGCTAGCACTTCAGGAACCGTAGGTACGCGTACTGCTTTGCCTCGCAGCGGGAAGTTCTTCCGCGGCCCCGCCCATCCATCGCCGAGATCGAGCGTGCGCAACTCGGCAAGCGTGGAACGACTGATCGACCGTTGCGTTGGTCCGGCCTTGACGACGTCGTCGTGCGAGGCGACGAGCTGACCGTCTTTGGTCACCCGCACGTCGATGTCGAGGACATCTGCTCCCGCAGCCTTGGCCGAGCGCTTGGAGCCAGCCTTTGCCTTGGCAGCCGTTGCGGGGGCTGCTTTCGCCGCGCCGGCCTTTGCCGGAGCAGCCTTTACCGGGGCGGCCTTTGC
>JANMYF010000255.1:0-15921 GCA_031381685.1 Acidimicrobiia bacterium
GCCCGTCAGGGTGCGGCAAGACCACCTGCCTGCGGATGATCGCCGGGTTCGAACAGCCCGACGAAGGAGAGATCTTCATCTCCGGTCAGGCGGTCGCCGGGATGCCGGCGCACAAGCGCGACGTCAACACCGTCTTCCAGAACTACTCGCTGTTCCCGCACATGAGCGTGCTCGACAACGTCGCCTTCGGGCCCCGTTCCCGTGGCGCGGACAAGTCGACTGCCCGCCAGCAGGCCCAGGACATGCTCGACATCGTTCGCCTCGGTGACTTCGGTTCCCGCAAGCCGTCGCAGATGTCGGGTGGCCAGCAGCAGCGGGTCGCCCTCGCTCGAGCGCTCGTGAACAAGCCGAGCGCGCTGCTCCTCGACGAACCGCTGGCCGCGCTCGACCTGAAGCTGCGTCAGGCGATGCAGCTCGAGCTCAAGCGGATCCAACGCGAGGTCGGGATCACGTTCATTTTCGTCACCCACGATCAGGAGGAAGCGCTCACCATGAGCGACCGGATCGCCGTGATGAGCCAAGGCCGGGTCGAGCAGGTCGGCACCCCCGAACAGATCTACATGCAGCCCTCGACGATCTTCGTCGCCGGCTTCATCGGTTCGGCGAACCTGCTCCCGGCGACCGTTGTCGGGATGAGCGGTGATCGTGTCACGGCTCGCGTCGGCGGCGACGCCGTCGTCGAATCACCGCTTCTCAACCGCACCTTCACCACGGGCCAGAAGGTCACCGTCATGCTCCGTCCCGAGCGGATATCGCTCGAAGAGCGCGAGCTCGACGGGCGGGTCGGCATCTGGTCGACGGTCACCAATAAGGTGTTCCACGGCGCGTCGAGTGACGTCCACGTCGAAACCGAGGATGGGACCGAGCTCGTGGCCGATCTCGAAGCCGACGACGGCCTGTCGTGCCGTCCTGGAGAGCGCCTCTGGATCACCTGGAAGCCCGGGAGCGCGTTCGTGCTCCCCGAAGTAACCGAACATGCAGGAGCGACGGGCACCGACCTCGAACAGGTCGAGGCCTCGCTGTAGGTCGACGGACCACACCAGCCACACCATCCAACGTTCGTCCCAGTCACTCACGGAGTTCCCTTGTCCCTGTCCCGTCGCCAATTCATCGTCCGTGCCGGGCTCCTCGCCGGCTTCGGCCCCGGTCTCCTCGCCGCCTGCGGAGGTGATGACAAGTCTTCCTCCGCTACGGAGGCGGCCACCGATGGTTCTGCGGCTGCCACCTCGACCGGAGGTGTTGTCCGCATCGCGGCGTGGCCCTTCTACATCGAGAACGACCAGAACCCGAAGAAGGCTGCGACGATCGCCAACTTCATCAAGAAGACGGGCATCGACGTCGACTATCAACTCGCCATCGACGACAACGTGAGCTTCACGGCGAAGTTCGAAGGCGATCTCAAGGCGGGGAAAGGCATCGGCTTCGACATCGCCCAGCCGACGTCGTGGATGGCGTCGAAGTGGATCGCCAACGGATGGGTCGAACCGTTCCCCGTCGACAAGATCCCGAACAAGGTCAACGTGATCGATTCGCTCGCCAGTCCCCCCTGGGATCCGGACCGCTCGAAGTCGCTGCCCTACTCGCTCATCCAGACGGGCATCGCGTACTACCCCGACAAGATCGACGGCGAGATCACCTCGATCAAGGACCTGTTCAACCCGAAGCTGAAGGGAAAGATCACGATCCTTTCGGAGATGCGCGACTCCGTCGGTTTCATGCTCTTGATGATGGGGGTGAAGCCCGCCGACGCCAAGCTCGAGGAGATGCTCAAGGCCTGCGAGGAGCTCAAGAAGCTCCGTGATGCCGGACAGTTCCGCAAGATCACCGGCAACGGCTACATCGAAGACCTCGGCGCCGGCGACACTGCGGCGGCGATGGCGTGGTCGGGCGACGTGGCTGGCATCCAGATCGACAACCCAGACCTGAAGTGGGTGCTGCCGAGCGAGGGCGGGATCTTGTCGAGCGACACGCTCATCATTCCGAAGGGCGGCAACACCGACACCGCGGCGGCATGGATCAACTACCTCTACGACCCCACGGTGTCCGGTCCCCTGTTCGAGGCGATCAACTACGGCTCTCCGGTCAAGGGAGCGGCCGATTCGATGACCGCCGAAGCGAAGGCCAATCCCGTCATCAATCCGGCCCCTGACGCCGCGCTCTACGCCTGGCGTGACCTAACCGATGACGAGCAGAACCAGGTCGACGAAGCGTTCGTCGCCGCCACCCAGCAATAAGCGCCGAGAGGACTGCAGAACATGGCACTCGGGGGAGGGGGCGGGGCAAAACCGGTCGGCGACGGTCTTCACCCATCGAACCGGTGGGTTCCGTGGTTGCTCCTCGGTCCCGGGCTCGCGTGGTTGTTCGTCTTCTTCGTCATCCCGCTCTTCGAGCTGGGCCGTGGCTCGCTCGTTCGCGGTGGCCTGTCGAACTACTCGAACGTGTTCTCCGACAACGGCGAGGTGATTCTTCGCACCTTCGTCTATGCCTTCGTTGCGACGGTGCTCGCCGTGGTTCTCGGGTATCCGCTGGCGTACTTCATCGCCATGAAGGCGGGTCGATTCAAGACGTTGCTCCTGGCGGCTGTCGTCCTGCCGTTCTTCGTGACCTATCTGATCCGCACGCTGGCGTGGAAGATCCTGCTTTTCGGTGATGGCCCGGTCGTCGGTTTCCTGCACTGGACCGGCCTCCTGTCGAAGAACGGTGAGGTGCTCAATACGCATGCTGCGGTGATCGGGGCCCTGCTCTACAACTTCCTCCCGTTCATGGTTCTGCCGATCTACGTGTCGCTCGACAAGATCGACCGGCGGCTGCTCGAGGCCGCCCCGGATCTCTACGCCGACGGCCGACGGACGTTCTTCAAGGTCACCCTTCCGCTTTCGCTTCCCGGCGTGTTCGCCGGGTCGCTGCTCACCTTCATCCCGTCCTGTGGCGACTTCGTGAATGCCGAGCTCCTCGGCGGGGATCGCCAGCGCATGATCGGCAACATCATCGAGAAGAACTTCCTGCGCGAGAACTTCCGGCCGCAGATGAGTGCGCTGTCGTTCGTGTTGATGCTGCTGATCCTCGGTGGCGTGCTGTTGTATGCGCGCGTACTTGGTACCGAGGAGTTGGCATGAGCAGCGGCGCAGTTCGCAAGCGGTGGCCTTCTCGGGTCCTTGGGGTTTGGGCTGGAGCGGTTGTTGCGTTCTTGTTCGCGCCGATTTTCGTGGTCGTGCTGTTCTCGTTCAACGAGCCGGGTCGCAAGCTTGCCAATGGCAGTTGGGTCACGGGCCGGTACAACTACAAGTGGGGTCGGTTCTCGCTCGACGCATGGAAGAACTGGAACGCCTACCCGGACCTCACGTCGGCCTTCTACCGGAGTGTGCGGATCGCGCTGGTCGTCGTGCTGATCTCGACGATCCTCGGCACGCTCATGTCGCTGGCTCTCGTGAAGTACCGCTTCAAGGGCAAGGGCATCGTGAACATGCTCCTCGTGCTTCCGCTCACGATGCCCGAGATCGTGCTCGGTTTCTCTCTTCTCACCCTCTTCGTCACCGCGAACGTGTCCCGAGGTGTGATCACGATCGTGATAGCCCACGTCATGTTCTGCGTCAGCTACATCACGACCACGGTCAAGGCCCGAATCCGAGGGTTCGACTGGCGCCTCGAGGAAGCAGCGGCCGATCTCGGCGCGAATGCCTGGCGGACGTTCAACAGGGTCACGCTGCCGATCATCGCGCCGGGGATCGCCGCCGCCGCGCTGCTGACGTTCGCTCTCTCCCTCGACGACTTCATCATCACGTATCTGAACTCCGGGCGCGTCGAGACGTTCCCGATCAAGATTTGGATCACCAAGCGTTCGTCGATCCCACCCCAGATCAACGTGTTCGGCACGGTCGTCCTGGTGTTGTCGCTCGCGCTGTCGATCGGTGGCCTGCTCGGCCAGCGGCGCCGCGGCCGCGTCACCACGCGCTGACCGGGGCACCGGAGGCCGGAACCACGTCGGGCGCACGTTCTAGTCTCGAGGCTGATGGTCAGCCCTCGCCAGAGCACGAAGCCCATGCCTGTTGCTCAGGCCCGTCGCATTGCGCTGGCGGCCCAGGGGTTTGCCGAGCCCCGACCCTCCGGTCGCATCGATCGTCGTCACATCCGCAAGCTCCTCGACCGCATCGGGCTGCTGCAGATCGATTCGGTCAACGTGTTCGTGAGGTCCGAGGAGCTTCCGGTCTTCGCCCGTCTTGGGCCGCACGACCGGTCGCTGGTGCGGCGGATGGACGACGAAGGGGATCTGTTCGAATACTGGGCGCACGAAGCATCGCTCCTCCCGGTGTCGATGGAGCCGCTGTTCCGTCACCGCAAAGAGCGGGCCCTCCTCGGAGGCGACTCGTCGGTTTGGGGCGGCTTGCGCGATCTTCACCACAAACGTCCGGAACTCGTGGCCAGCGTGTTCGACGAGATCGCCGCCCGTGGCCCGGTGCCGGCGAGCGCGCTGTCGGTAAACCGCGGGGCCAAGCGTGAACACTGGGGTTGGAACTGGGACGACGCCAAGTTAGGGGTGGAGAACCTCTTCTGGACGGGTCGCATCGCTTCCCGCCGGCGGGTGTCCTCGTTCGAGCGGGAGTACGACCTCGCTGAACGATGCTTTCCGCCCCATGTCCTCGCGGCACCGGCGCCGAGCGAATACGACGCCCGTCGGGAGCTCGTCCGTCGTTCCGCCATGGCGCACGGCATCGGCACGGCGAAATGCCTGGCGGACTACTTCCGGCTCTCCACGGCGGTCGTACGGCCGATTCTCGATGAGCTCGTGGCGGACGGCGAGTTGATCCCGACGGTCGTGGACGGCTGGACCGACCGCGCCTACCTCTGGGCCGAAGCTGCGTCACCTCGGCGGATCACGGCGCGGGCGCTGCTCTCGCCGTTCGATCCCGTCGTCTGGGAACGTACGCGCGCAGAGCAACTGTTCGGCTTCCGCTACCGCATCGAGATCTATGTGCCCAAGGACAAAAGGGTCCACGGGTACTACGTGCTGCCGTTCCTGTTGGGCGACGAGCTCGTTGCCCGGGTCGATCTCAAGAGCGACCGGCAGAACGGAGTTCTGCGGGTACAGGCCACGTGGGGCGAAGTCGGGATCGACGAAACGGAGGTCGCCCACGAGTTGGCCGAAGAGCTCCTGCTGATGGCGGAATGGCTCGGCCTGTTCAACGGTGTCGAGGTCATGCCGGTCGGCGATCTGCACTTGGAGCTCGCCAAGGCGATCCGGGGTGCGCGAGGGCGTTCGTAAACACCCGCGGCCGAGGCCGGCGTCGTTCGGTCTCCGGGTCCTACGCTGTCGCACCGTGCATCTTGAAATTGTGTCGCTGATCGTCGACGACTACGACGAAGCGATCTCGTTCTTCGTCGGAGTGCTCGGCTTCGAGCTGACCGAGGACGCACCATCGCTTGCGAACGATGGACGACCGAAACGATGGGTGGTGGTTCGGCCACCTGGAGCGGCAACGGGCCTTCTGCTCGCGCAGGCCCACGGCGAACACCAGCATCGTGTCGTTGGGGATCAGTTCGCCGGGCGCGTCGGCCTGTTCCTACGGGTCGACGACTTCGACGAGACCTACGACCACCTGCGGGCGAACAACGTCGAGTTCGTCCGCGGTCCGTCGGACGAACCGTACGGACGCGTTGCCGTGTTTGTCGACATCGCCGGCAACCGCTGGGACCTTCTTGGACCTCGCTGACCGCAGGCCGGTCAGCGGGCGAAGCATCTCGCGATGAAGTCATAGGTGCGCGTACGAATGACGGTGGGTGCGTCGCCTTCGACCAGCAGGTGTCCGGCCTCCGGGAGCACGACGAGCTCACCGTGACCACCAGCGATCTCGTTCACGATTTGGCTGGACCAGATAGGCAGGATCGTGTCGTGAGCGCCGTGCATGAGGAGCAGCGGTCGGCCGCGGAGCTCATCGGCGCGCTCGCACCCAGCCGACTGCGTGGCGTACGTACAGACGCCGACGACCCCATCGGCGATCGGTGAGGCGTCGAGTGCCGCGCCGATGGCGATCGCACCGCCGAATGAGTGCCCGACCGTGACGAAACGCGTGGCACCCCGAGACTCGGCGAACATCCCTGCCGCTCCGAGGTCCTCGACGCATGCCTCGATGTCGTTCGGGCGTCGCCAGCCGACGCGGATCACCCCGATGCCCTCGGCCCCGAGCCGCCGGCCCAGGTCGTGGAAGAGACCGTTCGCAGGGCCAAGGAGTCCGCCCATCGCACCGCCGCCGCAGAGGACCACATCATGGGCGTTCTCCGGCCCGTGCCAGAGCAGCGTCATCAGGCCGCCCGTGGTGAAGATCTCCAGATGTCGCAGCTGCGGGTCGATCTCGACGTTCTGCATCCCGAGCACGCGGAGCCCACCAACGTTCATTCCTCCGACACTAGGTTTCGTGGCATGACCTCGCCGCCCTCGCCGACTTCGTTGCCCGACGATCTTGCGTCCCTCGACGCCACCGCGCAGGCCGATCTTGTTCGTCGACGGGAAGTCTCGCCGGCGGAGTTGGTCGAGGCGGCGATCGCCCGCGCTGAGCGATTGCAGCCGATCCTCAACTGCTTCACGACGACCCGCTTCGACGAGGCCCGCAGCGAGGCCAGAGCGACGAACCCTGGCGACGGTCCTTTCGCCGGTGTCCCGACGGCCATGAAGGACCTCACGATGCAGATCGCCGGTGAGCCGTGCCACGCCGGGTCACGGGCCGTGCGCGCGCTCAACATCCTGGGAACGGTGAACTCGTATCACTACGACCGCTTTCGCTCCGCCGGGCTTGTATCGTTGGGTCGGACCAACACGCCGGAGTTCGGCAACACGATCACGACCGAACCGGTCTCCTACGGCCCGGCGCGCAACCCGTGGAACACGGATCACTCGACCGGCGGCTCGTCGGGCGGTGCTGCCGCGGCGGTGGCTGCCGGGATCGTCCCGGTGGCCCATGCGACCGACGGCGGTGGATCCATCCGCATCCCGGCGTCGGAGTGTGGGTTGGTCGGTCTCAAGCCGACGCGTGGACGCATCTCCCACGGCCCGACCTCGGCAGAGGGCTGGGCCGGTTCCACGGCGGGCCACGTCGTCACGCGGAGTGTGCGCGACTGCGCGGCGCTGCTCGACGCATGCCACGGCTATGAGCCGGGCGATCCGTACACGGCACCGCCTCCGAGCCGTTCATACCTCCAGGAACTCGGTGCCGATACCGGACGTCTGCGGATCGGCTTCTTCGCCGGCCCAACGCTGGACGGTCACGTCGTACACCCCGAGTGCGTCGCCGCAGTCGACGGTGCCGTGAAGCTGCTCGAATCACTCGGCCATCACGTCGAGGCCGATCGTCCCGACGCCATGCTGGAACAGGGCTACGGCGACAACTTCGTCGTCATTCTCGCTGCCGGCATGGCCAGGGACGCCGCCCTCATCGAGGACGCGCTCGGCCGACCGGTCGGTCCGGATGACTTCGAGCCGGAGAACCTCTTCTTCACTGAGCTCGGCCGGGGCGTGAGTGGCGCGCAGTACCTGGCTGCGGTGGAAAGTCTGCACGCGTATCAACGGCGCATGGCCGCGTGGTGGACTGATCCCGCACGCGGCGGCCGAGGTTTCGATGTGCTCGTCACGCCGACGATCGCCCAGCCGCCGCCGCCGATCGGATGGATGTACGCGCCCGACGCGCGGCCGGGATGGCGGGTACGCATGCTTCTCCAGTACACGTCGCAGTTCAACGGCACCGGTCAGCCGGCCGTGTCTCTCCCTCTGCACATGACCGCCGACGGATTGCCGGTCGGCGTTCAGTTCGTCGGCGCGTTCGGCCGCGAGGATCTGCTTTTGCGCCTCGCCTCCCAGATCGAGTCCGCCGCCCCGTGGGCGGCTCGCCGCCCAGCCGTCCACGCATGACCCGGCGCCGTTTCGACGGACGGTGCGGGCTGCGTCGAGACTTGTCGCCATGACCACCGATCCGCTTCCCGGAGTGTGCGACGACCTCGCCGCCGAGACCACCGAACTGCTCGCGGTGCTCGCACCTCTCACCCGCGAGCAATGGCTACGTGACACTCCGGCCGACGACTGGACGATCCGGGACCAGATCGCCCACCTCGCCTTCTTCGACGAAACCGGCCGGCTCGCCGCGACCGATGCCGAGGCGTTCGCTGCGTCGACTGCGGAGCTGATGAGTGGCGCCGATCCGACGGCCGGACCGGTCGCCCGCGGCCGCTCCATGGATCCGTTCGACGTGTTGGCCTGGTTCGAAACCGCCCGCGCCGACATGCTCGAGGCATTCCGTGGGCTGACCGGCTCGACGCGGCTCCCCTGGTACGGGCCGGCCATGTCGGCCACGAGCTTCGCCACGGCCCGGCTCATGGAGACTTGGGCGCACGGGCAGGACGTGATCGACGCCCTCGGTCACACCCGGACTCCGACGGCCCGCCTCAAGCACATTGCCCACATCGGCGTGCGGGCTCGGGCGTTTTCCTACGCAACCAACGGGCGAGCGGTGCCCGAGGGCGAGATCTTCGTGCAACTGACCGCCCCTGATGGCTCGATCTGGACCTGGAACGCGCCGCCGGATGGCGTTCAGGCCGAGAACGCCGTCGTCGGCGACGCGCTCGAGTTCTGCCTCGTAGTCACACAGCGGCGCCACGTCGCCGACACGTCGCTCGAGGTGACGGGCCCCCTCGCCAAGGACTGGATCGGCATCGCCCAGGCGTTTGCCGGCGGCCCCGGCACCGGCCGCCAGCCCGGGCAATTCGCCCCGCACTGACGACCGAACATCAAGCGACCTGGGTCGGCTCCCGTCGTTGGGTCGGCAGGATCGCATAGACGCACATATCCCGACCCAGTGCACATATCCCGGCCCAGTGCACGGATCCCGGCCCAGCGCGCTCAGCCGACCCGGGAGCCGGCACAAACCCTGGCCGCCGCTACGCTCGTGGTGCTGGTTGTTGGCCGCCGTTCGTGGCCGGTTCCTGCAACCGTCCGTCGAAGGTCAAGAACGCAGGAGAGCATCGTGGAAGTTCGCATCGGGGTTACGCAGTCTGTCAAGGAGATCGAGCTCGATCTGGAGGACGCGGACCGAGACGCCACCGTGGCGTCCATCACGGAATCGTTGACGAGCGGTGAGGGTGTCCTCTGGCTGACGGACAAGCGTGGTCGCACGGTCGGTGTCCCCGCCTCGAAGGTCGCGTATGTCGAAGTGGGCAGCGCGGCCGAAGAGCGTCGGGTCGGCTTCGCCCGGTAGCGGATCGTTCCCCACGGTGCGCTCGACCGCGGCCGGGCACCGTCGCCGCAATCGACGAGCGCCTCGGCAGTGACTCCCGATCTGTTCGATCGCCGGCTGCTGATCGTCACCGGCAAGGGTGGCGTCGGCAAGACCACGGTGGCCGCCGCCATCGCCTGGCATGCCGCCAGTACAGGTAAGCGCGTACTGGTGTGCGAACTGGATGCGAAGGGGGACCTGCTCGGCGCACTGACCGGTGCCGACGCTGTGCGATCGCGGCCGCTCGCGTTCGAGCCGCGCGAGCTGCACCCCAAGCTGCACGCGATGGTCATGGATCCGGAGGCGTCGCTCCAGGAGTACTTGAAGCTCAACCTCCGCATTCCCTTCGTCGGCCGCATCGGAGGGCTCTCGAATGCGTTCGACTTCCTTGCGAACGCCGCTCCCGGCGTGCGCGAGATCGTCACCATCGGCAAGCTCGCCTTTGAAGTGCGCGAGCGGCACTACGACCTGGTGGTCGCCGACGCACCCTCCACCGGTCACATCGTCGGACTCCTCCGCGCCCCGGAGGCGATCAACGAACTCGTCGGCGTGGGGCTGATTCGATCTCAGACACGATGGATCATCGACATCCTCCACGATGCCGCTGCGACCGGCGTCGTGGTCACCACGACGAGCGAGGAACTGCCCGTCAACGAATGCATCGAACTGCTCGGCCGTCTGCGGAACGATCTGGCGGTCGCCGCTGAAGCGGTGGTGGTGAACCGGCTCCTCCCACAATCGATCGTGCCGTCCGACGCTGTGGCGATTGCCCGCCTGGCGGGAAGGGTCGATGCCTCGTCCCAGCCGGCGAAGGCGAAGGTGCTCGCCGGGGCCCTCCTTCTCGACGCGCTCTCCTCAGCGCGTGCTCCGCATCTCGATCGTCTGCTCTCGGCCTGGAAGGGACCGCTCGCACTGGTCCCCACGGTGACGCATCGCCCGACGGGTCTGGCGGTCACCCGCGCTGTGGCGCACCATCTCGCCGAAGAACTGGCGACATCGAGTGAACCCGTGGCCTCTCGGGATGAGCGATGAGTTCAGACCTTGCCGAGGTCCTCGTCGACGTCGACGTGGTTCTGTGCTGCGGTGCCGGTGGTGTGGGCAAGACCACGACGGCGGCAGCGCTCGGTCTGGCCGCCGTCCGTGCCGGACGCGGGCGCGTGCTCGTCCTGACGATCGACCCCGCTCGCCGATTGGCCGATGCCCTCGGACTCGAATCGTTCGGCAACGTCGAGACCTCTGTTGTCGTTCCGGACGCTCCGGCCGGCTCGGAGCTGTGGGTCGCCATGCTCGACACGAGCGCCTCGTGGGACGACCTTGTGCGCACCCACGCGCCTGACCCGATCACGATGGAGCGAATCCTTTCCAACCAGCTGTACCGCAACATCACCCAGCGATTCGTTCAGAGCCACGACTACATCGCCATGGAACGGCTCCACGCGGTGCACCAATCCGGTCGCTATGACCTCATCGTCATCGACACGCCGCCGTCGCGCAACGCCCAGGATTTCCTCGACGCGCCGAGCCGGATGGCCGACTTCTTCTCGTCCTCGCTGCTGAAGTGGATCACGCTTCCCTATCGCCTTGGCGGAGAGCGAATCGGACGGCTTGGCTATCTCGCGTCGAAGCCGTTCTACCAAGTCGCCGACCGCATCCTCGGATCGCAGTTCCTCGAGGACATCGCCGAGTTCTTCTTGTTGTTCCAGACGATGTACGACGGATTCGTGCATCGCGCCACCGACGTCGAGCGTCTCCTGCACCGGCGCTCCACGCGCTTCGTGGTCGTGAGCTCGCTCGAGCCGGCGCCGCTTCAGGAAGCCGAGTTCTTTCTCGCCGAGCTCGGTCGGCGCAGACTCTCGATCGGTGCTCTCGTTCTCAATCGTGTGCTCCCGGAACTGCTCTTCGACATGGACGCCCGACGACTTGCTTCGCGTCTGGTGGATCCGTCCGGTGCTGACGACCCCAGCATTCCGGCTTCGGAGCGCCGCACGATGAAGCGGGCGGCCACGGCCTTTCTTGATCTCGCTGCGCTCGGCGACGCCGAGCGGACAGCTCGGTCGACGCTGGCCAATCCCCCCGGGTGCGTGGTCGAGGTGCCGCTGGTCCCGTTGGACCTCCAAGACCTCGGCGGGCTCGTGACCCTGGCTGACCTGTTGTGGCCCGTGACGAAGGCGGCGAAGCGGCCGGCCCGGTCGAAGAAGACTCCGTCATGACCCCCACACCGCAAGCCGTGCTGGATCGGGAGCACCTGGCGCTGCTCACCGCATCATGGGGGCTTGTCGCCGACTTCTGCTTCGGTGACCTCCTCCTCCTCGTTCCGGACGAAGCGCCCGGCGCGCTGATCGATTCCGACCTGTCGTCCGATGCACCACGGGCCTTTCGGGTGATCGGCCAGATCCGTCCGACGACCAGCCAGACCCTCTACCAGGGTGATCTCGTCGGACGCGTTATTCCTGTCTCGGAGCGGCCGCAGTTCGGCGATGCATGGCGCACGGGGGTGGCAACCGATGGACAGGTCTTCGCACTCGACGCGACTGCTGGCGCACGCATTGATGTGGTCCCCGTCAGACGGCGGGTCGACGGATCGCTTCGCACGATCGCCCTGCTCTCACGAGAGGTTCCGCTCGAAGCGGCGCGTCGTCTCGGTCGCCTCGAGCGGGTGTATCTCGAGATCTTCTCGCGGCTGTCCGAGATGATCGCCAACGGGTCGTTTCCCTTTCCGGACGACGATAACGATCCGGGAGACGCGCCGCGTGTCGGCGACGGCGTGATCGTGCTCGATGTCGACCAGCTGATCTCCTACGCCTCACCGAACGCAGTGTCGGCTCTGCATCGGCTCGGCCATTCCGTCAACCTCGAAGGGCGACGGCTCCGCGACCTCGTCGCCGGCGCGCACGCCGAATCGGCCATGCGGTTGCGTCGCCCGGTGATCTCCGAAGTGGCAGAGATCGATCGTGCGCGTGAGCAGCGGGTGATCGTGCTCTTCCGGACGATCCCGCTGCTCGTCCTGGCCGGAGGACGGAGCGAAGCAGTAGGAGCAGTGGTGCTCGTCCGTGATGTCTCCGACCTTCGAAGGCGGGATCAGTTGCTCGCCACCAAAGATGCGTCGATCCGTGAAGTCCACCATCGCGTGAAGAACAACCTGCAGACGATCTCGTCGCTGCTCCGCCTCCAAGGGCGCCGGCTGGAGTCGCCAGAAGCAAAGCTGGCGATCGAGGAATCGGTCAGGCGGATACGTTCGATTGCGCTTGTCCACGAGACGCTTTCGCGCGATGTCCGCGATGCTGTCCCGTTCGACGACATCGTCCGACCGCTCGTTCGGATGGTCGAAGAAGGCCTTGCGTCCCCGGAGCGTCCGCTGAGGTTCGTGCTCGACGGAACGATCGGCGACCTTCCGCCGGAGACCGCGACTCCCCTTGCCGTCGTGTTGACCGAGCTGTTGCAGAACGCGGTGGAGCACGCCTACCCCGCGCCGACGGTGCCGATCCGACCCAACGCGATCGTCAAGCCCGGCGAGATCCGCATCCGATTGTCCAACGATGCCACCGGCCTCGACGTCGAGGTCCGAGATGACGGCGTCGGGCTTCCCGAGGGCTTCTCACTGGCGACGTCGTCGAGTCTCGGACTGTCGATCGTCCGAACCCTCGTGACCACGGAGCTCGGTGGGGTGATCTCCTTCCGAAACGATTACGGCACCGTCGTGTCGCTGCGCGTCCCGCGGGTCGCCGACCCTCGCGTGAGATAGCAGCCTCGGGGTGCAAGAACTCCGGTTGCGGCCACGATGTCCGGTTGACGACCGCGCCAACTCGGCAATCGTGGTCCAACTCGGCAAACGTGCCTGCAACCGCCCGCCGATGGGATGGCTCTGATGCCCGCCGTCCTACTTCTTCGACGCCGAGGCTTTTCGAACGGCGCCCCGCGCCGCAAGCATCGGAGGCGAGCTGATGGTGATCATGCGGAGCGTCTTCTTCGACGTGTTGTGCACGGCGTAGCCGGTTCCGGCGCGGATCAGGGCAAGAGAACTCTTCGCCAAGGGGTACTCGTCGTCGTCCATGGTCAGGGCTGCCTTGCCCTTGACGACTACGAGCACCAGATCAGAACGGGCCGGCTCCTCGGCGAACTCCTCGAACGGTGCGACGACCATCACCCCGATCTGCGTTTGGTCGGAGCTGTGGATCACTTCCCGGAAGTGCTCCTTCGCCTCGGCCAGACGCCGCGCGTCGACCACGAACTCCCGCATCGCTCAGCGCTTTGCGCTCTTCTTCGCCGGTGCGGCCTTCTTCGCGGATGTGGCCTTCTTGGCCCCCGCAGTCTTCTTCGCCGGGGAAGCCTTCTTGGCCACCGTGGCCTTCTTTGCCGGGGAAGCCTTCTTGGCCACCGTGGCCTTCTTTGCCGGGGCTGCCTTCTTCGATGCGGCTCGCTTCACGATGGAGCCAGGATGCTTCAACCCCTCTCGGAGGGTGGACGAGATCGCTTGAGCGACGCCGTCGGCGACGCTCTTCACGTCGTCTCGGATCGCGGGATCGGTGACAACGCCTCGAAGTGCCGCAAAGGCGTCCTCGATGGCTTCGCGTATGTTGTCGAGCGCATCGTTGACCGTGGTGCCTTCCGCACCCGCAGCCTGTTCGGCGTGGTACTTCAGCTTCAATCCGAGGCTGCCGAGACGATCGCCAACTTCGTTCCAACCAGAGTCAGTGTTTGTGTTCATGGCTTCGACAATGGCATCCGACACGTGTCCGCCGTAGGGCCGTTCGGGCCCATCGTCGCCGGCCGAAAGTCAGGTGAGGATCGCGTGTTCGCTGACGAACAGGCGCGTCCGGCTGCGAACGTGGGCGATCGAGTCCGCCGCAACTGCTTTGCCGAGGTCGGTTGCGTATGCCGCGTCGAAATCGTCCCGGCTGTCGAACCACAGTTCCGAGACGCCGTCGATGTCGGTTGCGTCGTCGACGAGATTGAAGGTGATGCGGCGGACACCCGGAAGCTGCGATGCGAGGGGCGCATGCTCCTCGAGCCACCAGTGGCGGAAGTCCTCGGCAGTCATATCGTCGCGACGCGACAGGAGGATCACGGCCTTGAAGCTCATGACGCCTTCACGATCCGGTGCAGAGGACGTCCACCGACGGCGAGGGCAAGAATGGCTACGACCTCGCCCGGACGGGGAGCGTCGTCGACGGAGAAGGCGATCGCATCCATCTCGTCGAACGACCAGATGTCATCGCAGTTGGTGATCGGCGCAACGATGCGTGTTCCCGGACCCCCGAGGAGTTTCGTCGACGGGATGATCGCCGGCCCCTTGCCGAGCCGTGCTCGGACCGGTCCGCCGAACCGTGGATGGATGAGGGCCGCTGCATGCTCGATCTCTCCGTCGACACCGACGATCGCCGCCTTGCCGTAGGCGCTGACCTCGCTCACGTCGCAGCAGAGGGCGGCCAGGGCCTCATCGATCAGCACTGCGCCGAGTTCGGCACCGAGATCGACGAGCGGTGTGAGGTCATCGACGTAGCGCCCGGCGTACGGGTTGGTCATCACCACCCCCGTAGCGACCTTGCGGCGCATTCCTTCCACGGGATAGCCCATCTCCACCCGGGTCGTTTCCACGACCGACACGATCTTTCTGATGTCAAGATTCATGGACAAGACGGTAACCGTGCTTTTTCGACGGTCAGGCCGCGTTCCACCCACGCACTGCAGTTCTCTTCGTCGATCACTCCGAGCTCCTCGAGAAAGCCGACGAGCTTCGAGAGATCGCGAACGATTCGCGCCTGATGGGCCGGGTTGCGCCGCGCCGCGGCTGCTCCGTCGGCGATGC
The DNA here is from genome assembly GCA_031381685.1 of Acidimicrobiia bacterium. GTDB lineage: Bacteria > Actinomycetota > Acidimicrobiia > Acidimicrobiales > JANYDT01 > JANLQX01. The sequence continues at coordinate 15,061 of JANMYF010000255.1, forward strand.
CGAGTGTTCGGTAGACATCAGGATTCACCATGAGCTCGGCGACGAACCCGACGGCTGCGGGTGCCAGCGCGGCTGCGTCGGCCGGTTCGTCGGCGGGAAGCGTGGGCCAGACGTTGAGGAGGAAGGTCTTTGCGAAGCTCAGGTGCCGGGCCTCCTCGAGGACGTGGATCTTCGCGATCTGACGGGAGACGGGATGGAGCGTGTCGTCACGCATCGTCGCCCGGTTGCACATGTCGAGCAGCTCCTCGACCGCGAGGATGAGCAGGTACCCCATCGCTCGCCCTCCGGGAAGACGATCGACGTCGCCGAGGTCCGCTCCGCCGGTCGGAGCGTACGTGGGAGTCCCCGCACGACGGATGTACTCCCCGAACATCGTGGAGTGGCGGCACTCGTCGGCGATTTCGATCAGAAGGTAGCGGTGCGAGGGGTCGGTCACCGGGAGCTCAGCAAGGTGGCGGAGCACGATCTGCATCAGCTTGTTCTCGAACCAAATGCCGGCCGCGCTGAGCGATGCGCACTCGTGACGGCTGTAGGTCCGGCGTTCGGCTTCGGTCATCGCTTCCCATTGGCGCGTCCCGAACAGCGGAAGCTTTTCGGGGGGAAGGTGAAAGACGGAGTCGTCGCAGACCTCGATGCTCCAGTCGACGTCGCGAAACGGGTCCATGGTGAGTCGTTCGGAGGCCGCCGTCAGTTGGGCCGCCTTTATTGCAGTGGATACTGTCATGGTCATACCGTAACAATCACAGTAAACACTGCCAACATATTGCGCCAGTGAACACTGTCACCATTGGGCTCGGCGTGTCATGCTTGCTGGATGACTGGTGATGCTGAGCCGATTGCGGAGGACCTGAGCCTCGAAGG
>JANMYF010000289.1:0-19220 GCA_031381685.1 Acidimicrobiia bacterium
ATCGATTGGGCCGAGTTCGGGCGTGTCGTGGCCGACCGAGAACCCGGGGTCGAGGTTCACCCCGGCAAACGCGGCCGCCTCGCGCAAGGTCGCACCTTCGAGATCGAACGTCGCGCTGTGCGAACCGTCATCGGTTCGCCACTCGCGGACGAGCCGATGCCCGGCCACCCGAAGCATGCTCTCGCTTGTCCCGAACATCGGCGTACCGAAGCCACCGGGCAGCACCCGCAGTCCGATGCGGCCACGCTCGGCGTGGCGCGCCTGGGCGAGCACATGCGTGGCAACACGGTGGAGCGATCGGCGCGTCCGGGTGTAGGTCGCGGGATCGATGGTGGTCATGGGCATGAGCGAAGTGTACGAACGGCAGACCTCGGCCGTCGCCGTCGCTCACAACGTCCTTCAGGGAGGTAGATCCGGGCGCGGTCGAGAACCGGCACGGTCGACGTCTTCAGCAAAACGACATCGCCGACGGTGAGTCCTGCTGACCGGGCCCGCGCACGGGCGTCTGGCTCAGCGCAGGTAGGTCTCGAACCATTCCAAGAGCGTCATGTACACCGCGTCGGCCCGCTTCGGGTCGTGGCGCGGGCCGGTGTCGTTGAAGAAGGCGTGATCGACGCCGGGCACGGTGAGGACCTTGTGTTTGAGCTTCGCCGCCTCGAGTGTCGCCGTCATCGCTGGTCGATTCGCGTTCACGCGCGCATCGAGCTCGGCGTAGATCGCCAGCACGGCAGCTTTCGACTTGCTGAAGTCCGCACCCTCCGGTCCGACGCCGTAGAAGGGCGCGGCAGCGGCGAGGCGCGGGTCGCCAGCGTTGATCATGTTCCAGACCATTCCACCGCCGAAGCAGAAGCCGATGATGGCGAGCTTCTTGCCGGGGGTGAGTCGTTCGAGTTGGTCGAGGCCTGCGGTCATGTCGGCGACGAGTTCGGCGGTGCTGAGGTTCGCGAGCGGCGCCGGCATCTGCGACGCCACAGCATCCGTCCCTCCGGCGCGCGATGCGAGATCGATGGCGAGTGCGTTGTACCCCGAACGGGCGAAGCGCGTCGGTAGGTCCTGGAAGTGCTTCGTCAACCCACGGTTCTCGTGGATGATCAGAACCCCACCTTGCGGGGCGACGGAAGCGCAGAAGCTGGCACGAAGTTCGCCTGCGGGTCCGGCGAACCGTATGGGTCGAGCGACAACCGCTTGCGGATTCGGCACGAGGTTCCCCATCGAGCCCGACGTGCCAGTCGACGTTGGCGTTGAGGTGGCGGCAACGGTGGACGTGGTCGCGGTCGACTTCTTCGTCGTCTTCTTCTTTGTCGTCTTCTTGGTGGTTCTCGATGCTGCTGCGGCGGCGTCGATGTCCAGCCATATCGCTGCCGTCGAACTGGCGACGCCAAGCAGTCCGAGAAGCCGCAACGCCTCCCTGCGAGTGATGTGTCCGTCGGCGTGATCCAGCCGGACCTCGGATACCAGATAGTCGTCAAGCGCCATGTTGGTCCTCCGGGTCGTGCGGTTGTCCGAGCAAAGCTTGCTACGGAATGAAGCGTGTCGCCGAGATCGGCGACCAACGAGAGTGGCCAGGAGTTGTCCCTGGCGTCACTCCGACAGCGTGTAACACTGCCAGGGCTCGTCGACACCTTTGAGCACGTGTTCGCCGAGGTCGTCGAAGCGGAACGCGGAGCCGACGACGAGGTCCTTCACGGTCCGCGAAACCACCGTTTGGGATTCGCCGGCCAGGCCGGCGATGCGGGCGGCGATGTGCACGCCCATCCCGGCGATGTCGTCATCGGACCGGATCTCGATCTCGCCGACGTGGATGCCGGCGCGAATCGGCAGCCCGAGCTCGGCCATCGCCTGATGCATTGCGGATGCGCACGACACCGCGCGGCTCGGACCTTCGAACGTTGCGACGAGACCGTCGCCGGTCGTCTTCACCAGCCGACCCTGGTGTGACGCGACGAGACCGCGCGCAATCGCGTCGTGTCGGTCAAGCAGTTCGGTCCAAGCACGGTCCCCGGCCCGTGCTGCGGTCGGCGTCGAGTTGACGATGTCGGTGAACAACACCGTCAAGAGCCGGCGCTCGGACACTCCAGTCGAACGATTGCCACTGCTGGCGATGTGGTCGTGGATCGCTGCCACGATCTCGGGGTAGACGTTGAGGACGAAGTGATCGTTCGAATCGATCTCGACGAGTTTCGCTCCGGGGATGTGCTTGGCGAGATAGCGGGCCCCCTCGATCGAGGCGACCCGGTCTCCGGTGCAGTGCACCACGGTCGTGGGAACCTGAATGGCGGGAAGCAGCGATCGAACGTCTGCTTCGTACATCGCCTCCCAGATGAGCCGGGTCGCCCCTGGGCTGGTCGTCCGACTCGTGCCCGAGATCACTTCGAAGAATCCGGGAGTGGCAGCGAGCGTGGGCGCCCACAGGTCCCAGAACCACCGCATTGCCTCGGGGTCACCTGCGGTGCTCGCCACGATGCGGTCCACGAACCGGCCGTATTCGCTCAGCGTCATGTCCCATCCATGCGGATGGTCACGGCGCTTCATGAATGAGGGATACGTGCCGTAGAGCGTCAGCGACTTCACCCGATCGGGGTGGCTCGCGGCGAAGATCACCGACTGCGGTCCACCCTCCGACGCGCCGTAGAGGTGCGCGCACTGGATGCCGGCGGCGTCCATCACTGCTCTGATGTCATCGACGCGTTCCTCGAACGAGAAGTTCGCCGCGCCGTCGGACGCCCCGGTTCCGCGCTTGTCGTACCACGTAACACGAGCCGATTCCCCGACCACTTTCACCCAAGGCCAGACGGTCTCCATCGTGAGCGTGGCACTCGACGTCATGATCACGTCGTCGCCCTCGCCGAAGGTCCGATACGCGATGAACACGCCGTTGTTGTCGGCGTAGTGAATCGGTGGTATCGGCATCGCCGCAAAGCTAGTACCGGCACAGCCCGGCGTTCTTGTGGACCTGGTCGCTCCCGGAGCGACCCAACGCCCGACAACGCGAGCGAACGCAGCGTCAGATCGTGTGGCCGGGCCGCCCCGGCCCTTCGGCGTCCCGGCCGCCCATGTCCGCGTTGAGTCGGGCGCGGGCCATGAGGTCGGCGATCACGGGAGTGAGGGCCTCGGGGTCGAGTGTGTTCAGCCCGGCGGGACCCTTGTGCCACGACTCGGCGATGGCGATCTCGTCGCCGGCAACCTGGAACACGCGGCCGGTGACGTTGCGCGACAGCGGGCTGGCCAACCACGCACAGATCGGCGCGATCCAGTTGGGGCCGCGCGTCTCACGCAGCTTGTCGTTCACCTCACCCATGAGGTTCTCCGTCAGACGGGTGAGCGCGCCGGGGGAGATGGCGTTGACGGTGACACCGATCCGGGAGAGCTCCAACGCGGCGATGATGCTGAACGACGCGATGCCCATCTTCGCCGCCCCGTAGTTGGTCTGGCCGGGGTTGCCGTAGATTCCCGACACCGAGGTGGTGTTGATGATGCGGGCGTCGACCTCCTTGCCCGCCTTGTGCTGTTCGCGCCAGTAGGCGGCGGCGTGGCGGGCTGGAGCGAACGTGCCTTTGAGATGCACCTGGATTACGGCGTCCCACTCGGATTCGGTCATGTTGACGAGCATGCGGTCACGGAGGATGCCGGCGTTGTTCACAAGAACGTGGAGGTCGCCGAAAGTCTCGACCGCCTGCTTGATCATGTGCTCGGCCCCGCTCCAACTGCTCACGTCGTCGCCGTTGGCGATGGCCGCTCCGCCCATCGCTTCGATCTCGGCGACCACCTGCTGCGCCGGGGTGAGATCGGTGCCGCTCCCGTCGGGCGCGCCGCCGAGGTCGTTCACGACGACCATGGCACCTTCCTTGGCAAGCAAGAGCGCGTGTTCTCGACCGATGCCGCGCCCTGCCCCCGTCACAATTGCTACCCGTCCGTCGCAAATCCCCATGGTCCACTCCTCGGCCGGTCCCCGTGCGGGACGTCTCGGCTCACGTTACGTAGCGTCGGCGTGTTCGGACAAACCGTCCCCTACGTCTCTCGAACGACCTCGTCGATACGGGCGACGTCGGCGACGGGGTTGGTGACATGGATGGTGGACCACCCCAACGACTGAGCGGTCGCGATGTTCTGGGCGAAGTCGTCGAGGTACAGGATTTCGCCGTGCTCCACGCCGAGGAGTTCGCGTGTCGCCTCGTAGATCTGCGGCTCGGGCTTGCGGCTGCCGACAGCGAAGGACTCGACGACGTGCGTGAAGTCGGGAAAGTGGAGATCGCGCTCCATCGTCGGCCGGAACTCGGCGAAGGTGTTCGTGAGGAGCCCGGTGAGGAAACCATCGCGTTTGAGCTGCGCGACCTTCGCGTTCATCTCCGGGACGGTCGTGTAGCCACCGGCCGAGAGCAGCGCGTCGATCTCATTGCCGCGCAGTGTCACGCCGTGTGGATCCGCCCAAGGCTGGAGCGCCTCCTGGATCGCCGCGACGGCGAGTTCACCTCGCTCGGCGCGATGCCACGGGTGCTGGCCGCTCTCGTGAGGCCCGAGGAGGATCTGGAGCATCGTCGTCATCGGCACGCCGTGAGTGGTCGCGAGTGCGCCGACCTGGTTCGTGATCGTAGTGATGAGCACACCGCCAAAGTCGAACACGACGGCACGGATTCGGCGCGGTGAGGACATCATTCGAAGCTATCGGTACGTCGGTAAACGAGCGAACCTCAGGACACAGTCGGTCCCGGAAGCGAAAGGCTCGCGGCCTGAGCCGGGTCGAGATACTCCTCGAGGCGCGCGATACGACCATGGTGAACGTCGATCTTCAGCATCGCGTGGACTTCGACGGGGTCCCCGTTGGGCGCCGTCCCACGCAGGACGTGTTGCTGTACGACGCCGTCGGTGAACGGGATGCGTCGGATGTCGGTGTACTTCATTCCGGCGAGGCGAGTTGAGAACCACCGGATCTGGCGGGCGTTGTCCGACGCCGTGACTTCGAGGTTGTCGTAGTTGTGCCAAATCTTGGCGTTATCGGCGTAGACCCGTAGGACGGTGTCGACGTCGCATCGTTCGATGGCGGCAAGGAGTCGGTCGAGGAGCTCGCTCGGTGATTCGGGCATGGAGCAGCTTCGCACGCCGAACAGGTGGCTGCCCGGTCTCGCCGGAACCGAGGGGCCGATCTCACCGCCTTCGACGAATCACCCACTGCTGCGTTCGATGGTCGTCTCCTCGACGAGGCGTTCGACGACTCGCGCCTCGATCGGGTGTTCCTCGAGTGCATCGGCTTCTCGTTGTTGCTCGACCTCTACCCCTCGCCGCCTGCCACGCTGACCAGTGGCCTGACACGAGCGCCCACAACGACCACGCCGAGACGTATTGCACCGACGAAACCCAACCGGTGACGATGGATACGGGAATCATGGCTATCCAGAAGATCGTGAGCCAGCCGTTCACCGCCCGCATGAACTTCGGGTCGCCTTGAATCGACCCCCACAATGATTTGATCGGCCCCATAGAGAGAACTTCTTCACGGTTGCGATGCATCTCAAACACTTGAGCTCCCGGCTCTTTCCCGAAGGTCACACCGCCGTGACATGCCCCATTCAGCGAACGCATCCGGCGACTGTCGCTCAGGCTGCAGCGACGACGGCACTCCTGCTGCCGGGTCGGTTCTTTCTCGGAGTTGGCACGGGTGACACGTCCTGCAGGGGCGCATAGACATGGCCTGGCGCGGTGGCCTCGATCAGGCAGGCTCGTTTGGTTCCACTGGAGATGTCGACGGGTCCACGATCCAGTTTCCGGGAGCGTCAGGATCGATTTCCACCTCGGGTTCTCCACCTTGATCGTTGGGGCGCGGCGGTCTTGTCGGTGGAGTTTCGGGCGCCCCTGGCGGGGGCTCGTGCGTCGCCCCATCGTCGTGGGTCCAATTCGCGTTGGTCATGCCAGAGTCAGTCCCCCATGTCCGGCAAGGCCAAACATGACCTCCGCCGAGGAAACTGGGTTCCTAGGACGCTGGGCGAACTCGGTGCACAATTTCGAGGTCGTTGCGGAACGCATCTGATGTCGCGACGTACGCCCCGATCTCGGGCACTCGATGGGCTGCCGCAATCACGTTGGCCCCGCAAAAGTCCGCGGGTGCTGCACCGAGTCTGTCTGCTGGTTGGAGACCATCGACGCTGGGACCACCCAGGCGTCGAAGTCAGATGCAGTCACGCCAAGGGCTAGCGCCGCGGAGCGGAGATCGAGATCGTTCGATCGCGCGTGGTTTGCGATTGCGGCGGACGCCTCGTATCCGATGTGCGGGACCATTGCGGTTACGGTCATGAGCGAGCGGTCGAGATGTTCGGCAATCACCTCACGATTCGGCTCGATTCCCGAAGCACAATGAACATCGAACATTCGGCAGGCATCGCTGAGGAGGTCTATGGATTCGAGCACGTTGTGCAGCAGTATTGGCTTCATCACGTTGAGCTGGAAGTTGCCCTGCGTGCCGGCAAGCGCGACGGTGAGATCATTCCCGAAAACCTGCGCGACGACCATCAAGAGTGCCTCGGCCTGGGTTGGGTTGACCTTGCCTGGCATGATCGACGATCCCTGTTCGTTTTCCGGAAGGACGATCTCACCGATCCCCGCTCTCGGCCCCGACGCCAGCCAACGCACGTCGTTCGCCATCTTCATCAGAGCGCTCGCCAGGGTTCTCAGCGCGCTGCTCGTGTTGACGACAGCATGATGACTCGAAAGAGCCGCAAAGAGATTCTCCGCCTGGCGATAGGCGCCCGAGCCTGATTTCGAGAGAATCGCCGCAACGCGTGCCCCGAAGTCCGCCGGAGCGTTGAGGCCGGTGCCGACGGCGGTTGCCCCGATAGCGACGTCATAGAGCGCTTCACGCGCACGCGCCACACCGTTCCATCCATAGTCGATCTGGGCGGCCCAGTCCCCGATTTCCTGTCCGAGCGCGACCGGGGCGGCGTCTTGCAAGTGGGTTCGACCGACTTTGATCACATCCATCGTCCGCCGCGACAAGTCGTCGAGAGTCCGCGTCAACGCGGCTACCGCAGGATCGAGTTGGACCGTGATCTGGTCGATGATGGCGATATGCATCATGGTCGGGAACACATCGTTCGACGACTGGCTTCGATTCACGTGGTCGTTCGGGTGAACGGGATGGTAGGACCCGCGACTCGAACCAAGGAGTTCATTCGCACGGTTCGCGATGACTTCGTTGGCGTTCATGTTCGTCTGAGTGCCTGAACCCGTTTGGAACACCACGAGCGGGAAGTGAGCATCGAGCCGCCCATCGATGACCTCGTCGCTCGCACGAACGATCGCGTCGACGACCTGGTCAGGAAGTAGCCCCAGTTCGCCGTTCGCGAGCGCAGCGCTTCGCTTGACTTGCCCGAGCGCCCGGATCACCGGCCTCGTGAAAACGAATCGTGACCGACCGACGGCAAAGTGTTCCAAGGAGCGCTGCGTCTGCGCGCCCCAGTACCGCTCGCTGTCGATTTCGATGGGGCCGAAACTATCGGTTTCGCGTCTTTGCGTCACCTGCGGATGCCTTCGTTCGGGTCGAACAGTGGGTAGCGGAGAGAACCATCGTACCTGTGACGACTTTCGCCGCTCGGGGAAGATCCGCTATGCCGAGACCACCGGCTATTAGCCGGGCAAGATTGTCGCTGACACTGCGGAGGTTCGCCAGCATTCGCTCTCGGACCTCCGGCATTTCGACCGTTGACAATTCGAAGACGAATGCATCGACGATACGGAATTGCTCGATGGGGGTTTGGCTGAGGAGGGACTGACATGCCTGGCTGCGTTTCGGCCGACAAAGTCCTCCATGGACCCGACTGACTCGCAGCCGTGAGTCTTGTGCAGGCTCGGCGGGGTTGGTCAATCCGTCTTCGTTCCACCGTCAGACCACGCGGCGTCTTCCATATCTGCGGCCGCGGCGCGTCTGTGCGCATTGTCCGTCGCGGCTTGCGCCGCCTCTCGCGTTTCGAACGGACCGAGCACGTCGGCGCTTCCGCTGCGATTGTCGTCCGTCTCGACGCTCTTCGTGATGACGTTGTACCAGTAGGCCATGCAGAGGTCCTACCCATCCGCGTTCGTCAGAAACATGTCGATCCCTACTCAGATGGGCCGTCGGCAAATCACGGCGCGTCGTACCTGTCAGCCCCTGAAGATCGGCGGGCCGACAAAGGCGACGCGCTGATCACAGGGAGGGGCTCCAAAGGATCCGGATTCGGCGGAACCGGCGACGGAGGCGACGGAACGGGCGGGACGGGATCGCCGGGACCGGGTGGAACCGGCGAAGGAATCGGCGGGCCAGGCGAAGGAGGATGTGGTGAGGGTAGTGGATCTGGCGACGGCGGCATCGGCGGAACAGGATCGCCGGGATTGGGCGGAAACGGTGGGGGTGATGGCTCGGGGACCGGGATCGATCCATGAGGTGGGGGCGACGTCTGCAGCGTGAGACCGTTCATCGTCTACCGATGCCCATCGCAGCGTTGCAGCAAACGCAGCGATGCAGCAAAAGTGATCACGTTCGCCTCACCCCCGATCACATTGCTGCGGAAAGGTGTTCGTTCGCGGGTTTCAGCGATGCTCGCAAAGGATATCGAAGCGGCCGACGCCTTCGCCTGCGAAGGAACCGACCGTCCCGGCTGCCTCCGAGGCCCGGGACGGTCGCCGCGTCAGAGCACTAACCGCGTCAGTGCAGAATCGGCTTCCTCGTCGAAAGCTGACGCTGCGTCCCCAGAACACGGAACCACGGTCCTTCGATCGAACAACGCTCGCAATGCCTTCTTCAGCGACCGATGATCTCGATCGTGCCACAGGCGATTCGATCGCCGGCGTTGCCGGTGTTTCGGGTGGCGACGATGGCATCGCCCGCGTTGGCGCTGTACTGGGTGGCGAGGGCGCCGATCGGCACGTTGCCGAAGTTGTCGGGGCCGGCGTGCACGATGACGGCGCGATTGAAGAGCTCTCCGGGGACGACACGGTCGATGGTGAATTCCAGCCGTGCCCGCCCGTCGCGGTTGAGGTAAATGCTCGTCATGTCACCGGCGTGATCACCGTGGCTGTCCTCCACGCTGCGACGCCAGTGCCCGTCGGCCGATACGAACCACGTGCTCGAGGCTGCCTTTGGGTCAGCCACGCAATCGTTGCCGTTTACCGGATTGTCGTTGGCGTGGATGTGGAACCCGTGGAAGCTCCTCACGTTGGTCGCGGCGGGCGGAGCTTTCAGCGCGGCGCGTACGACGGTCCATGCCTCGCCGGGTTCGTTAAGAAACGTGACCGTCCCGATGGTGGTTCCATCGGCCAGCGAGAGGTTGGCCTTGGCGATGACCTCCGCCGAGCTCGCCCTCCTCGCTTCTGTGAAGAGAAGCGCGAACATACAAATAGCAAGTGCACTGAATAAAAGAAGGGTGCGACGCGACCGTAGTCGTGACCGAATCAAGAGTCTGGTCAAGGTCGAGGTGGGGTGTTGTGTAGTCATGACGATCCCTTTCGGACGGGGTTGTAGATGCGGGCGTACACGGGAATGAAGGTTGCGAGAAGCATCAGGTAGGCGGCGAACGCCGGGAGGAATCTGCTGCCATCCGGGATCTCCTGGACGACAGCAAGGATCGGCACACAGGCGAACAGTGCCATGGGCACCAGTACGAGCGGCGGGAAGCGCCTTCTGTTCGCCCAGGCGATACCACCGAGAAGGAGGGTCGGCATCATCAGGATCCCCGCCGCAACACCGAGGAGAACCGTCGAGAAGGCTGCGATCGCTCGCGATGGTCGCCGCACAAGGGGCCGCCAGCGGACGCTTCGTCTCGCCAGCACGCCGCACAACGCGATGACGGTCGGTATGGCGATGATGAAACTGGTTCCCGCGATGGTGAACTCGGGATCTTCGGAGATGAACCGCATCCAAAGGCGTGCCGCCCCGCCCCAAGCAGCGCCGTAGAGGACCGCTCGAGCTATCGAGCCCGGCAGCGAGTCTTGATCCGAGCCCGCTTGCGTCCGCTGCGGACCATCCCCGAGAAGCGGCGTTGCCACTGCGTCCATTCGTGCATCCCTTCGGTCGACATCACGAAGTGCTCGTGGACGGATCGTCCATCTGCGGTGTCTGTTCGTCTGTGCCTGTCAGCGATCGCTTCGGTTCACGAGAAGGTTGCGGACTGACGTTTGCTCAGTGGTTCATCGCGCTGCGTTGGCGCGGTCCTTCGGGTGCACCAGACCAAGACGCCCGCCGCGACCAGTCCGCTCGCCAGCATCCCGACGCTCACGATGTTCTCCACGTCGCTTAACCCCGGCGCGGGGTTCATCACGTGGTAGAGAACGTGCGGCAGTCCGCCGACGGCGTAGATCCCCAACGCGAACAACATAAGCAGTCGTCGTCCAAGCGTCGCCGCAACCGCTACCGCAACGCCGGCGGCCAGGAATCCGGCTCCCGCATCGCTGGCGAGGTGGGCGTTGAATGGCGGTTCTGCCGCTACGAGCAACGGTCCGAGCCCCGGGAAATGGTCGAACCAGTGGTGGGGCGCGACTACTGCCCACGCGCCGGTGAAGAGTTGCGGACCGGCAATCGTCACGATCGATCCCACTCGAACCCAGCGAGGAAGTTCCTGGTTGTTGCGCACGGCAAGTTGCATTCGTCGAGGGTACGGATTTTTGGTCTAGCACAGAAGTCCACTTCGGACCTACGATTCCAGTCCACTTCCGTTGGGGTGAGGCAAGTGTGCGCAGTCTTCTGTTGGAGCTCGATCTGTCGACGGGGCTTGGACGCCGAGCCGCAGTTGAACAGGCGCTGCGCCGGGTGATCCTGTCCGGTCAACTGCACGAGGGCACCCGCCTGCCGTCGTCGCGCACGCTCGCTCACGATCTGGGACTCGCTCGCGCGACCGTGGTCGCGGCATACGAGCAACTTGTCGCGGAGGGCTACCTGATCGCCAACCGCGGATCCGGAACCTCCGTCGGCTCAGTGCACCGGTCGCCGCCCTCGTCACCTCGCCGACCTCCGATCGTGCAGGGAGGTCTGCGTTTGGACTTCATTCCAGGTGAACCGGACCGAAGTTCGTTTCCCCGACGCGCGTGGCTCTCTGCCGTGAACGAAGCGCTGAACGTGAGCCCCGACGAACTCTTCGGATACGGCGATCGACGCGGTCGCCACGAATTACGGGCCTCGCTGACGGAGTATCTGTCGAGGACAAGAGCTGTTGTCCTCGAACCAGAACGAGTGAGCATCTTCGGTGGGTTCACCAACGCGCTCGTCTTTCTCGCAGAAACGTTTCGACGGCTTGGCCTTGACCGGATCGGCATCGAAGACCCGGGCATGCCGCTTCACGCGCGTCTGCTGAGCGATGCCGGACTCCATGTGGTGCCGATTCCGGTCGATGAAGGGGGAATATCCGTTGAACACCTTGAGGCGGAGCAGCTCCCGGCGGTTCTCGTCACGCCGGCGCACGAGTATCCGCTGGGCATGGCGATGTCACCCAATCGTCGTGGCGAGCTTCTCCAGTGGGCTCGCCGAAACTCGGCGTGGATTGTCGAGGATGACTATGACGGGGAGTTCCGCTACGACCGCCAACCGCTTGGTGCCTTGCAGGGTCTTGGCAGCGACCGGGTGATCTACGCGGGGACCGTAAGCAAGTCGCTTGCCGCGGGCCTGCGGATCGGTTGGCTGGTGCTGCCGAACGACCTTGTCGAACCGGTTGCCGAGGTGAAGGGTCGCCGAGGGGGCGTGTCGAACCTCGATCAGGCGGCCTTGTCGCAAATGATCGATGGTGGCGGGCTCGATCGCCACGTTGCGAGAATGCGGCGGACCTACCGACAGCGACAGGAATACCTGCTCGATGCGCTTCGGGACGGAGTTCCGTGGTTCGACGTCACCGGCATCGCCGCCGGACTTCACGTGACTGCATACCTCTCCGAAGGTGGTGTGAGCGAAGCCGAACTCGTGGAGTTTGCCTCGAACCGGGCGTTCGCGCTCTGGGGTCTCCGTCAGCATCGTTTTGCGACGATCCTCCCCGCCGCGCCCGTGAGGGACGGGATCGTGCTCGGGTTCAGCCGTTCGACCGATCGCGCCTTCCCCGACGCGGTCAGTGCCCTTGTCACGACCCTTCAGGATGCTCGACAAACCATTCGGTTAGAAGGGTGACACGAGGAGTTGTGCGACGACCCCGACAACGGTCACGCCGAGCCCGCCGAGAGCAAGGCGCGCTCCGCGGGCTTCGCGGATTGCCATGCCACTGCACACGAGAGCGAGACCGAGCAGGTAGACGTTGTGCCAGACAACGGTGGGCAGGTGCACCCATATCCGTTGCCAACCGTCGTACTCATTCGGTCGACTGACGAACCAGTCTGCGGGAAGCAGCAGCGGATCTGTCGTGCTCGGGAGGTCGATCCGCATCGGTTGAACCTGGGCCAGGGCCACCGAGTGGAGTCCGGCGATGTTCCAGACCCAGTAAAACCCGCCCGCGAGAAACCAGAAGACCGACCCCACAATCATCGCCGGTGCGAGCCTGCGGCGAGTTCGGCCGAGGGCAACGCCCGACGCGCCCGCGACGGCGACGAGCAACGGAGGTTGCATCAGTTCGACGAAGGAGTGCAGGGCCGAGTCGGTTCGTCGTGGCGCTTCGCCGATCCAGAAGCCACCCTCGACCCTCGACGCGATCGCGATTCCGATGATGACCAGGATGCTCAGAGCGATCGGCACGACGAGTCCGGCAAGTCTGGCCAGGTTGCGTTGCTCGGCGCCGAGCGGAGTTCCTTCTGCGGGGCCCGCGGGGTTTGCCGACCGGTCTGTTCCACCGATCTGTAACGCGGCGATGAAGGTACCGATGATGAGCGGCAGGAAGCTCAGCGGCACGGCGTTTTCGTATGTTTGGCCCGACCACGAGTCGCCGACGTTGGCGCCAGACCGGAGGGTGAACGCCACGGTTCCGGCCAGTCCGATCCACAACGCAAGTCGTCGCACGTATCGCCTCGCTTCGAGACGTGCGAGCGCGCGTATCGACGTCGTGCGAGCAAGTTGACGTTGAGGCGTGAGGGAATCGAGGGCCGTCATGCCGCCACACCGGGCTGAATCATCAGCAACAGATACGCATCTTCGATCGTGGGCTCGACCAGCTCGGCGCCCGAAGGCGGAGTGCCGATGTTGCGAACCTCGCCCCCACTTCCGGCCCGCGAACGCAACGCCCGAGGGTCGGCTTCGTCATCGACCCAAACCCGCCCGGCCGCGGTGGCAGTGAGAGCTGTTGGAGTCCCGTCGAATCGGAGCCGTCCGCGATCAAGGACGAGTACGTGCTGACAGAACGCCTTGATCTCCTCCGTGTGGTGGGTCGACATGACGACCGTGCCATGGGATCGGGCCAGGTGAACGATCGACTCGAGGCGGATCCGCTGTTCCGGGTCGAGCCCCGCCGAGGGTTCGTCGAGCACGAGCAGCCGCGGCCTGCCGAGAATCGATGCGGCCAGTGCCACTCTGCGCTGCGTCCCACTCGAGAGCTTCCGGATTCGCCGGTGCATGTCTGCTTCGAGGCCCACGGCACCCAGCACCCGACGAACCTCCTCGCGTCGGGTGTCGCGGTCGTTGATCTCCTTCAACACCGCGACGTAGTCGACCAGGTCGAAGGCACTGAAACCCGGGTAGAGGCCCGCTGTCTGGGGAAGGTACCCGAGCTGTCGACGGATCGCGAGTCGCTGGGTGAAATGGGACGGGTCAAGTCCGAAGATCCGGACGTCACCCTGATCGGGGCTCAGGACCGTGCCCAGCAACTGGAGAAGAGTGCTCTTTCCAGCACCGTTCGGACCGAGAACTCCGATGACCTGTCCGCCGCCTTCCCACGTCAGATCATCCAAGGCTTGGGTACTGCCAAAGCGTTTGCGGACTCCGGCGAAGGCGAGCTCGGGATCCATCACAGCCTCCACGCCGGAGTGGCATCGCGTCGCCGGTAGCAAATCGCGACGGCAGTGATCGCGGCGCCGATCAGCACCCGCCCGGGAGTCTGTCGGTCGCTCATCACCGCGCGTAGTGCTTCGGCCGTCGGCCCTGTTCGATGGTCAAGGGTCCAGTGGAAGACCAGCGTCGCCCAACCAGCCATCAGCGGCGCGGCGACACGGGTCGGGTTGAGCAAGGTCGCGCTGGCGAGAATGATCGCGGCGAAGGCCATTCCCGGAAGAAGCCACAGCGTCACCAGGTCGAACGGCATTGCGGTGAGCGCGCTTGCGGCAACGCCGCTCACCAACGAGAGGACGGTGGCGAGTAGGGCTCGCAGCAGCGGAAGCCTCGTACCGGCAAGAGGAGTGGCTTCGGCGAGCTGGCCGGCCGGATCGCTACCCGGCTGGAATGCCACGATGGCCGCCACCACCGGTGCAAGGGGAGCGAAGGCGAGCAGCACCGGCAGCGACCAGTGGGGAGAGGCCACACTCACCACTCCCACGGCGACGAGAAGGGCTGCGGCGACGCCGACGGTCGCGGCCAGCAGTGGCGGACTGGCGAGGGACACGTAAAGCGTCCGGCTGGCCGACCGCGACGGCCAGCGTGGTTCGTCGATGCGATCGGCGATACGAACCCAAATCCGCTCGGCGTGTGGCATTGCGTCGGCGGTCGACTCGGCCGACCGCCACTCCGCCGCCAGCGACGCACGGCAGTCCGCGCAGGCGAGCAGATGAGCTTCGATCGAGTCCGCCGCCGACGACGTAGACGCCTCGGCGACGTAGTCCCGCAGCTCGTCGCTGGTCACATGCCAGGAATGTGTTGTTGTCATATCAGAGCCTCCCGAAGTTCTCGTTTCGCCCGCATCATGCGCGTCTTGACGGTGCCGCTCGGAATGCCGAGGAGTCGCCCGGCCTCGGCGCAGGTAAGACCGTCGAGCACGGTCGCCTGCACGACTGAGCGCAGCTCGGGTGACAGACGACGCAGCGCAGCGCCGATGTCACCGTGTTCGACGGCGACGAGTAGCTCCTCCTCGGCGGACGTGGCGTCGGGCGACCGTTGGGACCGGAGCCGCTCGATCAGCGGTCGCCGCGGACGCACGGCATGGAGCAGTGTCCGAATGCCGATCCCCCAGATCCATGCAGCGACCGGACCGGCGTTGGAGAAGCTCGACGCGTTCCGCCACACCACCACGAAGGTGTCCTGAACGACTTCCTCGATCACGCTCCGGTCGCCGCAACGACGGCCGAGTCGGACGGAGAGCCACGGTTCGTGTCGATCGAACAACTCACGCAAGGCCCCCCGGTCGCGCTCGACGACGGCGGCAACGAGTTCCTCGTCGCTTCGTTCGTCGCCCACGGTGCGAGCCATGCATAACTGTGCCACTTCGGTGCCTTGGCGGTTCAGCCCGACGCGGACAGAGCACGTAGGTGTAGAACGAGCGACTCCGGTCCGCCTGGCCCGGGGGGAACACCCGGAAAGGGGTCCGCCAGTGAGCACGCTACGTAGGTTGGCAGCGACGACTGCGGTCGTCTCGACGATTGGACTGACGGTCATTTCGACCGGCCGGGCCGGGGCCGCAAACATCGGCAAAGGCAGCGCGTTCTGCAGAGCAGCCAACGCGGCCGTCACCGCCGCGTTGCCGCAGACGCCGAACGACCAGTCGACGTACACCGCCGCCGACAAGGAGGCGAACAAAGTCTATGGAGCCATCCTGGTGAAGTCGATCGACGCCATGGTCAAGGACGCACCGGCCGAGATCAAGGCAGATCTGACCGCGCAGCGGACGATGGCCGCAGGAATCGTCAAGACCGGAGTCGATCCCGAGGGTGCTACCCCCGGCCTCGGGCCGAGCAGCAAGGTCGCCGAAGTGGTCGGCAAGAACTGCCGTTACGCGCCTCTCACCGTGAATGGCGGCGATTACAAGTTCAGTGGCGTGGGCACGACGCTCAAGGCCGGTGTCACCACCGTGACGCTCAAGAACACGTCGAAGAGCGAGACCCACCACATGGTGTTGCTGCGACGTCAGCCCAGCCAGAAAGACCCCGTTCTCAAGGTGCTCTCTGCTCCGGAACCGGTCGGGGTTGACTTCCTCGGCTTCGTCGGCGACAACAAGCCCGGTGAGACGAAATCAGCGATCGTAAACCTCAATCCCGGTACCTACATCTTCGCGTGCTTCCTCCCCGTCGGCGGGGCCGCCACCGGAGCGCCACACTTCACGAAAGGCATGTACGGCGAGTTCAACGTGAAGTAGGTCTGCTCGACGACCCGGTTTCTTGGCGCAGTCGTCTGAGCGGCGGCTCAGAGACTGCGGAGGAACTCGACCACTTCGCCGCCCCACCCGCGAATGTCCGCGACGGTTTGCGCGACTCGCAGGGTCGAGCGGGGGAGTGTTCGATGCAGGGTCTCCGCGGTGGAGACGGGGTGGCCGGGATCGGTGTCCCACGCAAGGATGAGCGACGGGATGTCGAGAGAGCGCAGGGCGCCGATCGGCGGAAGGTCAGATGCGGCGGCACCCTCGAGCACGAACGGAAGGAGTTCTTCAGAGATGTCGGGTGGCAGCAAGCGGTACTCGGGATACTCGGCGAGTATCGGGATCACCGGCAGTTTCTGTACCGCTTGGACGTAGCGATCTTTGCCCTTGGCCCGGACGAACGACGCCGAGTTCTCGTAGAGCTCCCGCTGCCCCGCCCGCGTGTCCCACGCCGTCGGGGGGATGACGAGCACCAGGGCTCGGGCCGCCGTCGGCTGGCGGACGGCGGCGTGGAGCATGGTCGCCGCACCCATGGAGGCTCCCGCCAACACGACAGGCTCGCCGCTCAGCTCACTGTGCAGGTCGAGAGCGTCGTTGGCGAGCGAGGACCACTGGTACACGGTAGGGTCCGCGGTGCCGCTCGATTTCCCGTGACCACGTGCGTCATAGCGGACGAACTCGAAGCCGGCGGCCACCACATCGTCGGCAATGGTCCAGAGACGGCGAGTGTTCTCGTTCGCTCTGCTCTGCATGAGGCCATGGCCCCACAGCACCAGTGGCCCGTCCCCCCGCCGCTCCATCGCCAGTTCTGTGTCTCGGATCCTCACGGACGGCATCATCGCACGAACCGCCGCGTTGCCCGCCCACTGCCTCGACGCGCCGACGACGACGTGCGTAGGGTGAGCCGAATGAGCAACGGTCCGAGCACGAGCTTCTCGTCTTCTTCGGTCGACACCGTCACCATGGCTGACGGTCGAGTCGCCCATCGTGAACACATCGCCCACTCCGACCGCCTCGTTCGTCGGTTCTACGAGCTTCGTCCCGGCGTGTGGTGTCTTGTCGGCAATGGGCTCTCGAACCAGACGTTCGTCGAGGGGCCGGAAGGAATCATCGCCATCGACACCGGCGAGTCCGTCGCTGAGATGGCCGACGCGCTGGTCGAACTTCGCAAGGTCACCTCGACCCCCATCGTCGCCGTGATGTACACCCACTTCCACTACGTGTCGGGAACGCAGGCGATTCTCGATGAGGACCCGTCGCGTTCGATTCCGGTGTGGGGACACTCCCGCATCGCCGAGAACCGGGTCCGCACCTCTTCCGAGATCGGCCCGGCGTACTCGCGCGGTCTGGTCGAGCAGTTCGCGTTGCAGCTGCCCCCTGACGGCCCCGACGGGGTGGTGAACGTCGGTCTCGGTCTCTTCTTCCGGAGCCCCGCACATGCGCCGTTCACGCCTGGCTATGTCGAAGCAGACCGCACATTCGACCACGCCTGCGTGATCGGCGTCGCCGGGCTCGAGGTGCATGTCACTCCGGCACCATCTGATGCCGACGACTCCGTGACCTTTTGGTTCCCATCTGTTGGGCTCGCTGTGCACAACCTCGTGTGGCCGGTTCTGTTCAACGTGTTCGCGATCCGTGGCGAGGAGTACCGAGACCCCAGGATCTTGTTGACCGGTCTCGACCACCTGCTCTCGCTCGAGGCCGAACACCTCGCTGGTGCGCACGGTCCGCCGATCAACGGGGCGAAGGAGATCCAGGACCGGGTAACGAAGTACCGCGATTCCTTGCAGTTCCTCTGGGATCAAACGGTCCGGGCAATCAATCGAGGTCTCACGGGACCCGAACTTGCGGCATCGATCCGGCTTCCGGCGCTCTACGAACGGGACTACCTCACGACACAGTTCTACGGCGTGGTTGAGCATCACGTCCGCCAGATCCGCACCGGTCTGTTCGGCTTCTTCGACGGGTTCGAGGGCGACCTCTTTCCCCTCCCGACAGGAGAGCGTTGCCGACGCCTCATCGACGGCTTCGGTGGACGCATCGTCGTACGCGATCAGGCACGCCACGCGCTTGCGTCGGACGATGTGCGGTGGGCGCTCGAACTCGGTTCTTGGCTGGTGCGTGCGACCGACGAGAGCGAGTCGAACCTCGCAGCGGACGAGGATCGTCAACTCCTCGCCGACGCACTCCGTACTGTGGCGCAGCGGACAACGTCAGCGAACATACGAAGTTGGTGCCTCACCCGCTCCCGAACGCTCGAAGGCACGATCGACTTCTCGCGCTTCTATCGTCACCGGTTCAACCGGAAACAGATTCTCTCGTCGCCACCCGAACGAACCGTCCATCTCCTGCGGGTGATGCTCGACCCCGATCGGGCGTCGGGAATCGACGTGCACCTTGCTTGGGAGTTTCCCGGGGTTGAACGCACGGGATTGCACGTCCGCAACTGCGTCGCGTGCCCGACCGACGGTCGTGGCGCCATGGCGTCGATCGTCTGCGATCTGTCGACGTGGGCTGATGTGCTCACCGGAGCACTGACCATTTCGGCCGCCATCGACGCCGGAACGATTGTGGTGAGGGGCGATGTCGTGGCTGCACGGCGGGCATTGGCAAGTTTCGACGTCGATGGACTGCGCGCATGAGCGAGCTGGTCCGCTTGCCGAAGGGATCGCCGTCGTTCGATGGTGCGATCGAACGACTCATCAAAGACTCGACACCGAAACGTCTCAGCGGCACGAACGCCTCGGCCGACGCCCCCAATGTGGTGGTGATCCTTCTCGACGATGTCGGCTTCGGTTCGTTCGGTACGTTCGGCGGCCCCGTCCCCACGCCTGGGCTCGACCGGATCGCCGCGCAGGGCCTGCGCTACAACCAGTTCCACACGACCGCGCTGTGTGCGCCGACACGGGCAGCTCTGCTGACCGGGCGCAACCACCACAGCGTGCACATGGGTGGCATCACCGAGATCGCCAACTCGTTCCCCGGCTACGACAGTGCGATCCCTCCGGAGGCGGCCACCGTCGCGCAGGTGCTTCGCATGTCGGGATACAGCACGGCGTGCTTCGGGAAGTGGCACCT
>JANMYF010000291.1:0-4463 GCA_031381685.1 Acidimicrobiia bacterium
GCCGAAGGGCCGGGCGGACGATACGGCACCGGGCGGACGGGGCACCACCATCTTCGTTTCGTCGTGCATCAAGCGGTGATCAGGTGATCCGACTCCTTGCGCATGCCGTGGATGAATCCGGCGACCGATGCCAGCAGAAGCACCACTGCGGCAAGGAAGGCGAGCCCTGCGGCCTGGCCGGCGCGCTCGCCGAAGATGCTGAACCCGTAGCTCGTCAGGAGGAGCCCGCGGAGTGTCTCGCCCTTGAAGAGCGTGTCGGTCTTGCCGGCCAGCACCTTCGCCGCCGCGTCGAGGTCCTTGGAGGCCTGCGCCTCGGGATCAGCGGCGAGCGCCTTCTCCGCCGCCGCTCGTGCCGCCCGTGACTCGCCACTGGTCTGCGAATAGGTCTTTCCTCCATTGACTGCCTTCACATGGAAACCGATGTACTCGTTCGCGTAGCACTCCGCCTGTTTGCCCGACGCGAGCGGCTTCCCGGCGTTCTTCACGAGACAGGACGCCGACTTCTCCTCGTCGGACAGACCGGCCACCGGCGTGAAGTTGATCTGCTGGGCCGACATCTGGTCGCGCACGTACGACTTGGCGAAGTCCGCCTGGTTGCGGAGGACGAGGCCGAGCACCACGAGGAGCAGTGCCAGGAGCACGCCCCCGATGCTGAAAATGAGGTCCAGCTTCTTTCGAGTCATTGTTGATTTCCCCTATGTATGGCACGAGCCGAGTGCTCGTCCGACCGTCACCACGATGTCGATGCAGCCTGTCGATGCAGGAGTGCCGTGTGTCCCGGTCGCGAACGACGAACGTCCTGACCCTCGGCCGGGCGTGGCCGGGTACCCGGCCCATGGCGGGGCTCTCGTCAGCCGTAGGCGCAGAGGTCGAACGGGTGGTTCGCCGGGTCGGTCATGTTGGCGATCCGTCCGTAGGACTCGGTTCGGACCCGATCGACAAGCCGTGCGCCCAACGTCTGCAAGCGGGCGAGTTCGGCGTCGAACTGCTGGGTCGTGCAGCGAAGGTCGAGGTGAATCCGAGCCGAGAACAGGTGGCTGATGCGGGGCTGCAGTTCGTCATCGGTGCGCTGCAATCCGAGCCGCCGGATGGAGTCCGCACCGGACAACACCAACCAGCGTCCGTTGTCTTCGTCCTCGGTGACGTGCAGATCCAACGCGGCGCACCAGAACCTCGCCAGCGAGCGGGGATCGGCGCAGTTGAGCGTGACGAGGTCGAACTGAGTCGCCACGGCGCAAGGTTTCGACCTGACGTCAGCCGGCGGCGACGCTGTGGGCGACTACCGGTCGGCGGAGCTTCCAGATGAAGCCGTCGAAGAACACGTGCATCCCGCCGACGGTAAGGAGCACGGTGTTACCGATGTCGGCGTCCACCAGCTTCTGCACCGAGACGAGAGCGATCCCCACCAGAACCACGTAGACGACGACACACCCGGACGCCCGGAGGGGACTGCGCACGACTCGGCCGACGACGCCGCCCGGCTGCGCCTGCGGGCCGGCGTAGCGTCGCCCGAGCGCGCCGTGGACGATCACGAAGTACTCGAGGGCGTGCGATCCGACGTATCCGATGAGGCCGACAATCGGATTGACGAGGATCACGGCGAAGAGGAGCGCGGTACCAAAGAGGTAACGCCGTTTCGGGCTCCAGCCGCGCCGACCTCCCTGCCGCTCACCGAGCCACCAACGGGTGGTGGCCCAGACCACGACCATGCCGGCCACGATCACCGCCACGATCGCCCACGGGCGAAGCGTCTGGAGCACCCGGACTCCTTCTTCGTTGGTCGCGCCGAGCTCCACGCGGTCGAGGAGGCGTGTCGTCCGTGGATCGGCGGCGGCGAACGACAGCGCGAACACCAGCCAACTGATGAGCATCGGTCGTTCCCGGGCCGGTCCCGTCTCGCCGGCCTTGCGGGCGTAGATGCGCGAGATCCCGTAACGCTGCATGAGGGTGTGCTCGGCGTTCCACAACCCGGCGATCACCGCCACGAGGGTGAGACTGAACGAGCGAGCCACGATCACGGCGCCGAGCAACACGAACGGGAACACGGTGAACACTCGCCGGGCGACGGCGAACTGCGCCGGGTCACCGTAGATGAGGCCGAGCGTGAGCGGCTGGTGGACCAACGACGTCAGCAACGTCAGCGCCACGACCACGGCCAGCGCGGCAGTCGAGGAGTACGCTGCGGCCGCGGCGAGGCTGAACGGGACCCACAGAAACGTTATGACGGCGTCCGTGCGGCGATCGTGGATCCAGTGCCCCGGTGCAGTCCGCGGCGGGGTCGCAGCGAGCGTTGCGGCGGCTCCCGGCGAGGCGACGGCGGACATTCGCTCGACGGTAGCCGCGAGTCGGTGGTCCGGTGCGTGTCAGCCCGCGGCCGTGCGAGCGCCCGCCGAACCCGGTCGAGGCCGCCCGGAAGTCCCCCGCCGATGTGGTCGCCCCTCTCATCTCCTGAGTAGGCTGATCGCTCGTGTCTGTCGAAGCTCCCCCCGTTGCTGCGCCAGTTGATTCCCCGGTTGATTCCATCGCCCAGCAGTATCTCGACGCGCTCCGGGCCGAACTGGGCGACGGCGTGCTCGACGGCGTTGTCCAACGCCACGACGTCGTGGTCCGGGTGTCGCTCTCCTCGTGGATCGCTGCGCTCACTGCGGCCAAGCACAAGCTCGGTCTCACGTATTTCTGCTTCCTGTCCGGCCTCGATTGGCTCGACTCCCCGCTCCAGACAACCCGCTACGAGAACGTCTGGGGCTCGGTCGAAGATGAAGCGGCCGACGACGAAGACGCCGCCCCGTCCGAACCGGAGCCGGCACGTGCCGATGCCGGCTTCGTCACCGGCCTGGCCGGTGGTGACACCCGATTCCAAGTCTTCGCCCGGGTGTATTCGACCCAGACCCGCCGGGGCATGGTGATCAAGGCCGATCTCGACGAGAACAACCCCACGGTCCCGACCAGCACCGGCGTCTTCGCCGGAGCCGACTGGCACGAGCGGGAAACCTGGGAGATGTTCGGCTTCTGGTTCGAGGGACACCCCCACCTCGTCCACCTCTACCTTCCGATGGGCTTCGAGGGTTACCCGCTTCGCAAGGACTTCCCGCTCCTCGCTCGAGAAGTGAAGCCGTGGCCGGGGCTCATCAACGTCGAGCCCATTGCCGGTGAAGCCGACGAGGAAGCAGCCGAGTGATGCCGGACCGGAGAACTATCGTGCTCGGCGCCATGACTCAGCTCGGCCCATCCCCGACCCAGACGGCTGCTGGACCGACGACACCCGTTCGCCGAATGCAAGGAGCGGGCGCGTGACCGCAACCATCGAACCGGGAACGACGGACGCCGCGTTCAGCGCGAACAGCCCCGAACAGCTGAAGCAGGCCGCCTACATCGCCGCGCAGGCCTCCGACATGCGGGTCAACGTCGAAGTCGCCACCGACGACGGCATGACCGTCAACATCGGACCTCAGCACCCCGCGACCCACGGCACGCTGCGTATCATCGCCAAGCTCGACGGCGAGCAGGTGATCCAATGCGAGCCCTACATGGGCTACATGCACCGGGGCTACGAGAAGCTCACCGAGGTTCGTACTTATCCCCAGATCACGACCCTCGTCAACCGCATCGACTGGCTGTCGAGCTTCGCCAACGAGGTTCCCTTCATCCTCGCCGCCGAGCAGCTAATGGGCATCGAGGCTCCTCCCCGGGCGCAGTGGATCCGCACCTGCCTGTTCGAGATGGCCCGCATCGCCAACGTCGCCCTCTTTCTGGGTGACATGGGCGTACAGCTCGGCGCCATCACCCCGGTGTTCTTCGCCTTCCGCGACCGGGAGCACGTGCTCAACCTCATCGAAGCGGCCACCGGCGGACGCTTCCACCCGAACTACGACCGCATCGGCGGCCTCAAGGAAGACCTCCCGAAGGGATGGATCGCCGAGGCCAAGACCGTCATGAACAAGGTCCGCTCCTTCTGCGACGAGCTCGAGCAGCTCCTCATGGGCAACCGGATTTTCCAGGAGCGGTGCCGGGGCGTGGGCGTGATCCCCGTCGACAAGGCGATGGACTTCGGCCTCTCCGGCGCGAACGCCCGTGCGTCGGGAATCGACTGGGACATCCGGCGCGACCAGCCGTCGCCGCTGGTGTGGAACAAGCTCGACTGGAACGTCATCACCCACCCCGACGGCGACTCGTTCGCCCGCTACTGGGTGCGCCTCCAGGAAACCCGCGAGGCCGCCAAGATGGTCGATCAGATGCTCGACGGTCTCCCGTCGGGTCCGATCATGGCGAAGGTTCCCCGGATCATCAAGGTGACCGCAGGCGAAACCTATGTCGCCACCGAGAACCCCCTCGGTGAGATGGGCTACTACGTCGTCTCGAAGGGTGGCCTCGGACCCTTCCGGGTGAAGATCCGCACGGCGAGCTTCAACAACATTTCGATCGTGCCGTGGATCATGAAGGGCGTGTTCGTGCCGGACATCATC
>JANMYF010000311.1:0-6399 GCA_031381685.1 Acidimicrobiia bacterium
TGTCACCGTCACCGGAATTTCTGCCTGACGCCCACGCGTCGGCACTCAACGGAGGTTTGCACTCATGTCAAAGACCAAAGGTGGCGGTTCGACCCGCAACGGTCGTGACTCCAATGCCCAGCGCCTCGGCGTGAAGGTCTATGGCGGCTCGGCCGTCTCGGCCGGCTCGATCATCGTGCGCCAGCGCGGCACCCAGTTCCATCCCGGCGTCAACGTCGGCAAGGGTTCGGACGACTCGCTGTTCGCTCTCGTCGACGGCACCGTTGCCTTCGGCGAGCGCCGTGGCCGCCGCATGGTCAACGTCACGACGAACTGATCCACCTCCTTCCCGTTTCGGCGGGTGTGGGGTCTCCCGCCCCGGCGGCGATGTCTTTTCGTCCGCCTCCGGCGGAACAAACATGCGGGCCGACGGCGCATGCTGTCGGTCCGTTTTCGCGTTCCGTACTCCGGACCCAGCGTTCTGATGCGTCCTCGGACCCACGGATGCCCGCAGTGAACCCATGAGCTCGACGAAGGGAGGAACCACATGAGCGGATTTGTTGACGAAGCCCAGCTCCACGTGCGCGCCGGTGATGGCGGCGCCGGCTGTGTGTCGTTCCGTCGCGAACCGTTCGTGCCCCGCGGCGGCCCCGACGGCGGCAACGGCGCCAAAGGCGGTGACTTGTGGCTCGTCGCCGACCGCAACGTCGCCTCGCTCCTCGGGTTCCGCGACCACCCGCACCGCGCCGCGACCTCCGGTGAGCACGGCCGGGGCAAGCAGGCCAACGGCCGCACCGGCGCCGACACCATCGTCGCGGTCCCTGTCGGCACGGTGGTCAAGAACGCCGACGGCGTGATCATCGCCGACCTCGCGACCGAGGGCCACAAGTGGCGGGCCGCCAGCGGCGGTCGGGGCGGTCGTGGCAACGCATCGTTCCTGTCGAACCGTCTGCGCGCCCCCGACTTCGCCGAACAGGGCGAGGTCGGCGAAGAGTTCTGGTTCGACCTCGAACTCAAGCTGATGGCCGACGTCGCGCTCGTCGGATTCCCCAATGCCGGCAAGAGCACGCTGATCTCGGCTGTGTCGGCGGCCAAGCCGAAGATCGCCGCCTACCCCTTCACCACCCTCGAACCGCACCTCGGCGTCGTGCGCATCGAGCGCTTCGGCACCCCGCTCGACCCGCGTGGCGACTTCGAGTTCGTCATGGCCGACATCCCTGGGCTCATCGAAGGAGCGGCCGAAGGGCGTGGCCTCGGGCACCAGTTCCTGCGCCACGTGGAGCGGGCACGCGCCCTGCTCGTGCTGCTCGATCTCAGTGCCGTCGACAGCGCCGGACCGAACCCGGCCGAGCAGCTGGAGATCCTCCTCCACGAGCTCGGCGAGTACTCACCGGAGCTCCTCGAACGTCCTCGTCTCGTGATCGGCACCAAGCTCGACACGCTCGACGGCGAGGAGGAGATCGCCCACCTCCTGCCCGGCTGTCCCGACGTCCTCGTGAGCGCAGCAACCGGGCAGAACCTCCGTCAGATGCTCATCGCCCTCGCCCCGCTCATTGCCGAAGCCCGCGCCGCGCAGCCGATGTCGGACACCTTCGTGGTGCATCGCCCCGAATCGGAGGGCGTCGAGGTCAGCCGCAACGACGACGGGTCCTGGACCGTGCACGGACGCGCCGCCGACCGTGCCGTCGCCGTGTCAGACCTGAACAACCCACTGGCCCTCGCCCACGTGCGAAAGCAGCTCGACCGTCTCGGCGTCGTGAAGACACTGCAGCG
Organism: Acidimicrobiia bacterium; assembly: GCA_031381685.1. Lineage (GTDB taxonomy): Bacteria > Actinomycetota > Acidimicrobiia > Acidimicrobiales > JANYDT01 > JANLQX01. Next base: position 1,753 of record JANMYF010000311.1, read on the forward strand.
CGCCGGGGCCAAGACCGGCGACCTCGTCCGGATCGGCTCGTTCTCCTTCGACATCGAATAGCGCGGACCACCGGACCGTTCCGGCAATACGATCGGCACTGCATCGGTGGCGCTTCGTCGCTCGGCGCGCGTTCTTCGTTGACCAACTCCCCTCTGCGATTCAACCGGACCTCACTCGGACTCTGCTTTTTCGGCGCTGCGCTTCTCCGCTGTGCTTCGCTGCTCGCCTCACCCGTCTTCTCGCCACCAGCATCGGATCACTCGGACTCTCATGACCACCGTCGTTGCCAAGATCGGTTCCTCGTCGCTGACGGACGCCCGCGGAGTGATCGCTCGTGACGCCATCGCCTCCGTGTGCGCCCAGGTTCGTGTTCTGCGAGACCGGGGCGACCGTGTCGTCGTCGTCACCTCGGCCGCTGTCGCCGCCGGGATCGAAACCCTCGGGTTCGCCGACCGCCCGACCGACATCTTGACCCTGCAGGCGGTGTCAGCCGTCGGCCAGTCACGCCTCATGCGGGTATGGGACGACTCCTTCTCCGAGGTCGGCCTCATCAGCGGCCAGGTTCTCGTCACCCCGAACGAGTTCTTCGACCGGCGCCAGTACCTCCACATCCGCGACACCATGGCGCGTCTGCTCGCGCTCGGCGTCGTCCCCGTGGTCAACGAAAACGATGCCGTGGCCGACGACGAACTCCGCTTCGGCGACAACGACCGCATCGCCGCGCTCGTCGCCCATCTCATCGGGGCCGACGCCTTGGTGCTGCTCACCGACACCCCCGGCCTCTTCACCGCGGATCCGCGCACCGATCCGTCCGCGGTGCTGATCAGACACGTCGACGAGGTCACCGAGGAGCTCGAGGCGATCGCCGGGTCCGCCGGATCGGCGCGGGGGAGCGGCGGCATGTCGTCGAAGCTGCGCGCCGCGAAGATTGCGTCGGTGTCGGGCATCCGCGCCGTGATCGCCGGTGCGCGTCGGCCCAACGCGCTCGTTGATGCCGTCGATGGTGTCGATGGTGTCGGCACGATGGTTGCACCCCTCGACCGTCACCTCACGTCGCGCAAGCTCTGGATCGGCTTCGCCGGCGACGCGCGTGGCGACGTGGCTGTTGACGCCGGAGCCAAGCGGGCGCTTTCCGAACGGGGTGCGTCGCTGCTGCCGGCCGGGGTCGTCGACATCACCGGGCCGGTCGAGGAGGGCGACATCGTCTCGATCTCCGGCCCCGACGGTCACCCCTTCGCCCGCGGGCTCTGTCGCACCGACGCCGCCACCGTGCGCGCCCTGCGCGGCACCCGCAACGTGGACCGTCCGGCCGACGCGCCCGTGGTGATCGTCCACGCCGACGACCTCGTGCTCCTCACTTCGAAGTAGCTCGGGCGCGATCGCCCTTCGGTGGATTCAGCCGCGGTAGCGGTCGACGTCGATGGTGAGCTTCGGCCGGATCGTCGGGATGACGCGTGGCGTGTAGGTCAGCGTGTAGCGGAAACCGGCGTTGAGGGTGATCGAGTTCGAGATCTTGTTGGCCCCGAACGGCCAGCGCAGCGGCTCATAGGAGAGGTCGAGGCCGTGCACGCCCGCAGGCACGACGAACTCCTCGGCCTTGTCCCATCCGAGGAAGATCGGGGTGTCGTCGAGCTTGGCGGTGATCGGCGCACCGCCGAGCCCGGGCACGCCCCGGCAGATGATGACGAGGGACGCGAAGCGTTCGCTCATGAAGGGATTCGGGCGCCTACGCCGACGCGCCCGGCTGGGGTGCCTCGACGGCGGGTGCCGCCGCCGGTGCATCGCCGAGGCCGAGCTGAGCCTTGATCTGGCTGAGGCGGGCCTGGGCCTCGGTGTTGAGCGACGCCTGCTCTACTTCGAGCATGCGGGCCTCGACGGTCGAGCCCTGGAGCTCGGCGGTGCCCATCGCCCGGGCGTAGCGCTCCTCGATCTTGCGCTGCACCTCGTCGAGTGACGGCACGTCGTCACCGACCGTTGCGGTGAGCTGGCCCATGGTGGTGTTGAGCTGCTCCTGCATCTTCGCCTGGTCGAGTTGGGAGAGGAGCTTCTGCTTGTCGGAGAGCTTCTTCTGCAGCTGGGTGGACGATTGGGCGACGGCCGCCTTCGCCTGATCCGACGCCTGAGTGGCCTGGAGCGACAACGTCTTGAGCCCTTCGACCTCGGACTCCAGCGCGATGAGTCGATTGGCGAACGCCTCGGCGGTGCGCGTGTAGTCGTTCGCCTTGGCCGGATCGCCGCGTTTGGCGGCATCGTCGGCCATGACGACGGCCTGGCGCGCCGAGGAGTTGATCTTCGCGAGCTCTTCGAGCTTGCGGTTGAGACTCATGTCCGCCTGCTTCTGGTTGGCGATCACGTTGGCGGCCTGCTGCGTGAGGCGGCGGTGCTGTTCCTGGGCCTCGATCAGCGCCTGTTCGAGCTGAACCTTCGGGTCGGCCTTTTCGTTGAATTTTCCGGTGAGCGCGGCGGTCACGTAGGACCACCAGCGGCGAACGAGCTTGAGCATGGGAAGCATCGTAGCGACATGCTCCGGTGCCCGGGCTCAGGGACAACCCGTACGTTTCCCGTGGCGTCGCCGTGACTCTCAGGGTTCACCCCCGAGTGGGCGGTTCACTCGTTCGGGCCCGAACGCCCGACCTCTTTCGAAGCCGGCTCGCCGGCGAACGGCAGCTGGCCCACCACCGTTCCGGCGGGTTAGGCGGTAGTGGCGGTACCGCGGTCGATGCGGCCCACCTCTTCAAGGCCCTGCCGCACGGCCTCCATACCCATTCGCACACGGTCGAGGTCCGCGCCGATGGCGTCGAACGCACCGACATCGTCGGCCGTGGCGGAGAGCTCGACGGTACGCGCCACGATCTCGTCCAGCTGGGCGTCGAGCGACCGAAGGCGGTCCTGCGCACCGATGGCCCCGGCGCGCAGACGTTCAGCGGCGTCGACCTGGGTCTGCAACGCGGTGACAATCTCCTGCAGCGCCTGCGCACGCGAAGGATCGCGATTGGCTTCGGCGCGAAACTGCGCGTCGGACAGCTCCGCTGCGGCTTGACGGCCGTCGAGCTGATCGAACGCCTTGGCCAGCTGAGCTCCACGCTTGGAGGTCTTCCAGCATTCGAGCACGGCGTCGGCCACCGTCGAGCGCAGCGATTCGAGTTGGTCGCGCACGGCGCCGGACGATGTGGCCCGAACTGTTGCATCGAAACGCCGCTGGCTCTCCTGGGCACCCTGCACGTACTGCCGCCACGGCTCGCTCAGCGTGAACGGGTCGATGCGATCGCGTTCCTCGCGCAGAGCTGAGGCGGCATTCCTCGGTCGGAGCCGCCAGCCGGTCATCCCTAGCCACACGACGGCGCCGGCGACGAGACCGATCGGACCCGCCGCGGCGATCGCCAGACCACCGACGGCGCCCGCCGCAAGGAGCGACGCCGGCGAGGTCAGCGCCTCGGCGAGGCGGCGCGGGCCGACCGTGGCGATGGCCCGTCCGGTGGCGTCACCCATTGCCCTCACCCATGACCGTCACCGTACCCGCAGAACTGCGGCAAAACGCCTCCGTGCGACGTTAGGAGGTGTTCTGCCCCCATATATGGGGGCAACCTCTCTCCCAATGTGGACGGGTCACTCGTGTTGCGAGCAGTCGAGCGAAGCGAGCGGCGCAGCGCCAATGGGGATGAGGGCAACCTCTCTCCCAACGCGCTCGCCACGGTCGCCTTAGAAGTTGGAGACGACGGCAACGAGGACCTTTTCGATCGAGGCCGGGTCGCTGGCGTCGTAGGCCGCCGCGTCGGTGGCCTCGGCGATGCGCTTGAGCGTGGCCAGGTCGGCGTCCTTGCCGTAGGCGATCGGGAACAGGCGGACCGGTGACTGCAGGCGACCTTCGGATCCGGCCCGGCCCGCGGTGAGAAGCGCTTCGAGCTGATCGGCGTCGTCATTGGGGTTGAGGTCCTCGTTGCGCCCGTCGGTGAGCAGGACCACCGCGTTGATGCGCTTCGGGTCGAGGTTCTCCTTCATCTTCTGAAGAGCTGCGGTCGCCGTGGAGTACAGCGGCGTCCCCTGCACCGGGGTGAGGTTGCGGACGGCCTCGGCCATCTGCTCCCGGTTCGCCGACGCCGGGCCGATCGGAATCACCTCGACGGTGTCGATGCCGAGTCCGCCCACATCGGTCGAGAAGATGGTGAGGCCGATCTGGTCGTCGGCCTTGAATTCGTCGAGGGCGGCCACGGTGGCGCGTTTCGCGAGATCGAGCTTGGTGTCGCTCGATGCGTCGTCGGCGGCCTCACCCATCGACCCGGACACGTCGATCACGAACAGCACCCGTGCGCCCTTGCGCTGCTCGGCCCATTTGTCGAGCAGCGATACGAGGACTTTCGGTGCAGGTACGTCGAGCGCGGCTTTCGGTTCGTTCGGATCGACACCGTTCGCGGCCACGATCGGCGCGGCGACGGCGACCGCGGCGTTTCCCGGGCGGAAGCCGAACTCGAGAACGCGCTTCTGGTTCGTAGGTGTACGTACGAACGCGGCGAACGCTGCGGCGCCGGTCTTCTGCTCGGCCGTGACCCACGGCGCGTTGAGCGTGAACAGCGGGTTGTCGCTGAACAGCGTCCCTTCCTTCGGGTAGATCGCGACGAGCGGCACCCGCGGCTTGCGGGCCACTTCAC
>JANMYF010000404.1:0-3612 GCA_031381685.1 Acidimicrobiia bacterium
CGACGACCCGCGCTGACGCTACCTGCTGGTCGATCCGCCCAGCTCGTGGATGCCGTGGACAGCGCGATCAACGAGCTTGGCCGTGGCCGGTCGACGCGACGCGAGCACGATCTCCTCCGCGATCACCTCGGTGCGGCTCACCGTGGCTGGACCGGAGCGGTAGAACCGCTGCCGCACCCGTCCGCGGACGATGACGTCGGCGCCGGCGGCACACGAAAGGCGCGGATCGGACCAGACCACCGGTACCGGTTCGCGCACGGTGACGCCATCGACCACGGAACGGGTGACTACCGTGGCTTCGAAGACCGCGCCGGACGCCACGGCTCGTTCCTGGGGTTCGTCGGCGACGATGCCGCGCACGACGACGAGATTCGACCAGGCCCGGGACATGGACGGCGGGACGCTGGAGACGGGTGGGGAGAGCTTCACTCGAGGCATGGTTCGCGGCCTTTCGCAGACAGAACGGGGCAACCGGGGAAGGCTGGACGGATCGTAGGAATCCCCCTGTGACAAGTTCCGTCATGGCGGCCGGCCGGGTGCCGGCGTTCAGGCGAGCAGGTCTGCCGCCCCGAGATCGGCGGCCTGGGCGAGATGACGTGAGGTCATGGCGAAGAACATGTCGTCGCCGCGGGTCGTCTGCGGTGTGAGCATCGAGGCGGCCACCCCCATCAGCGCGCCGCTGAACGTCATTTTCCGGTAGTCGTGCCAACACGTCGTCCACGAGTAGTCACGAACACCGGCGGCGACAAGGCCGTCGAACCATCGCCTCACCAGCCGCTCCTCGTGGGAGCGCCGGAGGTCGGGGAGCAGCGAGGCACCGATGAAGTACGCGACGTCGCCGACGCCGGGCCCGATCGCCGGAGTCTGCCAGTCGACCGGGACAACCGTCGGCCGATCAGCGGTTCCGCCGAAGAGCATGTTGTCGGTGCGGAAGTCGCCGTGGACAACCGTGAAGGGAGGGACCCGGTCCTGCACCCAAGAACCGATCGAGGCGCCGAAACGCTCCCCGAGCTCTCGTGCGTGCGGCGTGAGCCGGGACTGGTGGCGCTCGAGGAACTGGGGCCAGGCGAACGACCACAGCAGCGCAAGCTGACCGGCACGCTCGTCGTCGGCCGGCCCCGACATCCACGAGGCGTAGTCCGCGAGTTCCGGCCCGTCCCAGTGCGCGGCGTGCATCCGAGCGGAGGCGTCGATCACGGCGTCCGCCTCGTGTGCCGTGCACCCCCGAAGCTGATCGCCGACCTGGGCCGGCGCCAGGTCCTCGAGCACCAGCACGAACGAACCATCGCCTTCGTCCCATTCGGCGGCCCATGACCGCGCCAGGCGAATCCCCATCGTTGGAGCGATCTCCCGGTAGAACCGCACCTCTCGCTCGTAGTTCCGCAGTCCGACGCCCGTTGCCCGGCTGGTCGCGTCGTCGGCCGGGAGCTTCACCACCAGCGAGGACGGGGCCCCGGTCGGCACCTCGCCGTCCCAGGAGAGGCTCAGTCGATAGCTGTCACCGATCAGGCCGGTACCGATGCGGGACGCGAAGACCTCGCGGAGTGACGAGGTGTCCACGCCACCCGCCGCAAGGACGCCGCTCGTCCAGGCGACGGTGATCGAAGCAGGCGTGGTGGGGAAGGCGGGCACGGCATCCGAGGATGGCACGGAACGCCGGCCGACGCCCACCCACCTCGTCAGGCCCCTACAGGTTCTCCAACCGTTCCTTCGTATCGGCGAGATCCGGGTCGTGGAGCAGCACGCGGGCGAACCACTCGCGTGCATTCGGCACGTCACCGGCGCGCTCGTAGAGATCACCGAGGGCGTACCAGAGCCGGAGGTGGTGCGCCCGTGGCCGCTTGGTCTGCAACGGTGCCCGCTCGAGCAGGGCAATGGCCTCGCCGAGCCGACCCTGATCGGCGAACGAGCCGGCCATGACGATCCGTCCTTCGGCTACCAACTCTGCCGACGGCGAGGACGCCGCGAGCTCGTCCCAATACGTCTGGACGAGATCGTGGTGACGCAGCGCGCGGTGGCAGTCGGCGATCACGGGGTGCTGTTCGACCGAGCCGGTGAGCTCGACGAAGCGAACGAGATGCTTGAGCGCATCGCTCCACTTCCCCTGGCGATACAGCGCCAGCCCGAAGAGCTCCCGCACTGCCGGAACATCGGGCGTCTCGACGCTGAGGGCCCGCAGGATCGTCAGCGCGTCGCCATAGCGCTCCCGGTCGAACGCCTTCGACGCTTCCATCAGCGCCGCCTCGACCTTCGGGGCGCGCCGGGGCCCGACGGCGTTCGACACCTCTTTGCTCACGGCCAGCGGGGCCGCCAGGCGCTTCGGTACTCGCTCGATCGTCGCTTCGGGAACGGCCGCAGCATCGATGGCACTTTCGTCACCGCTCTCCCAGCCGGCTGATTCCCACAGCTCGGTTTTCGTCGGGGCAACCGGCACCGACTTTTCTCGACCTCCACGGCCGCGGTTCTCGGCCGGCGTCGATGCGGTGCGCGGTGTCCACTGCTCGTCACGGCCGCCCCGCTCGCTGAGGTCTCGGTTGCGTCCACTGAACGAGTTGTCCACGCGACCGGGGCGTGCCGGTGCGCTCGACGGCCGCCCCGGGCCGGGCCGGCCGGGCCGTTCGCTGCGCGAGTCTGCGCTGCGGTTGGGACGGTCACCGTCGAACGCTCGAGCGGGTCGATCCGACCCGCCTTCGCGACCGGGCCGATCACGGTCGAACGTCCGTGCCGGGCGATCACCGGAATACGCGCCGGCGCCGCCGGGTCGAGAGCCGCGGAAACCGCCCTCGCTCCTCGGACCGGCGCTCGGCCCACCGTCGCCACGACCGGCATACGGACGGCCGGGACGATCGCCGCTCGGTGCACCACCATCACGATCAGGACGCGAACCCCGATACCCACCGGTACTCGGTGCACCACCATCACGATCAGGACGCGAACCCCGATACCCACCACCGGGGCGATCGCCACCGGGACCGCCGGCGCGCGATCCCGGACCGCGCCCACCTCCGTCCGCCCCGCCGCGACCCGCGCCGGCGAATCTGCCGGAGGGTCCGGAAGGCCGACGTTCCCCGGTATCCCCACTCTGTTCGCTGGAGCGTCCCGCCCACGGCCTCGCACCGGATCCACGGTCATCTCGACCGCCGAACCTCGGCCGCGGAAGTCCACCGTTGTCGGTCACCCGTCGGGGCCACGCGGCGCCCGGCTCGCCCGATTTCGCCTGTGACCAGCTGCCTTCACCGGCGCGCGACCGGTCCGACGGCCGAGCAGGCCGAGGCGTCGACCGATCGCCACCCCGCGAGTCGTCACGCCCGCCGGCGACACCGTAGGCCCGTGCGGGACGCGAAGGGCCGTTCCCCGGTCCTCGTCGCGGTGCCCCATCAGCCCCGCGACCAGCCTCCGGGCGGCTACGGTCCTCGTTCCGACGAGGTCCCTCGGAGCTGGGACGGGGAGGACGTGGAGAAGACATAGGGCGTACAGGCTACTGCCGGACCCGGCTCCCCACGACCGGCCATCGGGCACAGTCGGCCGCTCTACCCGCCAACGCAAAGAGCCCCGCGCCTATGGCTGCGGGGCTCTCTTCACAAAATCCGGCGGCGACCTACTCTCCCAGGG
>JANMYF010000406.1:0-20126 GCA_031381685.1 Acidimicrobiia bacterium
ACTATCTCGCTGGCAACATCATCCTCCACAACGGTCTGCTCGTCGGCGGCCTCGCGCTCATGCTGGTCGGGCTCGGCTTCAAGATCGCTGCCGTACCGTTCCACGTGTGGACGCCCGACGTCTACCAAGGCTCGCCCTCGCCGGTCACCGGGTTCATGGCCGCAGCAGCGAAGGCCGCCGGGTTCTCGGCGCTGCTGCGCATCATGCTCACCGGGCTCGGTTCACGACGCCTCGACTGGCAGCCGATCATCTGGGTGCTGGCGATCGCGTCGATGTTCCTCGGTGCGGTGCTCGCCGTCGTGCAGAGCGACGTGAAGCGGATGCTGGCCTATTCGTCGATCAGCCACGCCGGCTTCATCCTCATCGGACTCCAGGCGGGCAATGCCGTCGGCCTGTCCAGCTCGCTGGTGTACCTCTTCACCTACGCCGTCGTCGTGCTCGGCACGTTCGGTGTCGTCACGGTTGTCGGTGGTCGGGGCGATTCCCGCCATGATCTCAACGACTACAACGGCTTGGCCAAGCGCTCCCCGTTCCTCGCCGTGGCCCTCACCGTGTTCCTCCTCGCCCAGGCGGGGATACCGGCGACTTCAGGTTTCATCGCCAAGTTCGGGGTGATCCGGGCCGCCGCCGATGCGAACTCCTACGCCATCGCCATCATCGCCATGCTGATCTCGGTGGTCGGCGCGTTCTTCTACCTTCGGGTGATCCTGCGGATGTGGGCCGGCGGCGACGACCATGCCGACGGCCACGGCTCCGACGACGCCGTGGTTGCGCAGATCCGCATGCCGATCGCCACGCAACTGGCCATCGCCATCGCGTTCGCCTTCACCATCGCCGTGGGCATCCTTCCCCAGACCATCATCGACTTCGCCGATCGCGCGTTGCTGCGGTGACCCACTCCGCCATATCGACTTCACCGTCCCCGTCGCTCTCCCGGTAGGCTCCTCGCTCGTGTCGGACTTTCTCCGCTCCTATCTCACCGTCGTCTTCCTCGCCGTCGCCGCGTTCGCCCTCGTCGGCGGCACGTTGTCGCTCTCGCGGCTGGTGCGGCCGAAGAACCCGTCGGCCTCCAAGCTCGTTGCGTACGAGTCCGGCGTCGACCCGGTGGGCACGGGGTGGTCACAGAGCCAGATCCGCTACTACCTCTATGCGTTGCTCTTCGTGATGTTCGACGTCGAAGCCGTGTTCTTGTTCCCGTGGGCGTTGCGACTCGAGCTCTTCGGGGTGTTCGGCCTCATCGAGATGGGCATCTTCGTGTTCATCCTGCTGCTCGGCCTTATCTACGCATGGCGTAAGGGAGTGCTCCGGTGGGTCTGAGTCCGGCAACAATCAGCACAGCATGGCGTAAGGGAGTGCTCCGGTGGGTCTAGTCGAGAACGGCTTCTTCAAGTCGAAGGGACCGGTGAAGCCGCTCACCACGCTGCTGAACTACAGCCGCAAGTACTCGCTCTGGTGTTACCAGTGGGGCTTGGCGTGCTGCGCCATCGAGATGGGCGCCGCCTTCGGGTCGCCTCGCTACGACGTGATGCGCCTCGGCGTGATTCCGTTCCCGGCCTCGCCGCGCCAGGCCGACCTCGTGTGCATCTCCGGCACCGTCACCGACAAGATGGCCCCGGCCATCAAGCGGCTGTATGACCAGATGCCGGAGCCGAAGTACGTGATCTCCATGGGATCGTGCGCCAACTGCGGCGGGCCCTACTGGGACAGCTACTCCGTCACCAAGGGCGTCGACCAGATCATCCCCGTCGACGTCTACGTGCCCGGCTGCCCGCCCCGTCCCGAAGCGCTCCTCGAAGGAATCGTGCTCCTGCAGGAGCGCATCCAGAACGAGGACATGGCCGAGAAGTGGCGGGCCGAACCGATCTACATGTCGGAAACCCGCTAGTCCGAAAAGAGCACGAGCAGGCAGGATTTCCCCTCGCGGCAACACCAATCCGGCGATGGCAGGATGGCGCTCGTGAAGTTTCCTGGGTTCGTCTATCACCGGCCGACCTCGCTCGAGGAGGCCGTCGAACTGCTCGGACGCCTCGGCGGTGAGGCCAAGGTCCTCGCCGGCGGACAGTCGCTGCTGCCGGTCATGGCGTTGCGCCTTGGGCAACCGGAGCACCTCATCGACATCTCCCGAGTCCGCGAGCTCGATGTTCTCGCCCACGACGAAGGCGTCGTGCGCGTCGGCGCAATGGTCACGCATGCCCAGGTGGAGGACGCTCCCATGATTCGCAGGTACGCCCCGCTGCTCGCCGATGCGATGCCCTGGATCGCCCATCGCGCGGTGCGCAATCGCGGCACGGTGTGCGGCAGCCTGGCCCACGCCGACCCTGCTGCCGAACTTCCCGCCATCGCGCTCGCGCTCGACGCGTCGTTGGTCGCTCGGTCCGTTCGTGGAGAACGGATCATCGCGGCGAGCGACTTCTTCGAAGGGTTCCTCACGACGTCGCTTGCTCCGGATGAGCTGCTGTGCGAAGTCCGGTTCCCCGCAGTGGCGCCCGGCACCGTGACCGCCGTCAACGAGGTGTGTCGTCGCCACGGCGATTATGCGATGGTCGGGCTTGCCGCCTCGTTGCGACGTGACAGTGCGGGATCGATCGACGATATCGCGCTCGCGCTGTTCGCCATCGGGTCGACCGCGGTGCGCGCCACGAATGCGGAGAACGCCCTTCGGGGACGCGCGCTCACCGACGACACGATTGCGGCTGCCGTCACGGCGCTGCGCGAGGAACTCGATCCGCCGGGTGACAATCACGCGTCACCGGCCTATCGGCGACACGTCGCCGGTGTCGTCCTGGACCGCACGCTGCGGCGGTTCGCGTCCGACGCCGAGACGATTTCGGGAGACGCAGCATGACCACGAACGAAGTCGGGTCCGTTTCAGCGCCGGTGTCGCTCACCGTCAACGGCACCACGGTGGAACGCGACGTGGCGGTGCGCACCTCGCTCGCCGATTTCCTTCGTGAGGACCTGCGGCTGACCGGTACGCACCTCGGGTGTGAGCACGGGGTGTGCGGGGCGTGCACGGTGCTGCTCGACGGTGCCGCGGTGCGGTCGTGCCTCATGCTCGCGGTGCAGGCCGACGGCACGGCAATCACGACGATCGAAGGGCTCGCCGCGCCCGACGGCACGCTGTCGCCGCTCCAGCAGTCGTTCATGGACCATCACGGCTTCCAGTGCGCGTTCTGTGCACCCGGCTTCATCCTCACGGCACAGACACTGATCGACCGAGGGGTGCCGCTCAGTCGCGAAGATCTGCGCGCCGAGATATCCGGCAACCTGTGTCGCTGCACCGGCTACGCCTCGATCCTCGAGAGCATTGAGGCCGCCATCACCGAAGCACTCGGGCCGCTTGCCGATTCGAACGGAGCGGCGAAATGAGGGCGTCGTTGGTGGGCAAGCTCGTCGGGTCGAGCGTGACCCGCAAGGAGGACCGTCGGCTCCTGATCGGCAAGGGTTCCTACGTGGCCGACGTCGTCGTCGACGGGATGGTCCACGCGGCGTTCCTGCGGAGTCCCCACCCGCACGCCGAGATCGTCCGCATCGATGCCGTCAAGGCGCGTCGTGCGCCCGGCGTGGTGGCGGTCTACACCGGAGAGGAGATGAAGGCGAAGACGAATCCGTTCGTGAACTTCGCCATGTTGGCCGGCCTCTATTCGCCGGTGTTCTGGCCCCTGGCCACCGGTCGCGTGCGGATGGTCGGCGACCCCGTTGCGTTGGTCATCGCGTCATCACGTGCCGAGGCCGAAGACGCGCTGGAGTACATCGAGGTCGAGTACCGGCTGCTTCGCTCGGTCGGCACGATCGCCAAAGCGCTCAGTCCGGGAAGCGAGCAGCTCTGGCCGAAGAACGGCGGCAACGTCGTCTACGAGCACACCGACACCTTCGGAGATGTCGACGCCGTCTTCGCCTCGGCCGAACACGTCTTCACCGAGCGCTTCTCCAGCCATCGTCAGTCGAACCAGCCGATGGAGACCCGCGGTTGCGTCGCCGAGGTCAACCCGACCGAACTGGTCTTCCATTCCGCAACGCAATCGGCTCACTCGCTCCGGTGGATCCTGGCCATCGGCACGAGCCGCGCCGGCGCCGTCGACACCCTGAAGGCGCTCAAGGCCAACCGCGCCCGTCTGAAGTCGTTCGGCAAAGGAGCCAAAGAGTTCCTCACCGCGAACCAAGACGAGCTGAGCAAGAACGACAACGCCGGGATGATCCACCAGGTCCGACGCGACCCGTCCACCCTTCGTCACATGAGCCGCCTGTTCGCCAACACGTTGGCGATGGATGCCCGTCACCTCCCTCGCGTGGTCGCCGGCGACATCGGCGGTGCCTTCGGCGTGAAGGGCCATCCGTCTCGCGAAGACGTGGCGGTCTGCGCTGCAGCCATCGACCTCGGACGATCGGTCAAGTGGATCGAGGATCGTGTCGAGCACCTCACCGTCGGGGGAACAGCGCGCGACGAAACGATCACGATGGCCATGGCCGTCGACGACGACGGTCATGTTCTTGGTATGCGCGCAGATCTTGTTGTCGATCAAGGCGCGTATCCGGCGATTCCCTTCGGGGCGCCGCTGTTCACGCGGATCATGAAGGTGATGATGCCCGGAACGTATCGTCCGGAGGCGTTCGAACTACGGACGCGCGTCGTCGCCACGAACAAGGCGCACTACGTGGCCTATCGGGGACCTTGGGCCAATGAGACCTGGGCCCGCGAGCGGATGCTCGACATCGTCGCCCGCCGTCTCGGGATGTCCTCCACGGAGATCCGTCTGCGCAACATGTACGGGCACGACGAGCTGCCGGTGAAGATGATCACCGGCCCCACGCTCGACATCGAGATGTCGGCCAAAGCCACACTCGAGCGGGCCATCGAGCTTGCCGATGTCGGCGCCTTCCGCAACGCACAGACGCGAGCCCGCGAGTCGGGGAAGCTCCTCGGCATCGGTTTCGCGACGTTCCACGAAGCCGCGCCCGGCCCGCCCGACTACGCCGACGCCCTGCTGCCCGGTGGAGGCATGATCTCGTCCGAGCCGATCCGTACCGTGCTCGAAGCCGATGGAACGGTTTCGGTGTTCACCCAGCAGGTACCCCACGGGCAGAGCCATGAGACGACCTTCGCCCAGGTCGCCGCCGACGAGCTCGGCGTGCCGTTCGATCAGGTCACCGTCGTGTTCGGCGATACCAACCGCACACCATTCGGTCTGATGGGTACCGGTGGAAGTCGGGGCGGTCCCATGGCCGGCGGCGGGTCGATGTTCGCGGCGCGTGACCTCCGCAAGCTGATCGTGGATCAGGCGGCCGGTCTGCTGGAAGCGGCTGTGGAGGACGTCGAGATCACCGACGGCACGATTCATGTTGCCGGTGTTCCGGCGCGTGGCATCTCGTTCGCCGACGTGGCGGGTTCTGTGCGTCGCGAAGGCAAAGCCGAGCTCGCGTCGTCGGTCTCTTACGACGGCGGCCGCGGTGGCTGGGTGCAGGCAACGCATGTGTGCTTCGTCGAGATCGACGCGGACACCGGCATGGTTTCGATCCCGCGCTACGTGGTGGTCGAGGATTGCGGTGACCTCATCAATCCGGCCGTTGTCGACGGCCAGATCCGCGGTGGGGTTGCCCAGGGTGTCGGAGCGGTGCTCTATGAGAAGGTGGCCTACGACGCCGACGCCAACTTCCAGTCGTCGACCTTCATCGACTACCTGATCCCCACGGCCGTGGAGATCCCTGCGGTGGAGATCCACCACCTGCAGACGCCGAGCGACAAGCCGGCCAACTTCCGGGGCGTCGGCGAAGGCGGGATGGTCGGTGCACCCGCGGCCATCACCAATGCCATCGAAGATGCTCTGGCCCACCTCGGGGTCACCGTGACGGAGCAGTATCTGCCACCGACCCGGATTCTCGAACTGATGGGTGTCATCGCCCGATCGGCAGAGTGAAGACGAATACGAGCCAGGAGGTCGTGGTGGTTCGTCAGCGGTGCTCCGGTGCGCCGCCGACAATCCTCTGCCGGGTGGCCTCCTACCGTGACGCCCATGACCCCGCGAGTGGCTGCGCTTCCGGTTGAACTGCTGTCGCTTGTCAATGCGTTGGAAGGATGCGCGCTTACCATTGAGAGTGCCGCTCGTCGCGTGGGTACGGGAAGTGCGGCGTACCACGCGACGGCTGTTGCGTCGCTCGCCCGGACCGCCCGATCAGTCGAGACCTCCGTGGCATTCGTCGCCCGGCGGCTCGGTGCAGCGGATGCTCCCGGCGGCCGGGCCCTCCCTCTGCCGGCCCTCGTTGCGGGGCCATCCGCAGCGGTTGGCTATCCCTGGCCGGCGCAGCCTCTCGGACCGTTGTCCGACGGCGATCCGCGCAACGACGTTCTCCGTGTCGCGGCCAGCCAGCTCGGTGTGCGGGAACGGGGGCGCAACTTCAACGACTATGGCGAGTGGTTCGGTGCGAACGGCGTGTTCTGGTGTGCCGAGTTCGTCTCGTGGGCGTTCGCGCACGCCGGTCATCCGTTGCCGATCAGTATCGGCGCGGGCAAAGGTGCGTCGGGCTATGCCTACTGCCAATACGGGCGTGACGCGGCGTACAAACGCGGTGAGCTGTTCTCCCGTCCCCGACCCGGTGATGTCTTCTTTCACTTCCGGCATGGCGACCGCGGCCCCGGGCACACCGGGATCGTCGTCGACGTGCTGCCCGATGGTCGGGTCGTGACGATCGAGGGGAATGCCGGGCCGCGGAGCGGTCGTGACGGCGGGGGCGTGGTGAAGCAGACCCGCTCGCTCGCGTACTCACGGGGTCTCACGTTCTGGCGGGTGTTGCCGCCCTCGCCGGACGATGACCGCGGACCTGACGACCTGGCGCCGCGCCCGAGCACGCTCGAACCTCGTCGTCGCCGGACGCCACGTCGAGCAACTCGTAGTGCAGCTACGCGTTGACGGGCGTGGTGATCGGCCGCTCCACTTTGGTGAAGGGGGTGTTCGGGAGTTTGTGGAGGCCGCGTAGATCGCCGGCTCGAACCCATCCGAAGGCTATGAGGGCGCACATGCAGGCCGAGCCGCCCACGTACGTGGTGATCGGTCCGAAGCGGTCGTACACGGCACCGGCCGAGAGGGCGGCGACACCACCCGAGAGCGTCTGGAGTGCACCGACGAGACCCTGTGCTCCCGCGAGTTGCTCGGGAGGGGCAGCCAGCGACACGGCGACCGGAATGCTCGACGCACTCATGCCGTCGTTCGTCGCGTGCACCAGTCCGACGAGGACGAGGATCCACGGCACCGGGATCAACCCGTACATACTCAGGCAGAGGGCGCCGACGCAAAGACCGAGTCCGCCGATGCGGAACGGGCCCTTGCGCTCGACCCACGCCCCGCCGCGCTCGGCCAGCACCACCATCGGTGCGGCGAACACGATGATGCCCAGCGTCACGTAGAAGTACGAACCGTTGAGGTCGTCGATGCGGACGGCCCACAGCGCATCGAAGATGCCGATCATGATGAAGAAGGCGACACCGTAGGCACTCGCTGATTGCATCCAGCGGGCGCGCAGTAGTCCGACGGCAAGGCGGGGCTGGTCCGCGGCGGTCGCTTCGGGGGCACCGAACGGCGCGCGCCAGGTGACGGGGAGGAACACCGCGGAAAGCGCTGCGGCGACCACGAACGGCCACCGGATGCCGATGTGACCGACCAGGACAGCGGCGATGGCCGGACCGAGGAGAAAGCCGACGACGTCGAACGACAGCATGCCGCCGAGGTTCTTGCCGACGTTGTCGGGGTCGGCGAACGCTACGGATCGGCGCATCGCGGGATAGGCGGCGCCGATGCCGAGGCCCATCAGGGAACGCCCGAACGCGAAGGCGGGAGTGGCCGACGCCGTCGCGACGATGAGGAGACCGGTCACGTTGGCGATGAGCCCGCCGAGCAGCAGGGCCCGAGCGAACCCGCGGTCGGCGAGCGGGGCGAGGAGGATCTGGGCCACGAACGAGGCGAAGAACCCTACGGCGACGATGAGGCCGAGCATGGTCTCGGAGATCCCGTAGGTGTCGCGCATCTTCCCGAGCACGGCGAACATCACGCCGTACCCCGACGACAGTGCGGCCCCGGTGAGCTGCAACGAGCGGATGGTTCGACGACTCGTTTGCACGGCCTCCGAGGCTAGGCGCTGCCGGACGTGTGCCTCCGGCGGATTCTCGGGCCGCGCCGGACGCACCCGAAATCGCGCCGAGTCACGGCGTCGTCGGGAGTCGTGCTTTCAGGCCGTGTCAGCTTTTGCCGCCGGTACGACCTCGTCGAGGTAGACGCGCAGCGCGTCCTCATCCCACGGTGCCCGCAAGGCGATGTTGATGTCCTGCGCGCCGGCGGCGCGGTAGGCGCGGATCCGCTCGATCGCCTGGTCGGGGGTGCCGAGGAGCGCTCCGCCGGTGACCCGATCGAATGCGGGGCCCCACGCGCCGCGGAGCCGCTCGACCTCCGCCGCGGCCCCGGCCGAAGTCGATTGCAGATTGAACATGAGGTTGATCGTGCGACGAACCGTCGACGGATCCCGGCCGACCTCAGCGCAGCGATCGTCGAGCACACCGTTGAGCCGCTGGTATTCCTCGGGGGTGATGTACGGGACGTTCCACCCGTCGGCGTGCTTGGCCACCAGACGGAGTGTCCGCTGCTCCCCGGCCCCGCCGATCCAGATCGGCAGGCGCGCTTGTACCGGCCGCGGCAGGCACGACGCGTCGTCGACCGAGAAGTGCGCGCCGGTGAAGGACGTGCGGTCGTTGGTGAGGAGGCTGCGAATGATGGTTGCCGCTTCGTCGAGCATGTCGAAGCGGTTCTTCACCGACGGGAACGGGTAGCCGAACGCCCTGGCCTCCTGCTCATGCCAGCCGGAACCAAGGCCGAGGTCGAAACGCCCGCCGGAGATGTGGTCGAGAGTGGTGGCAGCTTTGGCGAGCACGCCGGGGGAGCGGTAGCCGACGTAGAACACCAGACATCCGACCCGAACTCGTTCGGTGGACGCCGCAAGCGCGCCGAGCACGGTGAGCGCCTCGAAGTGGTCCAGCGTTCCACCGGCCGGCGGAGCTTCGTAGAGGTGATCCCAGCACGAGATCCAATCAAGGTGGGCGTCGAGTCGGCGCCACAGCGCACGCATCTCGTCCATGGTCATGTTCTGCTGGCCGACATGGGCGCCGAGTCGAAGCACGTTCGGATCGGCGTTGGCAGGCCACGATGCGTTCATGGCCGTCCATCTTGCTGGTTGCTCGGCGACGCGGTCGAGTTCGTCGGCCCGTGCGCCGAGGGGCCCGGCCTCAGGCGAGAGGACCGAGCACTGCGGTGACCGCGTCCATGATGGCGCCCGAACGGAGGAGCGCCTCACCCAGGGCCAATTCAGGGGCGAGGTAGCGGTCGGGTCCGATGCCTTCGACGATGGCGCGGACCTGTGCGTGTGCGGCGCCTGTCCCGACGGCCGGCGTGAGTGGCGCGCGGGCGTCGATGCCACGCGCCGCGATCAGGCACTCCACGGCGAGGATGCGCCGGAGATTGTCGATGATGAGGCGCAGTTTGCGAGCGGCGCCCCAGGCCATGGACACATGGTCCTCCTGCATGCCCGAGGTGGATGCCGAGTCGATGCTCGCCGGGTGGGCGAGACGCCGGTTCTCGCTGAGCATCGCCGCGCTGGTGTAGTGGGCGATCATCATTCCTGAGTCGACGCCCGGGTCTTCGGCGAGAAACGGCGACAGGCCATGGGAGCGCGTGCGGTCGAGCATGCGGTCCATGCGTCGCTCGGAGATCGAGCTCACGTCCGTCAGGGCGATGGCGAGGAAGTCGGCGGCGTAACCGAGAGGGGCGCCGTGGAAGTTGCCGCACGACTCAACCCGTCCGTCGGCGAGCACCATCGGGTTGTCGATCGCCGATGCGAGCTCTCGCTCCACAACACCGATGACGAAGTCGAGCGTGTCCCGAGCGGCGCCGTGCACCTGCGGCGTGCAGCGTACGGAGTACGCATCCTGCACCCTGCTGTCACCCTGACGATGACTGGCGACGATCTCCGAACCGGCAAGCAACACGCACAAGTTCGCTGCGCTTGCGGCCTGTCCGGGATGGGGACGGAGCGCTTGGAGATCGGCGGCAAAGGGTCGGTCGGTGGCGAGCAATGCCTCGACGGTAAGCGCGCAAGCGATATCGGCGTGCGTGAGAAGCGACCTCGCGTCGGCCACGGCGAGACACAGCATGCCGAGGATGCCGTCGGTGCCGTTCGTCAGGGCAAGGCCTTCCTTCTCGGCGAGCACCAGAGGTTGCAGCCCGGCTTCGGCGAGTGCGGTCGCGGCGGGCTTGGCGGTCCCGTGGTGATCGACCGTTCCCTCACCGATGAGCGCGAGTGCCACGTGGGCCAGCGGTGCGAGGTCACCGCTTGCGCCGAGCGATCCGTGCTCGTGCACGTGGGGGGCGATGTCGTGGTTGAGGAGATCGACGAGACCCTGCGCCGTCGCCGGCCGCGCGCCGCTCGCGCCAAGGGCAAGGGTGCGAGCTCGGAGGAACGCCAGCCCGCGCACGACCTCGCGCTCGACCAGGGGCCCCATTCCCGCGGCGTGCGACCGGACGAGGGCGACCTGCAGATCGGCCCGACGGGCCGGAGGGATCGACACGTTGGCGAGTGCGCCGAACCCGGTCGAGATCCCGTAGACAGGATCGCCTTCGGCGAGTCGCTCGACGATCGCCCGGGCGGTGCCCATCCGCTCCATCGCCTCGCCACTGATCTCCACGGGAGCACCGTGGCGGGCGACAGCGACGACGTCATCGATCGTCACGCCGGGGCCGTGGAGGATCACCCGGGAAGTGGAAGTGGAGGTTGGCAGTGCGGTCATCGTCACGGAGGCTACTGGCCCGGCAAATTCCACCGACCCTCGGGAGGTAGAGCGCCTACCGTCATGCGTCATGAGCGAACTCGACGACGTGGTGCCGGAGACCAAGGACTGGACGTGGGTGCTCGAGGCGAGGTGCGACGACTGCGGGTTCGACGCCCCCGGCCTCGATCTCGCAACGGTGCCGCGTCGACTCGAGGCGAACGCGGACACCTGGGTCCAGGTATTGGCGCGACCTGATGTCCGTGACCGTCCGGCCACCGGAGTGTGGTCCCCGCTCGAGTACGCCTGCCATGTCCGTGATGTGTTCCGTCTCTACGACTACCGCCTGCACCTCATGCTCGATCACGACGACCCGCACTACCCGAACTGGGACCAGGACGAGACGGCCGTGAGCGATCGCTATCGGGAGCAGGACCCCTCCGTCGTCTCCGTCGAGCTGGTCGAGGCCCAGCGTCGACTGAGCGCATCGTTTGCCAGCGTCACGGGCAGGCAGTGGCAGCGGACGGGCAACCGCAGCGACAACAAGCGGTTCACGATCGAGAGCTTCGCCCGCTACATGCTCCATGATCCGGTCCACCACGTGTGGGACGTGACTCGTATGCGCGCGAACTAAAAGCGGCCCTGCACACGGTATCGCCCAGGGCTGCCGTACGATCTACGGCTTATGGCATCGGCCTTTCGCTACCCGTCGGATCGTCCACGAGTGGCGGTGTTCCTCGCGATCGGCCTTGTCGATCTCGCTGTCTGCCTGTTCGTGGGCAACCCGGCCCTGGTCCTCCTGTATTGCGCAGCGTCGATCCTGCCGAAGGGGATGACCTGCGCCTTCAACCATCACCACCAGCACCTCTCCACCTTCAACTCCCGGATCCTCAATCGCGCGCTCGAAGTCGTCTATGCCCTGCAGACCGGCGTGACCAGCCACACCTGGACGCTGCACCACACGGTCGGACACCACAGGAACTACCTCGACCAGAGCGCTGACGAGTCGCGGTGGCGGCGCAGGAGTGGCCTCCCCATGGGCCGGATCGAGTATTCGTTCGTCACCGGGGTCACCGCGTACTACCGGGCGTGGAAAGCCGGGAAGAACTACCCGAAGTATCGGGCCGTGTTCGTCCGCATGCTCATTCCGGTCTTCGCGGCGATTGCCGTTGTCGTCTACCTGCGGCCGTTCGCCGGGACGATGATCTTCGTCGTCATGCCGGCGTTCATGCTCTTCGGGACCGCCTGGGCTACGTACGATCACCACTCGAGTCGGCCGACCGACCCGGTGTTCGGTGCCACGACCAACGTGGTGCAGCCGCTCTACAACTTCTGGACCGGCAACCTCGGCTATCACACCGCCCATCACTTCCGTCCGAGCGCCCATTGGTCGAAGGTTCCGGCCATACACGCCACGATCGCCAGTCAGATTCCCGCCGATGCGTACCTGCAGCCGGGCTTCCCCTATCGACAGCTTCGGTTGATCGACGCCTTGATCAAGTCGCCGAAGTACCGGCTCCCGTCGACCGTGCTTGCCAAGTAGAGCCGTATCGTCCCGCGACAATCGCGAACGCATACGCTGAGCGGGTGCCTTCCGGACCCCGCCCTGTACGTGCCAACCGCGGTTCGACGTTGACCTGTCGGGGGTGGGGGCAGGAGGCGGCCCAGCGAATGCTCATGAACAACCTCGATCCTGAGGTCGCGGAGCGTCCCGACGACCTGGTCGTCTACGGGGGCACCGGCCGGGCGGCCCGATCGTGGGATGCCTTCGATGCGATGGTCCGGACACTCACGACCCTGGCCGACGACGAGACGATGCTCGTGCAATCGGGGAAGCCGGTCGGGGTCTTTCGCACGCACGAGTGGGCGCCGCGGGTGCTCCTGGCCAACTCCAACCTCGTGCCCGAGTGGGGGAACTGGGACGAGTTCCGCCGTCTCGAACAGCTGGGCCTCACGATGTACGGCCAGATGACCGCCGGCTCGTGGATCTACATCGGCACGCAAGGCATCCTGCAGGGAACCTACGAATGCTTCGCCGAGATCGCCCGCCGCAAGTTCGGAGGCTCCCTCGCCGGGACGATCACCCTCACCGCCGGTCTCGGTGGCATGGGCGGTGCTCAACCCTTGGCGGTCACCATGAACGACGGCGTCGCGCTGTGCATCGATGTGGATCCGACGAGGGTCCAGCGGCGCGTCGAGACCCGGTACCTCGATGAGATAGCCGACTCGCTCGACGACGCCGTGGCGCGTTGCGAGAAGGCCAAACGCGAACGGCGCCCGCTGTCGGTCGGTGTCGTCGGCAACGCGGCCGACATGCTTCCGCGTCTCCTCGAGGCAGGGTTCCCGGCAGACATCGTGACCGACCAAACGAGCGCGCACGATCCCCTCTCCTACGTTCCCCACGACCTCACCCAAGAGGCGGCCGATCGTCTGCGCGCAGATAATCCTGCCGAGCTCATTCGCCGATCCCGCGAATCCATGGCTGCCCACTGTGCCGCGATGGTCGGATTCATGGACGGTGGGTCCGAGGTGTTCGACTACGGCAACAGTCTTCGCGCCGAAGCCAAGCTCGGTGGATTCGCCCGTGCCTTCGACTACCCGGGCTTCCTTCCGGCCTACATCCGCCCGCTGTTCTGCGAAGGCAAGGGACCGTTCCGCTGGGTCGCCCTGTCCGGTGATCCCGCCGACATCGCGGCGACCGATCAAGCGGTGCTCGAGGAGTTCCCCGACGACGACGGTCTGGCGAAGTGGATCCGGATGGCGGGTGAGCGGGTGGCCTTCCAAGGACTCCCGGCACGAATCTGCTGGCTCGGCTACGGCGAGCGCCATCGGCTGGGTCTTCGCTTCAACGAGATGGTGCGGCGAGGTGAGCTCAAGGCGCCGATCGTGATCGGTCGCGATCACCTCGATTCCGGATCGGTCGCCTCCCCGTACCGCGAGACCGAAGCGATGGCTGACGGTTCCGACGCCATCGCCGACTGGCCGCTTCTGAACGCGCTGGTGAACACCTCGAGCGGGGCTTCATGGGTGAGCATCCACCACGGCGGCGGCGTGGGCATCGGCCGCTCCATCCATGCCGGCATGGTGGCCCTGGCCGACGGCACCGGTCTGGCCGCGGAGAAGCTTTCCCGCGTGCTGGTGAGCGACCCTGGCATGGGCGTGATCCGCCATGTCGATGCCGGCTATCCCGAAGCTATCTTGGCTGCCGACGAGCGCGGTGTCCGAATCCCGATGCGCGAGGGCTGAAGCCGGTGGCCGTTCGTCCGATCGCCCATATCGGTCATCCGATCCTGCGCGTCCCGACCCGATCGGTGACGATCGAGGAGCTGGCCAGTCCCGAGATCCAGGGTGTCGTCGACGATCTGATCGACACCATGCGCGCCGCCAACGGGGCCGGGATTGCCGCCAACCAGATCCACGAATCGGTGAGGATCACCGTCGTCGAGGTCAATCAGAATCCGCGCTATCCGTACAAGCCGAAGATCCCCCTCACCGTGCTCGTGAATCCCGAGATCGAGTTCCTCGACGACGAGCTCGTCGAGATCAACGAAGGCTGCCTCAGCGTGCCGAATCTCCGTGGCAACGTGATGCGTCACGTGAACATCCGGATCCGCTACCTCGACCGAGAAGGCGTCGCCCACGACGAGGTCAAGCGGGGGCTCACCGCCGGCACCCTGCAGCACGAGTGCGACCATCTCGACGGAAAGCTGTTTGTCGATCGCGTCACCGACCCGACCACATTCACCACGTGGGAGCAGTTCGAGCTGCATCATCGCGACGCGTTCATCGAGCGGATCACCGAGTTCGTCGAACGCGTGGGATCGTAAGCGCGCTGTGCAACTCTGGTGTGAGCGGGCATGGTTGGGCGGTGACTCGCTTTCGAGGGGCGTGATCCTCTCGATCGACAACGGTGTGTTCACGGACGTTTTCTCGGCCGACTCAGCCCCCTCGGGCGCCGAGGTTGTTCGCGGCGTCGTGCTCCCTGGCTTCGCGAACGCCCATTCCCACGCGTTCCACCGGGCATTGCGTGGACGCACGCATGGTGGCACGGGGTCGTTCTGGTCCTGGCGGGACCAGATGTACTCCCTTGCGGCCCGTCTCGACCCGGACTCGTATCTCGCGCTGGCCAGCGCCGCGTTCGCGGAAATGATCCTGTGCGGGTACACCGCAGTTGGCGAGTTCCACTACCTGCACCACGCGCCGGGCGGAGTCGCCTACTCCGACCCCAACGCGATGGGTGCTGCGCTCATCGAGGCCGCACGGATCGCGGGCCTTCGGCTCACGTTGCTCGACACGAGCTACCTCCGCGGAGGGTTCGACGCGGAGCTCAACGAAACGCAGCGGCGGTTCTCCGATGGTACCGTCGACGACTGGGCGAGAAGAAACGACCTCTTCATCTCGGCGTCTGCGGTGAATGGTTCGACGCGACTCGGTGCCGCGATCCATTCCGTACGCGCACTTTCTTTCGAGAGCATGCGCGTCGTTGCGTCCTGGTCGGCCTCCGCCGGTTGTCCGTTGCATGCCCATGTCTCCGAGCAGCCGGCCGAGAACGAAGCGTGCCTGGCCTACACCGGCCGCACCCCGTCGCAACTCCTCGCCGATGCCGGCGCGATCAACGAGTCGTTCACCGCGGTGCACGCGACCCACCTGAGCTCCGATGACATCGGGCTTCTTGGTTCCGCCCGCGCCACGGCGTGCTTCTGCTGTACGACCGAACGCGACCTCGCGGATGGCATCGGCCCGTCCCGTGCCCTTGCCGATGCCGGCGCACAGCTGTCGATCGGGTCGGACTCCCATGCGGTGATCGATCCGTTCGAGGAGATCCGGGGGATCGAGTCGCACCAGCGGCTGGTGACGAACGTGCGGGGCGTGCACGGTCCCGCCGACTTGCTGCGGGCAGGGTCATTCGACGGATATGCGTCCATCGGTTGGAACGGGGGAATCCTTGCTGCGGGCGCGGTTGCCGACGTCGTCGTCATCGACCCGTCGTCGGTTCGCCTGGCCGGTTCGAATGTCGACGATGTCGCGTCACTCGTCTACGGCGCGTCGGCTCCCGATATCTCCCACGTGATGGTCGACGGCCGTTGGGTGGTGCGCGACGGTTCGCATATATCGATCGACGTGCCACGAGCGCTCACGACATCGATCGACTCGCTGTGGCTCGCTTGAGGACAAGCGCATGACGACCACCGTGATCGACAACATCGGCCAGCTCGTCACCTGCGACGCCTCGCTCGGCGACGGGCCACTAGGAGTAGTTCGCGGCGTCGCCCTGGTGGTGGAGGACGGCCGGGTCGTCGCCATCGAAGGCGCCGGCCGAACGAGCGCGGATGAGCGAATCGACGCCGAGGGCGGTTGCGTCATGCCCGCCTTCGTCGACTCCCACACCCACTTGGTGTTCGCCGGGGACCGGGCCGATGAGTTCATCTCCCGGATGGCCGGGCGGCCCTATGAGGCCGGGGGGATCCGGGTCACGACCGAAGCGACGCGCAAAGCGAGCGATGCGGAACTTCGGCGGCTCACGGCCTTGCGTCACGCCGAGGCGAGGCGTCACGGTATCGGCCACGTCGAGATCAAGTCCGGCTACGGGCTCGAGGTCGTGACCGAGGAACGCTGTTGTGCGCTGGCGGCCGAATTCACCGATGACGTGACGTTCCTCGGAGCCCACGTGGTGCCGTCCGAGTACAGCAGTCGCGTTGATGACTATGTGGAGCTCGTGTGCGGGCCGATGCTCGATGCCTGCGCCGCCCATTCGAAGTGGATCGACGTGTTCTGCGAGCGCGGCGCGTTTGATGTGGACCAGAGCCGGGCCATCCTCGAAGCCGGCCGTGCCCGCGGTCTCGGGTTGCGGGTCCATGCGAACCAGCTCGGCCATGGTCCGGGTGTGCAGCTCGCCGTGTCCCTCGGGGCGGCGAGCGCAGATCATTGCACCTACCTCTCCGACGACGACCTCGACGCGTTGGCAGGAAGTGACACGGTGGCCACATTCCTGCCGGCCGCCGACTTCTCGACGCGTCAGCCGTATCCGGATGGTCGACGGGCGCTCGACGCCGGAGTACGCATCGCCATCGCCACGAACTGCAACCCGGGATCGAGCTACACCACGTCGATGGCGTTCTGCCTGGCCCTCGCCGTGAGGGACATGGGCCTGACGGCCGAGGAAGCCGTGCTCGCCGCGACCGTCGGCGGTGCAGCTGCGCTCCGATGCGCCGAAGGGCTCGGCACTCTTGCCCCTGGAGCGACGGCCAAGATCGTCATCCTCGACGCGCCGTCGTTCGCCCACATCGTCTACCGCCCCGGAGTGAACCTCGTCCGCAGCGTCATCGGCTGAGCCGCCAAGGTCGTCCGAGAAGTCAACGGGAACTCCATCCTGACGATGGTTCCGGGCCGGGCATCTTCGAAGGACACACTTCCGCCGAGGCGACGAGCGCGCTGGTGAAGGCTGGCGAGCCCGCGGCCGGATCGTCGTTGCACCGGGTCGAAGCCGATCCCGTCGTCGCGAACCTCGATCGTGCACTGCGCGGGATCGTGGTGACCCGTGCTCATGCTGACGTGAACTCGACGAGCACCGGAGTGCCGAAGCGCGTTCGAGGTCATCTCCTGCAAGGCCCGGAGCAACTGCAGGAGCCCTTCGGCCGGTAGATCGAGACGCGGGCCGACCTGCGTCCACGTCAGATCGATCCCTGCTGCCTCGAATCGCGGACCGACCCGCGCTCGCAACTCGGCCAGTGCGACGTCGGCGGAACCATCCCCCGGATCGAGCGAGTCGACGATCAGTTTGAGATCGTCGAGGCACGACCCGAGCGAGGCCAGCAACCGATCGTCATCGATCTTCTTCGCCCGCGCCTGGATCATCAAACCGATCAGCTGGCTGCCGACCCCGTCGTGCATGTCGCCGAGGATGCGCTGACGTTCGACGGATCGGTTCGCCCGATCCACGGCGGCCTGTGACGCGGTGCGGACGCCCTCGATGCTGGCGATCAGCAGCACATTGGCCACGATGCAGCCGATGAAGCCGGCGGCGCGAAGCGGGTAGACGGCCGCCGTGGACAGGTCCTGCGCGCCGGTGTATCCGAGACGGTCGACCGTGAAGAAGATCGCGATCTGGGCAGCCGACAGTACCGACCATACCGAGGCCGATCGACGACCACACGCGACGTACGTCGTCACCGGATGGAAAAAGCTCCACACGATCGCCGGTGAATTGAACCCTCCGGTGCGACTGGCGACGACAAAGGTGACGAGCCATGTCAGCGCCGTTGCGGCGTTGCCGATGACCACCAGGGGCACCCCGCGGACGATGGCGAGGTGAACGACGCTGAGAAAGACACCGATCGACGCGATCGCCGCGGCGGAGAGCGGGGAGCCGAGCACGGCGTAGAGCAAAGCGGACGATGTCGTCAGCCCGATACCCAGCCAGGCGATGAGGATGCCCGTCCTGGTGCGGTGCGCCGCATCGAGTTGGTCGTCGTTTCGCTGATCCGGCGGTATGTAGCGTTCGGCCACCGACAGCACGCGTTGACGAACTGACGATCGGAGCGATGGGTTCGCAACAGCTTCGGTGTACATGTCGCGCTATGGCTTGATGGTGATGAGCCCGGACTGGACCGCCTTGAAGACGGCCTCGCCACGTGAATTCACCGACAGCTTGCGGTAGATGGCCTTCACGTGATCACCAACGGTGTGCAGCGAGATCGACTGCTGAGCAGCGACCTCCTTGAAGGAACGACCGCTGGCCAACGCCTCGAGGACCGCCGTCTCCTTCGTCGTCAGCGACACCGCGCTGCCCTTCGGCTTCGGGATGCCTTCACCGCGGAGCTTGGCCAATATGTGGCTCGCAACGGATGGGCTGATGGGTGCCCCACCGGCGAGGACCGTGCGGAGGGCACCGATCACCTGTTCCGAATCGGATTGCTTCAGCAGGTACCCGTCGGCGCCCTCCTCGATCGCCGCCACCACGCTGCGCACATCGGCGAACACGGTGAGCACGAGGACCTTGCACGCGAGGTCACGAGCGCGCACCTCGGCGATCAGCTCCAGCCCACTGCCGTCGGGCAGACCGAGATCGACCAGCAGCACATCGAGTTGGCGATCGAGGAGGCGAAGACCCTCGGCGAGCGTGCCAACAGCGCCGGCGACGGCGAATCCCCCGACGTTCTCGAGCATGAGGGTCAGGCTCTCGCGCAGGAGCTCGTCGTCCTCCACGAGGCCGATCGTCACGGTTGGCATCGTTTCCTCCGCGGGCTGCCCGGTCACGGTTTCCACACTGGCACGCACTAGGTCAGAAGACACCCCCGTGTATACGGGATAGCCGCGGAGGGTGGTCGTTCCCTACGTTCAGTGTCATGAAACGACTTCCCAAAACCATCCTCACCATCCTTCCGACCCTGGCCATCGCGTTGGCGGTGGCTCCGACCGCGGTATCGGCCGCACCGGGCTCCGACCTCGCCACGACCGTGATCGCACCGGCGACGCATCAAGTGAACGATGTCGGCCGCTACGAGGTCCGGGTGACCAACGTCGGCTCCCAGCGCTCCGGAACAACCGTGAACGTCACCATCGACCTGCCGCGGACGAACACGTCGCCGACCGTCTCGGTCATGGGCACGTTGATCAGCGTGCCGGGTGGGTGCACCCGGGTCGGAACGCAGCTCCGCTGCACCCTCCCCCGGATCAACGCGAATGCGCTCGCCCAGGTGTTCATCGACCTCCGCCTGCCCTACAGCGCAAATCCGAGCGTCATCTCGGCCACGGCGACAACAAGCAACGACGGGAATCCAGCGAACAACACCGGATCCGTCAGCGCCAACCTCAGCTACTACGCGGTGACCGTGAGCGCCCCGGTCGCCGTGTCGAACAGCCATTGCACCGGCACGAACCTCTCCTCGTACTTCGAGTGCACTCCGGGTTCCCTGAGCAGCCACCCGGCTACCTTCCTGCCGGGCGGTGCAATCGACTTGGGTGATCCCTCCTACGGCGGCACGTGGGCCGTGAACGGAATCGATCTCACCTTCCAATACACCGAGCTCGGCCAGCCCGCCGGGTCGTTCGTCGGAAAGGGCACCAGCCTCAACTGCTGGGAAGGACGGATGACCTTCCCCGGCAGCACCTACATGGCGATGTACAAGGTCTGCTTCTGAGCCCCGGCGGTCACCTCACACGGTGACCGGAACGCCGGAACGGGACTCCGGTGGTGCCGGCCAAAGGGCCCGCACCACCCGAGTACCCTTACGTCGTTACCGTAACCCTGTGAGGTGACCCCCCGGGCTCACAATCAAAACATTTAAAAACCCAAGTAGGTGCTGCCGGGGAAAGTCAAACCTCC
>JANMYF010000409.1:0-6844 GCA_031381685.1 Acidimicrobiia bacterium
ATCGAGCTCGATCAACGGCATGATCTTCCAGCGCGGCAATCCGCTCGACTTCGAACGCTGGGCGGCCGACCCGGGCATGGAGTCGTGGTCGTATGCGCACTGCCTTCCCTACTTCAAGAAGATGGAGAACTGCCTGGCGGCGCCGGACGAGTGGCACGGCACCACCGGACCACTGGAACTCGAGCGGGGTCCGGCGAAGAACCCGCTCTTCGACGCGTTCTTCGAGGCCACGCGCCAGGCCGGGTTCCCGTCGACGACGGACGTGAACGGCTTCCGACAGGAGGGGTTCGCACGGTTCGACCGCAACATCCGCCGCGGGCGTCGTCTCTCGGCGGCACGCGCGTATCTCCACCCGGTGCTCGGCCGGAAGAACCTCACGCTGATCACCCGCGCGACGGCGCAGCGGATCCTCTTCGACGGCAAACGTGCCGACGGTGTGGAGTACCGCCACGGTCGTGGTGCGGTTCACACTGCTCGGGGCGCGGAGATCATCCTCTGCGGTGGGGCGTTCAACTCTCCTCAGCTGTTACAGGTCTCCGGGGTCGGTCCGGCGAAGGTCCTCGAGGCCGCAGGTGTTCCCGTGCTCCACGACCTGGCCGGTGTGGGCGAGAACATGCAGGACCACCTCGAGGTCTACGTGCAGTATTCGTGCACGCAACCGGTATCGATGCAGCGAAACCTGCAGTTGTGGCGGAGGCCCTTCATCGGACTGCAGTGGTTGTTCCGGCGAGGGCCGGGGGCCACGAACCACTTCGAGGGCGGCGGCTTCGCCCGCTCCAATGACGAGGTCGCGTATCCGAACCTGATGTTCCACTTCCTGCCCATCGCCGTTCGCTACGACGGAACGGCTCCGGCGGGCGGCGACGGGTATCAGGTGCACGTCGGCCCGATGTACTCCGACTCCATGGGCAGCGTTCGCGTCACCTCTCCCGATGTTTCGGTGAAGCCCGAACTGCGGTTCAACTACCTCTCCACCGAACAGGATCGCCGTGAGTGGGTTGAGGCGATCCGCATGGCGCGGCGGATCCTGACGCAGCCGGCCATGGCGCCGTTCAACGGAGGAGAGACCTCGCCCGGCCCGAGCGTTGAAACCGACGAGGAGATCCTGGCCTGGGTCGCCCGTGATGCCGAGACCGCCCTGCACCCGTCGTGCACCACCCGTCTCGGGCTGGACGACATGAGCGTGCTCGACCCGCGCTCGATGCGGGTGCACGGGCTCGAGGGCATCCGGGTCGTCGACGCGTCGTCGATGCGGTACGTGACGAACGGCAACATCTACGCCCCGGTGATGATGCTGGCGGAGAAATCGGCCGACCTCATCCTGGGCAACACCCCGCTCGCTCCGGAGCCGCTGCCGTTCTACCGGCACTCGCTCTCGCCGTAGCGGGATGCGGTGGAGCGCCGGTGACCCGCGTCTAGCGTGGAAGCCCGCTGGTTGGTACGATGGTTCCGTACAGTGGAACTGTTCCACGATGCGGATCACCTTCCCCTCTTTGTAGAACCCCCGGAGACGACCCCGTGAGTGACGCCGACGATGATCTCGACCTGAGTGCCCTGAACGATGAGGACCTCGTCGCCCAGATGCACGACGACCTCTACGACGGCATGGCCGCAGAGATTGCCGAAGGCACCGACCTGCTGCTGGCGCGCGGTTGGTCCGCCCAGAGGGTCCTCGACGAGGCGCTGGTCGAAGGGATGCGGATCGTCGGCATCGACTTCCGCGACGGCATCCTGTTCGTTCCCGAAGTGCTGCTCTCGGCAAATGCGATGAAGGCGGGCATGGAGATCCTCCGCCCGATTCTCGCGGCCAACGGAGACGAGCCGATCGGCAAGGTCGTGATCGGCACCGTGAAGGGCGACATCCACGACATCGGTAAGAACCTCGTGGCCATGATGCTCGAAGGCGCCGGCTTCGAAGTGGTCGACCTCGGCATCAACACCGATGTCGACAAGTACCTCGCCGCGTGCGCCGAGCACCAGCCCGACATCCTCGGCATGTCGGCGCTGCTCACCACGACGATGCCCTACATGAAGGTCGTCATCGACACGATGGTCGAGCGCGGTATGCGCAGTGACTACATCGTGCTCGTCGGTGGCGCGCCACTGAACGAGGAGTTCGGTGCCGCCGTCGGCGCCGATGCCTACTGCCGTGACGCCGCCGTGGCGGCGGAGATGGCCAAGGCTCTCGTGGCCAAG
This sequence comes from Acidimicrobiia bacterium, assembly GCA_031381685.1. GTDB lineage: Bacteria > Actinomycetota > Acidimicrobiia > Acidimicrobiales > JANYDT01 > JANLQX01. The sequence continues at coordinate 2,197 of JANMYF010000409.1, forward strand.
CGCCGCGCTGCGGCCTGAGGTTCTGCCGTGACCGAGCCGGACCCGTCGCCGCGTCGACGAGGCCGAGGCACCGAGACCGCACAGGTCATCGTCATCTCGTGGCGCGACATCCCGGCCCAGGTCAATGCCCAGAAGGGGCGTGACCGCCAGCAGGTGATCCTCCCGGGCAAATTCCAGCGCGCCATCGATCGGGCCAAACGCAAAGCCCGGATCTACACCGCCCAGGAGGACATCGCCCAGTGGAATCGGGTCAGCCGTCCGTGCGGTGATGATCTCGCCGCCGAAGCACTGGCCGAAGCCGCCCAGATCGAAGCGGCCTACACCGTCGAGCATCTCGGCCGGCTCGGCTTCCTCGGCGGCTGGGAGCCGGAGAACAAGCCGGCCGACGAAGTCCTCGACGAGACCGACGACGACGGCGAGGTGGTGGAGGAGGAAGGCGCCGACGGGGACGCCTCCGATTGGGGCACGTGGAGCACCTCGCCCGAAGAAGCAGCCCGTTTGCGCGCCCAGGACGATGCAGCAACGATTTCAGGAGATCATTGATATGAGTAACACCGTCCTCAGTTCCGCCACACGGGAAGTCGTCATCGGCTTCGACCGCCCATTCGTGATGATCGGTGAACGGATCAACCCGACGGGCCGCAAGCTGCTGGCCGAGGAGATGAAGAACGGCGACTTCAGCCGGGTCGAAGCCGACGCTCTCGCACAGGTCGCGGCCGGCGCCCACATGCTCGACGTGAATGCCGGCATTCCGCTGGCCGACGAGCCGGCGCTCCTCGCTCGTGCCGTGCAGTTGGTGCAGTCCATCACCGATGTGCCGCTGTCGATCGACTCCTCGATCATCGAGGCGCTTGCCGCCGGGCTCGCCGTCTACGTCGGCAAGCCGCTCGTCAACTCGGTGACCGGCGAGGAGGAGAACATGGAGCGGGTCCTCCCGCTCGTCGCGAAGTACGGCGCGGCGGTCGTCGCGATCTCGAACGACGAGACCGGCATCAGCATGGACCCCGATGTCCGGTTCGCCGTCGCCAAGCGGATCGTGGAGCGCGCCGCCGACTACGGGATCCCGTCACACGATGTCGTCGTCGATCCGCTCGTCATGCCGATCGGTGCGCTCGGTCAGGCCGGCCAGCAGGCGTTCACCTTGATCCGACGTTTGCGCGAGGAGCTGCGCGTCAACACCACCTGTGGTGCGTCCAACGTGAGCTTCGGTCTTCCCAACCGCCACGCCATCACGGGGACGTTCCTGTCGATGGCGATCGGCGCCGGCATGACATCGGCCATCATGAGCCCGCTGCACGACGAGGTGCGCAACGCCGTGATGGCGGCCGATGTACTTGCCGGTAACGACAAGGATTGCGCGGCGTGGATCCGGGCCAATCGGGACCCCAACGCTCCCGTCGGCGGCCGAGGCGAACGCACCGGTCGTCGTCGCAGCGCCGGCGCGTCGTGATCTCCTCTCGCTGAACTGCTGATTGGTCATGGTCCGGGTCGTCTTCACCCCGTCGGGTCATCAAGGTGACCTCGACGCGGGTCTGAGCGCACTCGAGGCGGCCCGGATACTCGGCGTCGACCTCGACACCGTGTGCGGTGGTCGGGGTATCTGTGGAAGGTGCCAGGTCCACCTCGGCGTGGGCTCGTTCCCGAAGTGGGGGATGACCGTCGGTGCCGACGCGTTCAGCGCGCCGGGGGAGACGGAGACGAACTACCGGGGCAAACGCCCGCTTGATCCTGGACGCCGACTCGGATGTTCAGCGCTCATACTCACCGACATCGTGATCGATGTGCCGGCGGAGAGCCAGGTGCACCGCCAGGTCGTACGCAAGAACGTCGACCTCACGGGTGTGGTCGTCGACCCGTTCGTGACGCTCGCGTTCGTGTCGCTCGTGGGCATCGACGACGGCCGCAGCGCATCCGAGGTCCTCAGCAGCGGTCTTCTCGACCTCGGCCACGATGTGGAGGTCGATGCGAGGGTGTTGCCTCGCCTCGTGTCGGTGATGCAGAAGGCCGGCGGTGATGTGACTGCGGCGATCCGCGACGGAGTGGTCGTCGGTATCTGGCAGGGCTTCTTCGACACCATGGTCGGAATCGCGGTCGATGTCGGCTCCACGACCATCGCGGCGCACCTTTGCGATCTCACGACGGGAGAGGTGCTGGCCACCGCCGGCCGTATGAATCCGCAGATCCGCTTCGGGGAAGACCTGATGAGCCGGGTGTCGTACGTGATGATGCACCCGGGCGGCGACGTGGAGCTGACCCGGGCCGTTCGTACCGCGCTCGATGAGCTGGTCGGCGAACTGACAGACGATGCCGGTGTGCCGCGCGACGCGGTGTTGGAAGTCGTGCTCGTCGGCAACCCGGTGATGCACCACCTTCTCCTCGGGTTCGATCCGGTTCCGCTCGGACAGTCGCCGTTCACGCTGGCCACCAACGAACCCGTTACCGGTCCGGCGTCGGCACTCGATCTCGATCTGCCGTTCGCAACGTTTTACGTCGGTCCGTGCATCGCCGGACACGTCGGCGCCGACACCACGGCCGCGATGCTCGCCGAGGGACCGCACCGCGGAGAGAAGTGGCAGCTGCTCGTCGATGTCGGAACGAACGCCGAGATCGTGCTCGGCAACAGTGAGCGGCAATACGCGGCGTCGAGCCCGACCGGGCCGGCGTTCGAAGGCGCCCAGCTCACGTGCGGGCAGCGGGCCACCGCCGGCGCGATCGAACGTGTACGGATCGATCCGCTGACGCTCGCTCCCCGGGTCCGCGTGATCGGCTCGGAACTGTGGTCCGACGAGCCTGGTTTCGCCAAGGCGGTGGCGAAGACAGGCGTGACCGGTATCTGTGGATCGGGGATCATCGAGGTCATCGCCGAGATGTACCTGGCCGGGGTGATCGACCAGGACGGTGTGGTGGATGGCTCGCTCATGGAACGCACGCCCCACGTGATCGCTGATGGTCGCACGTTCACCTACGTTCTCTACGACGATGGTGGCCGCCGCATCGTCGTGACCCAGAACGACGTTCGCGCCATCCAGCTCGCCAAGGCGGCGCTCCGAGCCGGGATCGACCTGTTGGTCGACCATGCCGGCGCGGCCGACCTTGTCGACATCCGCCTGGCCGGTGCGTTCGGAGCCCACATCGATCCGCTCCACGCGATGGTGCTCGGACTCGTGCCTGACTGTCCGCTTGAGGGTGTCCGCTCGGTCGGAAATGCCGCAGGCGGTGGCGCGGTGCGGGCACTGCTTTCGAGGGCGCTTCGCAACGAGCTCGAACTGGCCGCCCGGCGGGTCGTCAAGATCGAGACGGCCACCGAGCCCCGGTTCCAGGAACTTTTCGTCCACGCCATGGCGTTCCCGCACGCCGTGGCGGACACGCCGAACTTGGCGTTGCATGTGCAGTTACCCGAGCGCCGGGTCCGTAGCGCCGATGGCGGCGGCCGCCGCCGGCGACCCGCTCGTGAGGCATCGGTCTCATCAGTTGCTTCATCCGACGTTGACCAAGGAGCTTTGTCATGACCAGTGCACCAACGGGTCGGAGGTCCGGAGGACGCTCAGCCCGTCAGGAGCTGCGCGCGTCGCATGCGATCGCCCGACAGCCGTTTCTGACCAGAACGATGAAGCCGTTTGAACTGGTGTCGGAGGAAGGTCTGTCGCTGCTCGAACGCAACGCCGACAAGATCCTCGAGCAGGTCGGCATCACCGTGCGCGACTATCCGAGCGCGATCGAACGGTTCCGTGCGGCCGGTTGCGACATCGACGGGGACCGCGTGCGATTCCCCGATGGTCTGGCCCGCCAGCTCGTGACGGCGACTGCACCGCGTACGTACACCCAGCACGCCCGCAATCCCGACAACACCGTGCAGATCGGCGGCGACGCCACCGTCTTTGCGCCCAACTACGGCTCGCCGTTCGTCACCGATCTCGACCGGGGACGCCGCTATGCCACGTTGGCCGACTTCCAGAACTTCGTGAAGCTGGCCTACATGTCGCCGAACCTGCATCACTCCGGCGGCACGGTGTGCGAACCCGTCGATGTGCCGGTCAGCAAGCGCCACCTCGACATGGTCTATTCGCATATCAAGTACTCCGACAAGGGTTTCATGGGCTCCGTCACGGCGGGCAGCCGCGCTGCCGACAGCGTGGAGCTCGCCCGCATCGCCTTCGGCGGCGACCTCGCCGACCGCACGGTGATGACGTCGCTCATCAACGCTTCGTCGCCGCTCGTGTGGGACGCAACGATGCTCGCCGCGGCCGAGACCTACGCCGCCGCCAACCAGGCCTGCATCATCACCCCGTTCATCCTTGCCGGGGCGATGGCCCCGACGACATCGGCTGGTGTGGTCACCCAGACGCTCGCCGAGGCACTGGCCGGCATGGCGTTCACCCAGCTCGTGCGCCCGGGCGCGCCGGTGATCTTCGGTTCGTTCGCCTCGTCGATGTCGATGCAGACAGGTGCGCCGACGTTCGGTACTCCGGAGCCGGCGCTTGTGCTCTACACCTGCGCGGCCTTGGCCCGTCGCCTCGGTGTGCCGTTCCGCAGCGGCGGCTCGCTCACCTCGTCGAAGGTGGCCGACGCGCAGGCCGCGCAGGTGTAGAGCACAAGCGCCGGCTCCGGAGTACCGAACGTCGGCGCACCTGTCTGCATCGACATCGAC
>JANMYF010000232.1:0-3970 GCA_031381685.1 Acidimicrobiia bacterium
GGGGGTGCGCGGGGGGCCCCCCCCCCCCCCCCCCCCCCCGCGACATGTCACCCGCCCAGCAGCGCACGCAACACCGCAACAGTTGCGGTGAAGGCGGGCTCGTTCACGAGGTCGGGGTCGGTGACCTCAATCACGCGCCAACCGGCCTGGATCAGGAGGCGACGGCGTCGGGCGTCTCGCTCCTGCTGCCGGCGCGAGCCGTGTGTGAAGAACGGACTCACTTCGAGGGCGATCTTCACGCCCGGCCACGCGAAGTCGACCTCGACCGATCGACCCCGACCGACATCGACGCGATAGTTCTGCTTCCAGCCATCGAGTCCAGCTGATGTGAGCCAACGCCCGACCCGCTGCTCGAGTCTGCTTCGATGACCGATGCCGCTCGAACGGGCTGCCACGAGATCGAGCAGGAGGCGACGACCGACAACGGCGCCGGGTTGCGTGCGCGCAAGCAGATCCAAGAGCGCGGTGACCGTTGTGAGCCGATGAGCCAGCGCGTGATCAAGGCAACGCTCGACTGCCGCAGCATCAAGCGTTCCCGGCAATTGGAGAACGGTGGCGGCAGGGCTCGCCACCCGCGAGGTCATCCATCGCCGGTGTTGCGGTGGCGCTTTTGGGTGGACCGCTCGAATTCCATGGAGTCGTGCCGACTGATTCCGGGCGACGCTGACCATCGGCCGCTCGTCGAACAGTGAGGTTGGCACGGGCATGCCGTGAACAACGGCCGCTGATGTCGCGATGATGATCGAGCCTGGAATCGCCAGCGATGCGGCCAGGATTCGTTGCGAAGGGGATGCGGGGACGGCACCGAGCCGCATCACGTCGGGAAAGATGGTGACGAGCGCCCCGCTTTCCCGGCGACGGGCAATCGCGTGCTTGTCGATGCCAGCGGCCATGGCTTCCTTACCGGTGACAAGACCAAGTTGGCGGGCACCGATTTCCCGCAGCCGCGCGTCGATGACGAGGGTTGGTTGACGGTCGCCCATGGCAACCTCCGAGTGTGTGCGTCAAGAACTGGAGGACGCGGGGAAGCGATACGGCACTCTGCCCTGCACGGTAGGACAGCAGCCGGCACATGTGGCGCAGGGTCGCTCCAGGAGCGACCGAGCGACAACTCCCGGCCGTGCTCGGGCTACCGGTTACCTGCGCAGCAGTTCCGCGGCGCGGAAGGCCAGGTCGAGGCTCTGCCGGGCGTTGAGGCGGGGGTCGCACACGGTGGTGTAACGGTCGCCGAGGTTGGCGTCGGCGAGGTCGTCGCTGCCGCCGACGCACTCGGTCACGTTGTCGCCGGTGAGTTCGATGTGGAGTCCGCCGGGCCACGTTCCCTCGGCCTTGTGGGCGTCGAAGAACCCGACCACTTCGGCTTCGATCTCGTCGAAGTGACGCGTCTTGAGGCCCGAGTCCGACGTGTAGGTGTTGCCGTGGCACGGATCGCACGACCACACGACCGGGTGCCCGGACTCACGCACGGCGGCGAGGAGACGGGGGAGCCGGTCTCCGATCTTCTTCGCACCCATGCGGCTGATCAACGTGAGCCGGCCGGGGATGCGCTCGGGGTTGAGGGCCTCGCAGAGCGCGAGCACGTCGTCGGGCTCCACGGTGGGGCCGACCTTGCAGCCGACCGGGTTCTTCACGCCAAGGAGGAACTCCACGTGGGCGTCGTCCAGCCCCCGGGTGCGTTCCCCGATCCAGAGCATGTGGGCCGAACAGTCGTACCAATCGCCGGTCGGGCTGGTGGTGTCCTGGCGGGTGAGGGCTTCCTCGTAGCCGAGGAGCAGCGCCTCGTGCGAGGTGTAGAGGTCGACTTGGTGGATCGGAGCATGCTCGGACAGGTCGACGCCACACGCGCTCATGAACCGCAGCGCCGACGCGATGCCGTCGGCGATCGCGCCGTAGCGCTGGCCCTCGGCGGAGGTACGGACGAACTCCTGGTTCCACGCGTGGACCCGGGTGAGATCGGCAAACCCGCCCTTGGTGAAGGCCCGGAGGAGGTTCAGGGTCTGCGCGCTCTGCTGGTACGCCTGGATCATCCGCTCGGGATCAGGGGTGCGGGAATCGGCGTCGAACAGGTCGTCGTTGACGATGTGCCCGCGAAAGCTCGGGAGCGAGACCCCGTCGATGGTTTCCTCGTTGGCACTGCGCGGCTTGGCGAACTGGCCGGCGATACGGCCGACCTTCACCACCGGCAGACCACCGGAATAGGTGAGGATGGCCGCCATCTGCAGGATGACCTTGAGCTTCTCCCGAATCGCCGGGGCGCCCATGTCGTGGAAGCTCTCAGCGCAGTCGCCGGCCTGGAGGAGGAAGGCCTTGCCTTCGGCGACGCGTCCGAGCGAGGCCAGGAGTGTGCGGGCCTCACCGGCGAACACCAGCGGCGGGACCATCGACAGCTTCTTGATGGCGGCGTCGTACGCACCGGAGTCCGGCCACGTGGGCTGCTGCATCGCTATGCGCTCGCGCCAACTCGATGGGGTCCAGGTACTCGCTGACATGGCTGTCGAGTCTACCGGCCGCCCCGTCCTGCACCGTGTCGAGTTCCCCGAGCTGGAAGCGCTCCGCCGCAGTGGCCCGAACTGTGACCGTCGCGGCGCCCGGCGTTAGCGTCGTCCGCCATGGACATTCGTATGGACGACAAGGTCGCGTTGGTCACCGGAGGATCTCGCGGCATCGGCAAGGCCATCGCGTCGCGGTTCGCCGAAGCCGGAGCGAATGTGATGATCACGAGCCGCAAGGCCGACGTGCTCGAGTCGGCTGCCGACGAACTCAACGCGTTAGGCGGCGGCCATGTGGAGTGGTTCGCCGGGAACGCCGGGGATCCGGTCCAGGCCGAGGCGTGTGTGGCGGCGACGATGGAGCGCTTCGGACGAATCGACGTGCTCGTGAACAACGCAGCGACGAACCCGTACTTCGGGCCGCTGCTCGGGATCTCCGCCGGTCAGGCCGAGAAGACGGTCGCGGTGAACCAGTTCGGCTACGTGGCGTGGGCCTCAGCGGTGTGGAAGGCCTGGATGGCCGAACACGGGGGAGCGGTGCTCAACATCGCCTCCGTCGGCGGCCTGAGCGTGGAGAAGAACATCGGCTATTACAACGTGACGAAGGCGGCGGTGCTGCACCTCACCAGTCAGATGGCCGCCGAGATGGCGCCGAAGGTGCGTGTCAACGCCATCGCGCCCGGCCTGGTGAAGACCGATATGGCGAAGGCGCTGTGGGAGCCGAACGAGACGAGGATCGCCAAGTCGATGCCGCTGCACCGTCTTGGCGAACCCGACGACATCGGCCGTGCCGCACTGTTCCTGTGCAGCGATGCGGCCTCGTGGATCACCGGTGCGCATCTCGTCGTTGACGGAGGCGCTCTGACCGGCCCGTCGCTCGGCTGACGCCGGTTCGGGCCCACCAGCACTGTCCCGGAACGCCAGCTCGAAAACGTCGAGCGAGGGCAGGACGGAGCGCGTCCCGGGACAGCGATTTCACACGTTTCGACGGTCTCCCGCAACGGACGGTCGAACGCTGTTCAGTTGTTCGCGGGCGGTGACGAGCTGGCGATCCTGGTGCCGTGCGGCAACCCAGTTCCTCAGTCGGGTCACCCGGCCGGGGTGGATCTCCCGCTCAGGCATGTGGGCCAGGAGCAGGTTCATCTCGGCGAGCGCGATCTCGTGCTCGGCTCGAACGGCATGGTTCAGAAGTTCGTGCATGGCGGGTCCTTTCGCTGTGGTGGTGATTCCTGTCGTTCGGCCAACCGGTGGATCGGTTGGCCGTTCTCACCACCACGGACACTGTCGGGGAAGGTTCGGCCGTCTTCTGTGATGTGGATCACGTAACGACGAACAACCGCCGGACATCCGTCACACGAACCAGGGGTTCCCCTGGTGCATTGGGTCTGACGTCTTCCGTACTGTCAGGCCATGGAACCATCAACTTCGTCTCGTCCGTTCGAGCCGAGCACGAGATCGCGCTCGCCGAGATGAACCTGCTC
>JANMYF010000489.1:0-5322 GCA_031381685.1 Acidimicrobiia bacterium
AAGGCATGCTGCATGTTGGTGCCATAGACGAAGTCCCAGGAAACCTCGGGGAGCTTCTCCGGCTTGATCTCGTACGCCGTCTCCGAGAAGCCGACGATGCCGAGGTAGTCGCTCGGGAAGTGTGAGGAGATGAGCGAGTAGAGCGCCATCGCCACCTTCTTTGCCGACAGGAAGTTGTCGCGCATCGGCATCGAGAGCGAGAGGTCGAGCATCAACACCGTCGATGAGCGCACGAGCGTTTCGGACTGCTCGATCTCGAAGTCGTCGGGGGTGAGACGCACCGGGGTTCCGCCCCCGCTCCGACGGATGGCATTGCGTACGGTCTTCTCGATCGACAGGTTGAACGGGTCGCCGAACTCGTACTGCTTGGTCTCGTACGTCCGCTCCTGGCCCATGCCGGTGCGGCGCAGCTCGTGGCGTCCGAGCTTGTCGCGGGCCATCTTCGAGAACAGCTCGCCGAGCGCGTTCGCACCGACTCGCCGGATGCCCTTCGGCGTGAGCTCGAGGCGACCTTCCTTGTTCTCGACGAGTCCGGCTTCGGAGAGCATCTTCGTCAGCTGGGCGAGACGGTCGAGGGACCGGGCCGCGTCGTCGCCGAGGAGATCCTTCGCCGCCTTGATGTCGACGTCGGCGAGCGCCCCGGGCTGCGTGGCGTTGCGGAGGAGGTTCTCCAGCGAGTCGATGTTGCCGAGCTCGTCCATGAGACCCATTGCGTCACCCATGCCGACGCCTTCATCGCCGGAGAAGCCGTAACCCTGCCCCCAGCCCATCTGCGGGAACGCCTGCTGGAGGTTCTGACCGAGCTGCTCGATCTGCCAGCGCAGGTCCATGTCCTCCAGGAGCTGATCGCTCAAAGCTTTGAGCTGGGCCCGCTGTTCGGGCGTCATCGAGTTCAGCATCTTCTGTGCCGCCGCCATCTGCTGGGCCATCTGCTCCAAGAGCTCGTCGAGAGTCTGAGGATTGTCGGGAAAGTAGTCGCCGAACTTGTCCATGAACTCCGAGAACATCTGCTCGGTGTCCTCGCCGTTGTTCTTGGCCTCGAGCATCTTGTTGAGCTCGGAGTACATGTCCTTCATCCGGGCCATGTCCTCGGGCGTCATCTCGCTGACGCTCTTCTGCATCCGGCTGAGCTGCTGCTCCATCAGCTGGTTCTTGAGCTGCTCCATAAGCTGTTCGAACTGCTGACGCGCCTCCTCGGAGACGAAGTCATAGTTCTGGAGCTGCTGAACCCGACCGGCGAGGTCGGGGGGCAGGAAGTCGAGCTGCATGTTTCGATCGGCCGACATTGCCTCAGCGGTTTCCTGCCGACGCTCGTCGCCCGATGACGTCGCCTTATCGACGATGTCCTCGATCGCCCGGCGCTCTTGTTCCACAACCTGTTCGAGCGCTTGATTGATCTCGTCGTAGACACCGCCGAGGTCATAGCGTTCGAGGGTCTGCTCGCGCCGTTCGCGGAGCTTCTCGAGCATCTCGCGCAGACCCTGCACTCGGTCGCCGTTGCGGTCCTCGAAACCCTGCTGCAGCATTTTTCGCAACGCCGCGTTGAGGTCGCCGTGGTACAGCAGATCGTCGTTGAGCTGGGCCATGACCTCGTCGGCATCGAGATCGAAGCCGACTTGGGTTCCATCCCAGCGGGAGTAGGTGAGTCGGCGGGCCATGGCGGTCTCGTTTCGTCAGCGATCGAGAAAGTGTGCGCGCTTATCGAGCGCGATAAGTGGATTTCGAACCAGCGGCGTCTTTGTTCAGACGCTTCGAAAGGTGCAGGCCTTCGAGGATGAACTCCAGCGCAGACGCCTGCAGCGGACCCGACGGCGCCTTCCCGACCAGGCCGCGCACGGCGTCGCGCATCGGCTCGGCCTCGGCGACATTCAGGGCAGCGGCGTAGTCCTTCGCGGTCTGGTCATCGCCGGCGTGGATGACCAGTCCGCCGTCGAAGGCGGTGATGACGTCGCGCAGCGTCTCCATCTTGCAGCGTTCCTTGAACACGGTGAGGGTCGCCGCCTTGAACAGCTTGTCGACGATCGATCCCTCGCGCTCGTCAAGTGATTCGATCTCGACCTTGCCCTGCGTGGACGCCATGAGGCTCTCGAGATCGCTGATACGGGGGACGGCGTCGGACTCCTTCGCCCGCAGAGCACGACGCAGTGATGCCGCGACAAGGGTTTCGTGGTTGGCGACGGTGAGGCGAACCGACACGCCCGAACGCTGGTTCACGCTGCCGCTCTGGCGGGCGAGCTGGCTGAACGTGGCGATGATCTCCGACATGAACTCGGGGACGGTGACCGTGATGCCTTCGACCGGGGCCGGCGGCATTGCCTCCTGCTTGACCACCTCGAGCTCGATGCTCGTTTCCAGCGGGTAGTGCGTCCGGATCTGCGCACCGAACCGGTCTTTGAGTGGCGTGATGATGCGGCCACGGTTGGTGTAGTCCTCGGGGTTGGCGGAGGCGAGGAGGACGAGGTCGAGTGGCAGGGAGATCTTGTAGCCGCGGATCTGCACGTCGCGCTCTTCGAGCACGTTGAGGAGGCCGACCTGGATCCGCTCGGAGAGGTCGGGCAGCTCGTTGATGGCGAAGATGCCGCGGTTGGTCCGGGGCACGAGTCCGTAGTGCAGCGTGAGCTCGTCGGACAGGTAGCGGCCCTCGGCGACCTTGATCGGATCGACCTCACCGATGAGGTCGGCGATCGAGGTGTCGGGGGTGGCCAGCTTCTCGCCGAACCGGGTGTTGCGATGCACCCAGCTGATCGGCGAGTCGTCGCCGTGCTCCAGGATCAGATCCTTCGCGTGCTTACTGATCGGGTGATACGGGTCGTCGAGGACTTCGGACCCGGCCACGATCGGCAGCCATTCGTCGAGGAGCTCGACCATCGAGCGGATCATGCGGGTCTTGCCCTGGCCTCGTTCGCCGAGGAAGATCACGTCGTGTCCGGCCAGGATCGCGTTCTCCAATTGGGGGAGAACGGTTTCGTCGTAGCCGAGCATGCCGGGGAACAGGGACTCGCCCGAGGCGATGCGGGCGACGGCATTTCGCCGGAGTTCCTCTTTGACCGGGATGGACGCCCATCCGGACGCTTTGAGCTGTCCGAGGGTCGCCGCTGAAGGGTGGTGAGCCATAGCAAGACCGTACTCCCGTGGACGGGCAATGCGACCAGTTGGACGGGACGAGCGGTTCTGCGCTGATGCTGCGCCGGGGAAACCGCTGGTCGGCGCGGCCGTCCTCGGAGGGCCAGACCGCGTGAGTGGTAGAACGCACACGTGGACTCCACTGACCTCCTGCAGACCCTGCGTTCGACCGGCTCGGCGCGGGGCTTCACCGACACTCCTGTGGATGACGCGACCGTGCACGAGATCCTCGACACTGCCCGCTTCGCTCCGTCCGGTGGGAACGCCCAGGGGTGGAAGGTCATCCAGGTCAAGGATGCGGACATCCGGCGGGAGATCGGGCAGTTGTCGCAGACGACGTGGAACGAATACGTCGCACAGATGGCGGCCGGTCGCCGACCGTTCGCCGCCGACGACACCGGTCGCTGGCCGGGCGCCGGCGACCTCGATCTCGCCAACGCTCCCCACGCCCCCAATCCGCTCATCGATGCGCTCGCCAAGGTGCCGGTCGTGCTGGTCGTGACCGCCGACCTCGGGACGCTGGCGGCGATGGACACCGATCTCGACCGGGTGCAGTTCTGTGCGGGAGCATCGGTCTACCCGTTCTGCTGGAGCATCCTGCTGGCCGCACGGGCACATGGTCTCGGCGGAGTGATGACCACCTTCCTGGTGCGTCAGGAGCCTGCGGCAAAGCGGCTCCTCGGCCTCGGACCGCGAGAGGCGATCGCGGCGATGATCTGCCTGGGGGAGCCGACCCATCAGAACACCAAGCTCACCCGCAAACCGGTGGAGTCGTTCTTCCGGGTCGTCTGAGCAGCGGTGACTACCGGACGGCGATCCAGTCGAGCTGGAGGGAGAAGCGCTCGGCTCGGCTGTTGGCGATGAGGATGCCGAGCCGACGCGGGACGTCTCCGGCGCGCACCGGAGCGTCGTCGGTCGGTTGACCGAACCTGGTGACCGGTTGGAAGAGGTCGAACGGCGCGGCGACCGTCGTCCACTTCCCCTTCGGCGGCGTGAACGCAAACCAGTACCAGGACGAACCCGTCTCCACCGTGAACTGGTACTGACGGCCGTCACCGAACAAGCGCAGGTCGAACGACGTCGCATCGGCGGGAAGAGCGGCGAGAGCAGCCGTCGATCGGACGCTGGCGAATCCGCCGTTGTTCTCGAGCCGGACGGTTCCACGGAACGTGCCGATGCCCCTGCGCTGGGCGAACCTGCTCTCGGACACACCGCCCATGACGCCGTCGTTCACGACCACCCAGGCCGGTTCCGCGGACGCGAAGTCGGCGATCCGCACCGGCGCCGCAACCGCCGTCGTCGGCGTCGCCAGGGCCAGCAACGTGACGACCGCAACCGCCAGGAAACGCATCTTCGGATGGTAGGCGGGGTGCAGCGCAATGCCGACTGCCGACAACGCCGCCGGTTGGGTCACCGATTTCGGCGCTGATCCGGGCCAACATGGGGGTATCGATCCCGTGCTCCTCTCCCGGCTCGGCGAAATCTGCCTGGCCCTTCCCGACGCCTTCGAAGAGGACGCGTGGGCGGGAGTGCGCTGGTGCGTCGGAACCCGGAACTTTGCGCACATGGTGTACGTCGAGGACGGATCGCCACCGGCGTACGCAGCGGCCGCCAAGACCGACGGTCCGGCCGTGGTGGTGACGTTTCGTACACCGGAACCACACCGCTTCGCGAACGGCGGAGACATCGCGCCGTTCTTCTGGCCGGGCTGGTTCCCCAACCTGGTCGGTGTCGTCGTCGACGAGTCGACGGACTGGGACGAACTCGGCGGCCTGATCGAACAGAGCTATCGGGTGCTCGCTCCGAAGCGGAGCGTCGCCGCCCTCGACGCCCGCTGAAGCCTTTCCTGCCGTCGCAATGCCGCTGGCGGCGTCACGCTCAGAGATGTCGCCACGGTGCTCGTTTCGACGGATCACCGGTCGAGGATGTGGAATGGGCCATGCCCGAAGACGCACTGATCGCCGAACTCCAGGACTGGCTCCACGAGAACTGGGATGGCGACCTGACCGTGGCCGAGTGGTGGGAACGCCTCGGCCTGTCGGGGTGGGCCGCGCCCAGCCTCCCCAGGAACGCCTACGGCAAGGAAGTGTCGCGGTCGGATTCGGTGCGGGTCGCCCGCGCCATCGGCACGTTCGGCGCGCTTCCGGCGCCGGGCGGACTCGGGATGCTCCTCGCCGCGCCGACCATCGCAACGCATGG
>JANMYF010000037.1:0-90765 GCA_031381685.1 Acidimicrobiia bacterium
AGCCCGATGCCGTGCGCCGATCAGGCGCCGACGCGGGCGCCCGACGGGGCTCGACCAGCGTGACGATGGCGCCGTCGACGACGAAACCCTCCGGGAGCATGCGGAAGTGGCGCTCCCCGCCGGTAGGGGTCGACACGGTGACCATGTCGGCCTTGGCGGACACAATCACTCCGATCGTCCGGGTCCCCCGGTGCATCACCCGGCGTCCGGGGACCGCCTCGACGATAGGGCGAGCAGCCGGGCGTCGGGGCAGGTCAGGGGTACCTCCGAGAATTCCGGCCATCACACAGCGCGGCGTAGGGCCGACCCGACCGGCTCACCGAGGATCGCCCGCAACTCGTCGCTCAGCGCCCGACGGCGCCGCACGAGGATGCGGATGCTCGGGGTGACGCCGAGCTGACGGAGCGTCTCGACCTCGGTTGCCGCGGCGACCACCGAGGAATAGGCCGACAGCAGGACGAGCCGAGGGTCGTGCGGACGGAAGACCCCTCGCGTAACACCAACGCGCAGGAAGGTGGTCGCCCGCTCGGAAAGCACTTCGAGCGACCCGGAAAGGCGATCGACGAACGGGGCGCCAAGGCGACCGACCTCTCGGACGAGGCTGAGCAGCTCAGGGCGACGCGCGGCGAGGCGGAAGACGGCCCTGACCACGGCATCGAGTCGTTCCCACTCCCCTTCCGGCCGCGACAGGCCGGCGTCGACCGCCTCGGCGAGCTCGCCGGCGACGGCCAGGAGCACGGCGTCGAGAAGCCCGTCCTTGGACCCGTAGTGGTGGAGAAGCGTCTGCTTGGTACAACCGGCGGCGGCCGCGACAGCGTCGAGAGACGTGGCGCCGACACCTCTCGAGGCGAACGTGGAGAGCGCGGCCTCGAGGATGCGCACGGCGGTCGCATTGCGCGGGAGGGCCCTGGTCCTGGGGAAGTGAGCGGCAGACACTGACCAAATGGTAGAACGAATGACCGTGATTTCGGAATCACTCGACGGAGCCCGCATCGCCATCACCGGCGCGACAGGGTTTTTGGGCACCGCTCTGGTGGAGCGGTTCCTTCGCGGCGTCCCCGGATGCGAGCTCGTGCTCGTCGTCCGCGCCGGAAAGCGCACCACGGCGAAGGACCGCGTGAAGCGCGAGATCCTCCGCAACGACTGCTTCGACCGGCTTCGCCTCGAACTCGGCGATCGCTTCGAGGCGGACATGGAGCGACGGATCCTCGTCATCGACGGCGACGTGTCGCGCGACGGCATGGGCCTCACCGACGAGGGCCGGGCGATCCTGCAGTCCTGCCACACCGTGGTGCACTCAGCGGCAGCCGTGGCCTTCGACTCACCGCTCGACTCCGCCGTCGAGACGAACCTCCTCGGACCGATGCGGGTCGCCCAGGCCATGCGGGAGTCCGGTTGCGCCGGCCACCTGGTGGCGGTGTCGACGTGTTATGTGGCGGGCGCCCGCCGAGGCGATGCCCCCGAAAAGCCACTCCCGGACACCCCGTTCTCCACCGAGGCCGACTGGCGCGCCGAGGTGGCCGCCGCCCGACGCCTCCGGGGCGACTTCGATGCCGAATCCCGGTCGGAGGCGAACCTGAAGCGCTTCCGCCGCCAAGCCCGCTCCGAGCTCGGGGCGGCCGGCACTCCCCTTCTCGCGGCGAAGACGGAGAAGCTCCGCGAGGAATGGGTCCGGAACAAGCTCGTCGACGCCGGCATCGCGCGGGCCGCGTCGCTCGGCTGGCCCGACGCCTACGCCTACACGAAAGCGCTCGGCGAACGAGCTCTGCTCGAGACCCGTGACGGCGTGCCTGTCACCACCGTCCGGCCTTCGATCATCGAATCGTCGCTCGCCGAACCCAAGCCCGGTTGGATCCGCGGGTTCCGGATGGCCGAGCCCGTCATCATTTCGTATGCGCGCGGACTGCTGAAGGAATTCCCCGGCAGTCCGGAGGGCGTCGTCGACGTGATCCCGGTCGACCACGTGGTCGCCGCGATCATCGCGGTGTGCGCCGTCGGCCCGCATCCCAGCGGACCGACCGTCTACCAGGTGGCGTCCGGTTCGCGTCAGCCGCTGCGCTATCGCGAGATGGTCGACACCATCCGAGAATGGTTCACCGAGCATCCGCTCTATGACCGCGAGGGCCAGCCGATCATGGTGCCCGAGTGGTCCTTCCCGGGTCGGGGACGCGTCGAAGCGCAGCTTCGGCGCACGACCGAGCTGCTCCGACGCGGCGAACGGGTCATCTCGGCGCTCCCCGTGCGTGGCAACCGGGCCGAGATCGTGGCGAAGCTCGAGGAGACCCGCGCCGACGCCGATCGGGCCCTGTCCTACGTGAAGCTCTACGGCGCCTACACCGAGACCGAGGCGATCTTCCGGGTGGACCGGCTGATTGCGCTGTTCGAGAGCCTCCCCGCGTCGGACCAGGAGAAGTTCGCGTTCGACCCGAAGGTGATCGTGTGGCGTGACTACGTCCGCGAAACCCACCTGCCGTCGGTGGTCCTCCATGCCCGGGTGCGCACCTCGCCCGGAAAGAAGGAGGGCGAATCGCGCCACGACCGGACCAAGAGGGCAATCCTCGCCCCCGAACGCCATCTCGCCGCGTTCGATCTCGAGAACACCCTCATCGCGTCGAACGTCGTCGAGTCGTTCTCCTGGCTCGCCACTCGCGATCTCGACGCCGCCGATCGCACCAAGTTCGTCCTGAAGATGCTCCGTGACGCGCCTTCGCTGCTCGCCCTCGACCGCAAGGACCGCGGTGACTTCCTCCGCTCGTTCTATCGGCGCTACGACCAAGCACCGGCGCAGCTGATGTCCGAGGACGCCGTCGAATACCTCACCCAGCTGGTGGTCACGAAGTCGTTCCCCGCCGGAATCCGGCGCGTGCGCGAGCACCGGGCCCTCGGCCACCGCACCGTGCTCATCACCGGTGCACTCGACTTCCTGGTGGAACCACTTCGACCGCTCTTCGACGAAATCGTCGCCGCCCGCATGACCACGCGTGCCGACGGGACCTTCACCGGCGAACTCGACATCGGCCCGCCCACCGGCGAGTCGCGAGCGCTGCTGCTGCAGGCCTACGCCGAGGCCGAGGGTCTCTCGCTCGACCAATCGGTCGCCTATGCCGACTCCGCGAGTGACCTGCCGATGCTCGAGGCCGTGGGGTATCCCGTCGCCGTGAACCCCGAGTCGAAGCTGGCCACCATCGCCCGTAAGCGCGGCTGGCATGTCGAGAACTGGGAGAAGGCTCCGGGTGGACCGCGGCCCCTCCTTCCCATCGGACCACTCAAGCCCACCCGCATGCTGCCCGGCTCCCGGAGTTGGGGGGGTCCGCGATGAAGGCACTCGTGTTCGAGCGCGACGTTCCCCGCTTCGCCGCGGCGAAGGTGCTTTCCAAGCTGGCTCCTGCACGAGCCCATCGGGCAGGGCCGCTCACACTCGACGAGCATTCCGCCGAGCGGCCACTCCCCGGACCCGAATGGCAGCGCATCCGGCCGCGGCTCTCCGGCATCTGCGGTAGTGACCTCGCCACGGTGCAGGGAACGAGCTCGCGCTACTTCGAACCAATCGTGTCGTTCCCGTTCGTGCCCGGTCATGAAGTCGTCGCCGACAACGCCGACGGTCAACGCGTCGTGCTCGAGCCGGTCCTCGGTTGCGTCGCCCGCAACATCAGGCCGGCGTGCACCTGGTGCGCCGCCGGTCACCTCGGTCGATGTGAGCGCCTCACGGTCGGCAACCTGCGCCCCGGCCTGCAGTCGGGATTCTGCTGTGGTACGGGGGGTGGCTGGTCGACCGGCATGGTCGCCCACCGGTCCCAGCTGCACGCCGTTCCCGACGAACTCACCGACGAAGACGCGGTGATGATCGAGCCGATGGCGTGTTGCGTGCACGCCGCGCTCTCGCCGGGACTGCTCGGTGGTGTCAGCGGCGGCGCGATCGCCGCGGTGATCGGCGCCGGAACCATAGGCGCGCTTACCATACGGGCCATCACCGCCTTCAATCCGGTGAGTCACCTCGTCGTCGCGGCGCGCCATCCCGACCAGGTGGCGCTGGCCACCTCCTTCGGGGCGCACACCGTGGTCGACCCCTCTTCGCTCGCCCGTGCGGTTCGACGCGTCACCGGGTCGATGGCCATCGGCGACGGTGACATCGAGCGGCTCACCGGCGGCGCCGATGTCGTGTTCGACTGCGTCGGCACCGCGGAGTCGATCACCCAAGCCCTGTCGGTGGTCCGACCCGGAGGACGCATCGTCCTCGTCGGCATGCCGGCCACGGTGTCGATCGACCTCACCCCGCTCTGGCACCGCGAAGTCGCACTCGTCGGCGCATACGCCTACGGAATCGAACCGGCCCTCGGCGGGCGACGCACCTTCGATCTCGCCATCGAACTCGCTCCCGGTCTCGGGCGGCTCGTCTCGGCGACCTATCCGCTGCACGACCACGCACTCGCCTTCGACCACGCGCTCAACGCCGGCCGACGCGGGGCAACCAAGATCTGTTTCGACCTGCGCAAGGAAAAGCAACGATGAGCGATCGCAAACGCGGCCCCCGTCCCGGGTTCGTCCTCGAGGTCGACCGGTCGACCCCGCCCACCCTGTTCTGGCACGGCGAGGGATTCCGACTCGAGAAGCAGCCCGTCGGCAGCCGGGTGATCTACGCACCCGAACCGCTCGACGCGATCGCCGACCCCCGCGGTGCGATCCGCCACGCGTTGGCCAATCCGATCGGCGACTCGGAGCCGCTCGATGCGTTGCTGTTCTCGGGGATGAAGCTGACGATCGCGTTCGACGACATCTCGCTCCCGCTGCCCCCGTTGGAGCGGCCCGACATCCGACAGATGATCATCGAGGAGGTCCTCGAGCTCGCCGCCCGCAAGGGTGTGGACGACGTCCACCTGATCGCCGCCCTCGCCCTGCACCGCCGGATGACCGAAGACGAACTGCGTCACGCCGTCGGCGACCGGGTCTACGACGCGTTCGCTCCGTCCGGTGCGCTCTACAACCACGACGCGGAGGACCCCGACGCGATGGTGATGCTCGGTGAGACGCGTCACGGCGAGCAGGTGCAGTTCTCCAAGCGCGCCGCGGAGAGCGACCTCCTCGTCTACGTCAACATCAACCTCGTCGCCATGAACGGCGGCTGGAAGTCCACCGCAACCGGACTCGCCGGCTACGCCGGCATCCGCCACCACCACAACGTGGATACTCTGCGCGCTTCCAAGTCGATCATGGACAAGGACAAGTCGAAGTTCCACGACATCAACTGGCGGATGGGGACCGTGATCCGCGACGCCGGCGTGAAGATCTTCCAGATCGAGTCGACGATGAACAACGACGCGTTCCCCGGATCGCTGGCGTTCCTGCAGAAGCGCGAATGGGAGTGGACGGCGCGCGACCGCGCCACATTCGTCGCGGTTTCGAAGTCGCTCGACCGTCTCCCGGCACGCAGCAAACGGTCGATCTTCCACTCCACGAAGGCGCCGCACAAGATGACCAGCGTGCAGGCCGGCGAGGTCGAAGCCGTCCACGAAGTGACGATCGCCCAGGTGCACCGTCAGCAACTCGTGCGCGTCGAGGGCCAGACCGACATCCTCACCATGGGCCTGCCCTACATCGGCCCCTACAACGTGAACTCGATCATGAACCCGATCCTCGTCATGTGCCTCGGGCTCGGGTACTTCTTCAACCTCTACCGAAACAAGCCGCTCGTGCGCGAGGGCGGTGTGCTCATCATGAGCCACCCGACCCCGTGGGAGTTCCATCCGGTCCACCACCCGAGCTACATCGACTTCTTCGAGCAGGTGCTGTCGGCCTCCACCGACCCCAAGGTCATCGAACGCGACTTCGAGAAGCAGTTCGCCGAGGACGAGTGGTACCGCCACCTGTACCGCACCAGCTACGCCTACCACGGGGTGCACCCGTTCTACATGTGGTACTGGGGTTCTCACGCGCTCGAGCACCTCGGCCGGGTGATCGTTGTCGGCGGCGACGTGAAGTCGGTTCGGCGTCTCGGCTTCCAGCCGGCGTCGACGATGCGCGATGCGCTGGAGATGGCCAGCGACGTGGTCGGCCGCAATCCGACGCTCACCCACATCCACAACCCGCCGATCTTCCTCAGCGAAGTGGTCTGAGATGGCCAAGCTCCCGCGGCTGTCGTCCTCGTCGCTGCTCGACGTCACGAAGGCCAAGTTCGTCTGCCTCGCCACCATCGGAGTGTCGGTCGTGGTGATGGGTGTGCGGGCGCTGCGGCGAGGGTCGCTGTGAGCCCGTTCCCGATCGGCGAGTCCCGGGCCGATGACCGCCCGGGCCGCCTCGGCGTACTGGTGCGCGCCGTGAAGGAGAAGTCGTCGTCGGCTCCTTCGTCACCGATGGATCTCGTACCCCGATCCCTTCGTGGATTTCCGTTCACCGCGCCCACCCGTCCACATGGGGTCGATGTTCCTCCGGCGGCCTCCACCCTCGGCGTCGACTACGACACCGACTGGGCGCGCGAACCGCTGGCCTCCGTCACCCGGCGCATCATCCAGGAAACCGTCGTTCGCGCCACGATCGCCACACTCGCTGACCCCAAGGTCCGCGGGCTCGATCGCCTCGAGGGCCTCGAAGGTCCGGTGATCTTCGCCGCAAACCATCACAGCCACATCGACACCGGCCTGCTCCTCACCTCGGTGCCGGCCCGGCTTCGCCGAAAGACGATCGTCGCCGCCGGCGCGGACTACTTCTTCGACAAGCGTTGGAAGGCGATCGCAAGTTCGCTGACGATCAACGCCGTTCCGATCGAACGGTTGAAGGTGAGTCGTACGTCGAGCGACCGGTTGCTCTCGTTGCTCGCCGATGACTGGAGCCTGATCATTTTCCCCGAAGGCGGCCGCTCCCCCGACGGCTGGGGCCAGGAGTTCAAGCCCGGTGCAGCGTTCCTGGCCGTTCGGCGTCAGTGCCCGATCGTTCCCGTCCACGTCGAAGGCGCCGACGAAGTGCTGCCGAAAGGCGCCGGCCGCCCGAAGCGCCATTCGTGCACGGTGACCTTCGGGCTGCCGATCGTTCCCGGGCCCGACGACGACGCCCGACGCCTGAATGGGCGTCTCGAGGCTGCGGTGAACGAACTCGCCGACGAGCACCGCACCGACTGGTGGTCCGCCCGGCGTCGTGCCGCGGACGGCGCGACACCGCCGCTGAGCGGCCCCGCGCAGACCGGCTGGCGCCGAGCGTGGACCCAGGGCGCACGCGTGGCCGCACGCGTCGATGACGAGGGGCAGGCCAAGCGACGCTGGCCGAGCTGAGCCTTCAGAAGTCCTCGGTCAGCGGGTCGAACGACGACGGGCGACCGGCATCTTCTTGGCGACCTCGGCAATCCGCCGTGCCGCCGTTGGCCGCAAGGCCGGCCGGATGGCCAGCTTGGCGACCGTCGGCGTCACCGGCACCATCGCCGGAGCAGCCGGTGGACGGGTCGCCACGACCGAGGCGACCGGAGCGGAGGCCGGACGGGCCGCTGTCGCCGACGTGGCCGTCGAGTACACCGTCGCGGTAGGCGGGCCGAGCAGAGCGGGCGCCACGATCGGGAACGCCTCGCCTCCGGTTGGCGGAACGGCCGGAACCGCAGGAGCCGGCGCTCGTTGCGCCGTAGGCGGAGGACTCGGCGGCGCATCGATCATCGGCGCCGGTTCGACCATCAGGGGCGCTGGAGCGCTCTCGATGATCCCGGTCACGACCGTGGTCGTGGTTGTCTCGGCCGCAGCCACCGGAGCAGCGGGCCGAGCGGTCACCGGTGCCTCGGCGGCGGCTCCCGCCGGCGAGGTGGTCGGCGAAGTGGTCGGCGGTGTCTCGCTCTGCGGCGCGGCGACGCGGGTCGTTGTCGGAATGGGAGCCGTGGTCGAAGGCGGGGAGGCCTGGGGTGCAGGCCGGCGACCGGCACGCGTTGGCGTCTGGGCCGTCCAGAGCGCCTCGGTGGGAATGACGGCGAACGGGTTCGGCAAGTTCTGCTCGGTCAGGAAGACGAGGCCACCGTTGCGGCTCGCCGCGCTCGACAGGAGCCCTGACGCGTGGGTCGGATCAACTGCGTACACGATGTGCCAGAAGCGGGCGGCGGGATAGCCCGCTGCGAACGGCGCCGGAGTCCACGCGTCGTAGCTCTCCTCGGACCCCTCGAAGTTGACGACGACGTCGGCGACGTCGAGGTAGCACTCCCCCGGGTTCATCCCGGGGTTGTGGAAGATGAACCCTCCGGTCTGCGCCCGGACGTAGTTCTCGATGTCCTGGTAGTAGGCGATCTCCGCGCAGTCGTAGGGCGTCTGGTCGAAGAAGAAGGCGTTGAGGCCGTACCAGGTGCGGTACTTGTCGATGTCGGCCTTCACCGTGGCGAGCGAGCGGGCACCGTAGCCGGTGTCGACGTAGCCGACCACGGTCGCCCCCTGGGAGCGGGCGGCGGCGACCTTGGTCACGAAGCTCGGGTACGACGCTGTGCCGGGACCGCTGTCGGGGTTCATCACCACGTAGCGGAGCTCGTCGGAGCTCACCAGCATCCGGTCCCACTCGGTCGAGGACCAGAAGTAGGCGGGGACGGCCACCGAAGGTGCGGCGGCGGCCCGGGCGGAACGGGGAGCGAGTCCGACGACGCCGACCATGGTGACGGCGCCGGCGAGCACCGTCCGGCACCAGATGGCACGCCGGTTGCGTGTTCCGAGTACATCACGGAGAGTAGTCACACCCAGGACTTCGCCACGACTCGCGGCCATCTAAAGCCTTGCAACCACTCATGGTGGTCAAATGAGTCCTCCGACCCATCGCCGAGCGGCGATCCGACGGACTATCAGGGACCGCTCGCCCCTACGGCATCGCCGATGACCTCCGTCCGAGCGGAGGGTGCCATGGGGTGAGCGGCCGGATGATCCTGAGCTTGGCCGTGACCGCACCCAAATGGTCCAGCAGCCGGTCCAGCGACGCGTCCTCGGCCACGACGTCGAGGCGTTGCTCCATCGCCATGGCCGCACGCCACTGCTCCTTTCGGAGCAGGTTGACCACGACCCCGGGTAGACCGGCGCGACCGGTTCGACCCGAGCGGTGGACGTAGTCGATCTCGTCGTCGCTGCGCTCGAGATGGACGACCAGCGACACCGCAGCGAGGTCGAGCCCCCGGGACGCGAGGTCGGTCGCCACCAGCACGCTGGCATCACCGAGTCGCATGGCGTCGATCGCCGCCCGTCGCGCCGCGGTGGTCATCGCGCCATGGAGCGCCACGGCGTCGCGACCGTCTTCGCTGATCCAGTCGGCCCAGCGATCGGCGGCGTGGCGCGTCCTGACGAACACGATCGACCGTCCAGCCGCATCGAGAAGCCTCCCGAGGTCGTGGCGGAGCCGTTCGCGGGTGATCTCGAGCCGCCAATGGGGCGTTTCTGCGCTCCCCCGGCCCAGGCCTTCCGGGGCACGTTCCGCATCGCCGTCGACGCGCACAGCAATCGGATCCGGGCGGAGCCTCCCGGTGAGCAGACGCACCGGCCCGTCGAGGGTGGCCGAGACCAGCAGCGTCCGCGCCGTCTTCGGGACGAACCCGAGGATCTCCACCACATCATCCACGAAGCCGAGGTCGGCGAGACGGTCGGCCTCGTCGATCACCACCGAGGACACCGACGCCAGGTCGACCTGGCCACGGCGGCACATGTCGAGGAGCCGGCCGGGTGTGGCGACCACCACGTCGGCGCCGCGGGAGATGTTCCGTAGCTGCGGATCGAAGGCGACACCACCCTGGAGAAGGGCGACTCGGCGGTCGAGACCCCGGGCTATCGGCCGGATCACCCGGTCGGCCTGCTGGGCCAGTTCGCGTGTCGGCGTGATCACCACGATGGCCGGCGGCCCCAGCGGCGGCGCTGACCGGACGAGGTCGTCGAAGACGACCAAGAGGAACGCCACCGTCTTGCCCGACCCCGTCGGCGCCTCGAGCAGGACGTCGCTTCCCGGCCGAAGCCCGGCCAGCTCACGCACGTCGGTCTGGAACGGATGGAGCGAGGTGATGTCCATGTCGGCAACGAGATCGTCGACGGAGCGTGTGGTCACGGGTTCTGCTCCATCGCCCGTGCAGTCTTCCAGCGCAGCGGCCCACCGCGACCACCGGCCTCCGAGCGGCTGCTCAAAGCGCGATGCGGTGTTCCCGCTCAACATCCCAGTACGGTGGTGGTGATGAGCGCTGAGCAGGCTGAACAGGCAACGTCGGGTTCGGCCAGCCGTCGGCGGGGTCGTCGCCCGGTATCGGTCACCGGCGACGAGACCCGCGAGCGGATCGTGCAGGCCGCTATCGACACCCTCGACGCAGAAGGGATCGTCGGCACCAGTGCTCGGGCCATCGCCCGTCGTGGGGCGTTCAACCAGGCGCTGATCTTCTACCACTTCGGCTCGGTCGACGGTCTGCTCATCGAGGCGGCCAGGGCCGAGGGAACGAAACGTGCCGTCCGGTACGCCGAGTTGCTGGCGAAGGTGTCGAACACCCGAGCACTGATCGCCGTCGCCCACGAGATCCATCGCCACGAGCAGAGCTCCGGGTCGGTCAACGTGCTCGCCCAGCTTCTCGCGGGAGCAAACGCTTCCCCCGACCTGCGCGAGGGAATCCACCTCGGGATGGAGCCCTGGATGGCGCTTGTCCAGGAGGCGATCGTGCGCGTGCTCCGGGACTCGTCGATCGCCACCTTGGTCGACCCGGCCGACGCGACCTATGCAGTGGCGTCGCTGTTCATCGGCATGGAGCTGATGGCCCTCCTCGACCCGAGCCACGACCGCCCGGAGACACTGTTCGCCGCCGTCGCCCGTCTCGCTCCGATGATCGACGCGATGCTCGCCGCCACCCCGGCGGCCCTGGCCGCACCGTCGTCCTGAGCAATCGCCGTCGCGCCGCTGACGCCGCCCACCGGCTCGCCACCGCCTACGATCCGGAGGAGTCCACCCCCTGCGAGGTCCGCCATGTCTGATCCCTCACCGTTGCGCCCACCCTCCCTCTCGTACGCCAGCGGCTCCTCCACCGTGCCGCTCCTCGGTGAGACGATCGGCGCGAACTTCGAGCGCGCAGTCACCCGCTTCGGTGACCGCGAAGCCCTCGTCTCCTGCCACCAGGGACTGCGATTCACCTATCGCGAGCTCAACGAGGCCGTTGACGACGTCGCCCGAGGTTTGCTCGCCCGGGGCCTCGAGCTCGGCGACCGCGTCGGGATCTGGTCACCGAACTACGCCGAGTGGACGATCGTGCAACTCGCCACCGCCAAGATCGGCGTGATCCTGGTCAACATCAACCCGGCGTATCGAACCCACGAGCTCACGTATGCGCTGAACCAGTCCGGCTGTCGTCTCCTGGTCGCCGCGCCCTCGTTCAAGACGAGCGACTACCGCGCCATGGTGGCGTCCGTCCAGCATGAACTCGACGTCCTCGAGGACACCGTCTTCCTGTTCTCCGACGACTGGACGGAGCTCATCGAACAGGGCGACTCGGTGTCGGTCGAGCGCCTGCGCGAGCGAAGTGCGCTGCTCCAATTCGACGATCCGATCAACATCCAGTACACGAGCGGCACGACGGGCTTCCCGAAGGGGGCAACCCTCAGCCACCACAACATCTTGAACAACGGCTTCTTCGTCGGTGAAGGCTGCCGCTACACCGAGGTCGACCGCATCTGCATCCCGGTCCCGCTGTACCACTGCTTCGGCATGGTCATGGGCAACCTCGGCGCCATCACCCACGGGGCATGCATGGTGTACCCGGAGGCCGCGTTCGATCCAGGTGCAACCCTCCGGGCGATCGCCGCCGAGCGCTGCACGAGCCTCTACGGCGTGCCGACGATGTTCATCGCCCAACTCGGCCACCCCGACTTCGATTCCACCGTGTTCGATTCGCTCCGCACCGGCCTCATGGCCGGCTCGCCGTGCCCGGTCGAGGTCATGAAGCAGGTGACGTCGCGTATGCACATGCCCGAAGTCGGCATCGCCTACGGCATGACCGAGACCTCCCCGGTGTCGACCCAGACGGCCAGCGATGACACCCTCGACCGGCGAACCGGCACGGTCGGGTCGGTCCACCCCCACGTCGAGGTGAAGATCGTCGACCCCGACACCGGCCGGGTCGTCCCCCGCGGAGCCACCGGCGAGTTCTGCACGCGCGGGTACTCGGTCATGCTCGGCTACTGGATGGAGCCCGGTAAGACGGCCGACGCCATCGACCAGGCCGGCTGGATGCACACCGGCGACCTCGCCACCATGGACGACGACGG
Source organism: Acidimicrobiia bacterium (assembly GCA_031381685.1). GTDB lineage: Bacteria > Actinomycetota > Acidimicrobiia > Acidimicrobiales > JANYDT01 > JANLQX01. The sequence goes on from JANMYF010000037.1 coordinate 12,219, forward strand.
CTACGTGAACATCGTCGGCCGGATCAAGGACATGATCATTCGCGGTGGCGAGAACGTCTATCCCCGAGAGGTCGAGGAGTTCCTCTACTCCCATCCCGACATCAGCGACGTGCAGGTGATCGGCGTGCCCGATGCCAGGTACGGCGAAGAGATCATGGCGTGGGTGACCCTCCGGGAGGGCGCCGACCCGATGTCAGCGGACGATCTGCGCGCATACTGTCAGGGAAACATCGCGCACTACAAGATTCCCCGCTACGTAAAGATCACCGAAGCGTTCCCGATGACGGTCACCGGCAAGGTCCGCAAGATCGAGATGCGCGAGATCTCCATCGGCGAGCTCGGCCTCGAGGCGGCGGCGTCGGTCAAGAACGCCTGACGACCGCGCCGGGGGTCAGGGTCGGTCTGAGCTCAGGAACCGATGGACGCAAGGAGCGGACTGAGGCGCTCGGAGGTGGCGACGTCGGGGATGCTCTGGCGGCGCCGCCACACCAACGCACCAACGGCACCGGTGAGGATCGGCAGGAAGAAGGTCAGGCCGCGGTAGATCGCCAGCGCGGCAATGGCCTCCGGACGCGAGGAGCCGGCAGTGGTCAGGGCGCCGACGAGACCGAGCTCCATCACGCCGATCCCGCCGGGAATCGGAACGAACGAACTGACGACACGGACCAGAGCGAATGCCCGGACGACTTCCCATCCGTCGAGTCCGGTGCCGGCGCCGACGGCGTGCAGGGATGCCAGCAGGATCAGCGCGAGGAGCACCTGCGACACGACGGCGCCACCGACGATCATCGCGCCTCGGCGCCGAATGACCGACCATGCGCTTGCCCGGAACTCCTCCGACACGGTCGGGATCGGCCAGCGGAAGAGCATGCGCCGAACGGCCGGGACCCGTTCTCCGAGGCGACCGGCCAGTCCGGCGAAGCGACCGGCGAGCCACGCGGTGCAGCTGGGTCGTGAGAGCGCGATACCCCAGAACACCAGGGGGGCTACGAGGAACCCGACGGCGCCGGCGCCGATGATCATGTCGGCCCGATCCGCCCGGCCGGCAAGCAGGTCGGGCCACGTGTGCGCTCCGGCAACGAGCCACATGGCGAACGACGGGCAGAGTGCGGTGACGAACAGCGCGACGCTCGCCCGGAGCGGACCGACGCCCCAGGACCGCCACATTGCGACACGCAGCGCGGTGCCGATCGCCGAACCGCCCACGATCGCATTCGATGCGCCGAGGTTCGCCTCGGTCGAGACGGCCATCCGCCCGAATCCGACGGCACCGACAGCGGCCCACTGCTGCGCCACGAGCACGAGGCGGTGGGCGACGACCAGTGCACCGAGCACGACCCACCACCGTGCCGAGATCGACTTCGCCTCATTCCACGCGTTCACCATCAGGCTCCGGTGCATGAACGCTCCCGCCGCACTCGCGGTCAGAAATGCGCCGGTCGCCCAGGACATCCAGCGTCGCGGGAGATGACGGGTGCGGACGTGCGCCTCCGGCATCATCAGTTCGACGGGGGCGGCGAGGGACATCGACAACCATCTTCGGCCCATCTGCGCCACTACATGAGTGGCTCGCGTTCAGGTGCGCCGCAAATAGGCGTTGGACCCATCACGATGGGCCCGGACACCCACACGCCACGCCGGGCCGACGTCAACCATCGAGGTGGGCGCCGATGATGGTGTTCATGGCCGCGTCCTCGATGAGAAACGCATCATGGCCGACGATCGAATGGACGAGCGCCAGCTCCCGGGGTTTGGGCGAGAGGAACACCAGCTCACGCTGCAGACGGATCGGGTACAGGCGATCGTCGTCGAGACCCACGAACTGCACATCGGCGGTGATGCGCCGCATCGCCGCCGCCACGCCACCACGGTCACGGCCGATGTCGTGGTGGTTCATGGCCTCGTTGATCGCCAGGTACGTGTTGGCGTCGAACCGGCGCTCGAGTCGCTCGGCGGCGTAATCGAGGTACGACATCACCGCGTAGTGCCCGCGGTCGCGTTCCGCCGACAGGATGCGCTGGTCGCCCTGGGGCCGGTTCCCGAATCGGCGGTGGAGTTCGAGCTCCGTGCGGTAGGTCATGTGACCGAGGCGACGCGCCTGTGCCATCCCGGCGACCGGGCCATCACCCTCGCCGATGTCGTAGTAATCGCCACCATGGAAGTCGGGGTCACTGGTGATGCAGTTCATCTGGATCGTCTGCCAGGCGATCTGTTCGGCCGTGGCCGCGGCACCGCAGCCGATGATCACCGATCGCTGCTGGCGCTCGGGGAAACCGACGGCCCACTCGAGGGCGCGTTGGCCGCCGAGTGACACACCGACGACGCCGAACCACACGTCGATGCCCAACACGTCGGCCAGCGCGGCCTCAGCGGCAACCATGTCGCGGGTGGTGATGACCGGCCAGCGCGATCCCCACGGCGCTCCGTCGGGGGCCAGCTGACCCGGGCCGGTCGTGCCCTGACATCCACCGAGGGTGTTCGGGATGACGACGAAGAACCGGTCGGTGTCGATGCCCAGCCCGGGCCCGATGACGCCGTTCCACCAGCCGGCTTCCGGATGACCGGGGCCGGCTGGACCGACGGCGTGGCTGTCGGCGGTGAAGCCGTGCAGGACGAGCACGGCGTTGGACCGATCAGCGTTGAGGGTGCCGGCGGTCTCGTAGCAGACGACCGTCTCGGGGAGGACTCCCCCGGCTTCGAGCTTCAGTTCGCCGATCGACGCGAACTGACGCCGACCGGGGACGTCTCCGGTGCGCCACACCTTCCGCCATGGCCCGATCGGGTCGCCGTTCGCGTCCACACCGATCGGCGCGGCGCGGTTCGGTTGTCGAAGGGAGCTATCGGACACGGGATGCTTTCGGATGCGGCGCGGCGCAAGCCGCCAAGGGGGCGGGGTGCGCGTGCAGCGGGGGTGATGAGCGGAGCGCCGAGGCCACCGGGCAGGTCGACCTCAGCGCTCGAACAGAGCTCAGGCCTTGGCGGCGGCGAACCCGGCGTTCAGGTCGGCCAGCAGATCGTCGATCGACTCCAGGCCGATGGACAGACGGATCAGGCTGGGGGTGACTCCGGTCGCCGCCTGCTCGGCGGGAGTGAGCTGGCTGTGGGTCGTCGCCGCCGGCTGGATGACCAGCGAACGAAGATCGCCGACGTTGGCCAGGTGGCTGAACAGCGACAGGGCGTCGACGAACTTCTTGCCCGCCTCGATGCCGCCCTTGAGCTCGAAGTTGACGATGGCCCCGGCTCCGTTGGGCAGGTACTTCTTCGCCTTGTCGTTCCAGGGCGAGCTGGCGAGGCCGGGATAGCGGACCAGCTCGACGTCGGGGTGGGCCTCGAGGAACTTCGCGATCGCCAGCGCGTTGGCGCAATGACGATCCATGCGGACGCTCAGCGTCTCCACGCCTTGGATGAGCAGGAACGAGTTGAACGGAGCGATCGCCGCGCCGTAGTCACGCAAACCCTGCACGCGCGCCTTGATGATGTAGGCGGGCGCACCGAGCACCTCCCAGTATTTTAAACCGTGGTAGCTCGGGTCGGGCTCGGTCATCATCGGGAACCGCCCCGAAGCACCCCAGTCGAACTTGCCACCGTCCACGATGATGCCGCCGATCGACGTGCCGTGGCCGCCGATGAACTTGGTCAGCGAATGCACGACGATGTCGGCGCCGTGCTCGAGCGGACGGCACAGGTACGGCGTGGCGAGCGTGGCGTCGACGATTAACGGGACGCCGGCCTCGTGGGCGACACCGGCGACGCCCGTGACGTCGAGGACATCACCCTTCGGGTTGCCGATCATCTCGCCGTAGAGCGCCTTGGTGTTGGGCTTGATGGCCTTGCGCCAGGCGTCGAGATCATCGGGGTCATCGATGAAGTCGACGGTGATGCCGAGCTTCGGCAGGTTGTAGTGGAACAGGTTGTAAGTGCCGCCGTAGAGGCTCGCCGAGGCCACGATGTGGTCACCGGCTTCGGCGATGTTCAAGATGGCGAGGGTTTCCGCTGCCTGGCCCGATGCAACCGCCAGGGCCGCGACGCCTCCTTCGAGCGACGCGATGCGCTGCTCGAGCACATCCTGCGTCGGGTTCATGATGCGTGTGTAGATGTTCCCCGCTTCCGCGAGTCCGAACAGCGCTGCGGCGTGGTCGGTGTCACGGAACGCGTAGCTGGTGGTCTGGTAGATCGGGGTGGCGCGGGCGCCGGTGGCGGGGTCGGGTGCGGCACCGGCATGGATCTGCCGTGTTTCGAAACCGAAGGACGAAGGGTCGAGGGCCATGGGAACAACTCCTGGAGATTGGGTGCGTCGGCGAGCGCCGGAACGCGGAAGGGAAACAGGGTAGGGATGGGGATGACGAAAGACGGCGACACGATTTCGCTTTGCTTTGCCTTGCCGCGACCGTCGGATCAGTCAGGTGGTACAGCTCACCGGGATTCCTCCTTCATCGTACGGGCGTTGGCACCTGGCGGTTCTCGCTGGTTGCCGCGACGTCGACGGGCCCGTCCCTCGGTCGCTCTGGATGACGCGGAACAGTCAAGCGAGCGAAACCCGACCTGTCAAGTCAGTTTTCCCGAGCGATGGCCGGGCGATACCCTGCGAGCGTGAGGAACGGGGTCCCTTCGGCGACGATCGCGAGCCGGCCATGACGGGGAACCCCTGGCTGGCGCGCCGACCCCTGCACTACGCCCATCAGGGCGGTGCACTCGAGGCCCCTTCCACCACGCTCTACGCGATGCGGCGGGCCGTCCACGAGCACGGCGCCCATGCCCTCGAGCTCGATGTACACCGCACCGCCGACGGTGTCCTCGTGGTCTGCCACGACACGACCGTCGACCGGACCACTCCGGCGACCGGCGCCATCCACGACTTCACCCTGGATGAGCTGCGCCGGCTCGACAATGCGCACTGGTGGTCCCCCGGGCACGACGCCGTCGTCGGCTTGATGGACGAGGCGTACCTGCTCCGGGGACGCTTTCCCGATGATCCGTCGCTCGGGATCGCCACGCTGGAGGACGTGCTGGTCGAGTTCCCGGACGTGTTCCTCAACTTCGACATCAAAGAAATCGGTCCGCACCGCTACGAGGCCGACCTCGCCGACCGGCTCCGGGCGCATGGCCGCACGACGGACGTGATCGTGGCGTCCTTCCACGATGACGCGCTCCGCGCGTTCAGCGCCTACGCGCCGGAGATCCATGTGTCGCTCGGCCCCGACGACACGTTCGCCTTCTACGACGCGGTGACGAACGGTGCCCCCCACCGGGTGTTCGCGCCCTCGCAGGTCGCCCTGCAGGTCCCGGCGTCCTTCGAAGGCATCGAGGTCGTCACCCCGGCGTTCGTCGACGCCGCCCATCGCCTCGGGCTGGCGGTCCACGTGTGGACGATCGATGACGAGCAGGAAATGCGTCACCTTCTCGCCATGGGTGTGGACGCCATCATGACGGACCGCCCGAGCGTCCTGGCCGCCGTGCTCTCCGCCGGGGCCTGAGCGCAGCTCTCGGCTCGGCTACGCACCCACCGAGAACAGCTGGTCGACCGGGGCGAAGTCGTCCCGCAGCACCGGACTGTCGCCGACCCAGCGACGCAGTGCAGCGCCTGAACGGACGACGGCCTCATAACCGCGCTCGTCGATCATCGCCCGGTAGGTGTCGACGGGCAGCGGCCGGTCGGACGCGACGACGATGAAGTTGGACCCGAATGGCTCCCGGGAGAACGAGGACTCCGGAGCGAACACGGCAACGTGGTCGAACACGCTGGCGATCGTGGCCACCTCAGCACGCACGAAACGGTGCTGCTTGGCATCGATCACGTTCAGGGCGTAGATGCCATCCGGACGCATCGCCTCCCGGATCACGCGGGTGAACTCGACCGTGGTGAGGTGCCACGGCACCGCCTCGGCCCCGAACGCATCCCCGAACACCACGTCAGCCCGACCTTTCGGCTGGCGTCCCATCGTGACCCGGCCGTCACCGATCACCACGTCGACATCGGGTCCGGGCACCCAGCCGAGCTTGCGCTCGGCCAGATCGGGCAGCGCGGCGTCGACCTCGAGTACGACGCCCGTCGAGCCGGGCCGAACGGCGCGCACATAGCGGGGCATCGTGAGCGCGCCGCCGCCGAGGTGCACAGCATGAATCGGACCGGGCGCAAGGGCGTCGACCGCGACTCCGAAGAGCTGGGTGTAGGGGAAGCGAAGCGACGCCGGATCGTCGAGGTCGACCTCGGAGTGGTCGAGGTTGTCCAGGTGGAGGACGCGAATCGATGGTTCGCCCTCGATGCCGAGCACCGACGCGCAGTAGTACGCGCCCTCCATCTCGCACGGGCTGTCGACGGTGACCGCCGCCCCGGCCCCCAGTCCCCCGAAGGCCAGCAACCCGACGGCGGCAAGACGTTCCGTCCGAGGCCGCTTGCGAGTGGTCACCGTGAGAAGCGCGCCGACGGCGATCAATGCGGCCCCGACGCATAGGACCGTGACGGTGACCGGCACCTTGGCGACGAGCAGGAAGCCCGTGACGAAGGTGCCCACGATCGCCCCGGTGGTGCCGATGGCGCTCATCGATCCAACGGTCGCCCCACTCGACTCGAGCGAACGCAACTGCGTCTTGACGAGCATCGGCGACACGGCGCTGAGCACGATCGAGGGAAGCAGGAATCCCGCCACCGTGGCGATGAGCACGACGGCGACGCTGGTCCCGTCGAGGCGCTCCGCGGCAACGCGGACGATCGGCGGGGCGAGCAGTCCGAGCCCGCCGCCCAGCATCATCGTGGGTCCCACCATCGACCTCGGGTCGATCTCGTCGGAGACCCGCCCTCCGAGCCAGCTTCCGAACGCGATGCCGGCCAGCACCACCCCGATGATGGAGGTGTAGGTCTGCAGAGTCACGCCGACGTACGGGGCCAGCAAACGTCCGGCGAGGATCTCCAGGACCAGCACCGAAGCCGACGTGAAGAACGCCAGGACGCGCGCGACAGTTTGGTTCACAGGGGCGATGTCCTCATCGGGTGGTGTCGGTCTCGGGGGCGAACTCGCTTCGCAGCAGCACGTTGCCGGTGGCATCGTCGATGACGACGACGATGTCGGAGAAGACGATACGGGCGATTGTCGTGACGGGAACGATCGTCGGCAGGTTCTGGCGGATCACGACGGACGACTGGCGTCGGCCCTCCACACCGGCGAAGCGGACGACCCAGACCGTACGCAGATCGCGCTTGAGCTGACCGGTTCCGCCGGTGACCCGTTCGTTGGTCTCGAGGGCGTAGCGGGCGAAGAACACCTCGGGCGTCGGGGCAACCGTTCCCGTCGGCAACTCTCGTTTCGCGGTGCGCACCACTGACGCCTTCGACCGGATCACCTTGGTCGACGGCTCAACCGGCTCGAAGCGCAGCGCACCGGCCGCCAACGTGCGGGTCGTGGTGATTCGCAGGCCGCTCTTCGCCGTTGTCGTCGGCGCCCGGACCGTCGTGGTGGGCAACGCCGTTGTCGTGGGCGGCCGGACCGTCGTGGTGGGCAACGTCGTCGTCGGCCGGACCGTCGTGGTGGGCAACGCCGTCGGGGGCCGGACCGTCGTCGCTGCGCCCGTGAGACCGGTGGTCGACGGAACAACGCTGCGTGGCGAACCGGACGCGACCACCGCGCCCGGAGTCGTCGTTCGAACACCGGTCGAAGGCGGCAGTCCCGGAGGACCGGCAACCGCCCGGAGTTGGGTGCCGGCGGCGGGCGTCGGCCCGGCCACCCGGCTCGCGGGAGGAGCGGAGGTGATGGGCGTCCGCGGCGAAACGGTCGAGGTCGTCTGGGCGCGAACCGGGCGAACGTGGTCAACGACAACGACGACGGCGGCCACAACGACGACGGCGGCCACAACGGCGACGGGGGCGACGAACGCCGAGATCGACCGTCGCTTTCCCTGTCCAGATCGCACGGCCGTCCAGGCTACGGCGACAGCGAGGGCTTGGTCGCCAGCATCGGTCCGGTCGATCGATCGGACAAAGCCCGGTGGTCGGTGGGAGCATCACTGCCGTGACCACATCGCCCTCCTTCACCGAGATCCGCTACGACGTCGCCGACCGGGTCGCCACCGTCACCCTCGATCGGCCGGACCGCCTCAACGCCTTCACCGGCCAGATGATGCGGGAGGTGATCCAGGCGATGGACCTCGCCGACGCCGACGACGGCGTCCGCGCGGTGGTCTTCACCGGCGCCGGTCGGGGGTTCTGTGCCGGCGCGGACCTCGCCGCCGGTGGGGCAACGTTCGATGGCGCCGCGTCCAAGGGCACCGTCGCCGAAGCGATCGCCGGGACCGTCGACGAACGGATCCGCGACGGGGGCGGCCGGATCTCCTTGCGACTGTTCGAATCGCGCAAGCCGCTCATCGCCGCGATCAACGGCCCGGCGGTCGGGGTTGGGGTCACCATGACGCTGCCCATGGACATACGCCTGGCGTCGACGAGTGCCAAGTTCGGTTTCGTCTTCGCCCGCCGTGGCATCGTCCCCGAAGCCTGCTCGAGCTGGTTCCTCCCCCGGCTCGTCGGTATCTCGAAGGCCACCGAATGGTGCTTCACCGGCCGTGTCTTCGGTCCTGATGAGGCGCTTGCCGGTGGCCTGGTCCGCAGTGTCCACGCCCCCGACGATCTGCTTCCGGCGGCCTACGCCTTGGCCGGTGAGATCGCGTCGAACACGTCGGCGGTGAGCGTCGCCGTCACCCGCCAGATGCTGTGGCGCATGCTCGGTGCCGACCACCCGATGGAAGCTCACGTGGTCGATTCCCGGGCGATCTGGGAGCTCGGCAAGGGCAAGGACGCCCGTGAGGGTGTCGAATCGTTCCTGGAGAAGCGCCCGGCCGTCTTCTCGGCCTCGCCTACGACCGACATGCCAGACTTCGTGCCGTGGTGGGAGAACCGACCGTTCCGCGGGTTGCCGCGCTGACCGTCCGGCACCGGCACGCCGCCACCGAACGGGAATGGGTCGCGACCCTACGGCCCTCCGGGACGTTGCATGGCCATGGGAACCCTGGTGCTTGAGCGCACACGCTCCGCCGCGGGCGGGATCGCCACCGATGCCGACCGAGAGGTCACGACGATCCACCTCATCGGTCCGGCCCCCAGCCCCGACGAGGTGCTGCGCATCCTCATCGCCGATCATGCCCCGGCGATGTACCGGCTCGCCCGGTCGATCATGGGTGACAACGCGCTCGCCGAGGACGTCGTCCAGGAGAGCCTGATGCGGGCGTGGCAGGCGGCCGCCTCACTCCACGACGACTCGGCGCTTCGATCGTGGATCCTGCGGATCACCCACAACACCGCCATCTCCACCCTGCGCAAGCGCCGCGAGGAGCTCCGCGATCCGGCGATGCTGCCGGAACGAAGTCAGGGAGCGGGAACGGACCGTCAAGTCGCCGGACGGCTCATGGTCGACGAGTTGATGACGGCCCTGGACACCCTCGACCCGCTGACCCGGTCGATCGTGATCCTCCGAGAGCTCGAGGACATGCCCTATGAGGAGATCGCCGATGCGCTCGGAATCGCCCTGCCCACCGTGAAGACCCGTCTGTTCCGAGCCCGCAAGCTGCTCGCCCATCGGCTGTCGGGGTGGCAGCAATGAACCCGATCCAGCGATTGCGTCTTTCGCAGGCGCGTCTCGAGCGGATGCTCGAGAACGACCCTGACGGGTTCGAGCGGGCACTCCGCCGCCACCCGTCGATCGCCGACCAGTTCGAGCGCGGCGACCTTTTCCCGCCCGATGCGCGAGCCGCCTTGCGCGAAGCGTTCGCACCGCCCGATGACCTGACCGAACGGCTCAACGCCCGGCTCAGCGCCGCTCTGGACAGCCCGACGGCTCGATCGACCGCCCTCGATCTCCTCGGTCTAGGGTTGGCGACGGTGCGCGAGCTGACCCGGGACGACCCTGCATGAAGTGGATCTTCGCCCTCGCCGCGCTCGTCGTCGGCGGGATTGCCGGCACCATCGCCTCCTCTGCCGTCCGAAGCCTACTGAGCCGACCTTCGCAACCGGAGCGCACCCGGAAGCTGGCCCCTGCGGGAGCGAGCGTGGTGTTCTCCGCGGTTCTCGCCGTCGCCGTTGTCGCGGCGCTGTCCTTCCTCGACAAGACGGCCGTCGACCGGCTCCCGGTCTCCCTCATGAACGCCGTGCCCCGCTTTCTCGTGGCGATGGTGTTCGTACTTCTCGGCAACGCGATTGCCTCGCTCGCCGCCACCGCAGCCGGTTCCGCCGCGCTGCGGGCCAGCGGACGCCCGCAGCCTCGCGTCGCCGGCCTGGCCAAGACCGTCGTGATGGCGGTGTTCGTGCTGCTGGCCATCGCCCAGATCGGGGTGAACACCAAGGTCGTCGACACCGCGGTCGCGGGCATCATCGGCTGTACCGCGCTCTCGTTGGCGTTGCTCACCGGGCTGGGCGGACGGGCGATGGCATCGGAGGTCGCCGCCGGACGGTATCTGCACCGCATCGTTCGTCCCGGCGACGCCGTCAGCGGCGACGGGTTCGCCGGCGTCGTCAAGACCGTATGGGGCGCGACGGTGGAACTCGAGGTGGAAGGGGCCATCGTCCACGTGCCCAACTCGAAGCTCCTCGCCGGGAACCTCACCATCGAAAGGTCTCCCACGGCCGAGTAGCCCGCCGCTCGACGCGGCGCCGCCCGTGCGCGAGCCTGATCGGATGGCCGAACCGGACGATGTCGTGAATGCGGATGTCGTTGTGGTCGGTGGCGGGTCGAGTGGCGCCGTTGTTGCGGCCCGCCTCGCCGAGGCTGGGGTGCAGGTGACGCTGCTCGAGGCCGGCCCCGACTATGGGCCCTTCACCGGACGGCCCAGCGGCGCATCTTCTACCGGATGGCCGGCGGACCTCCTCAACGCCCACGCGATCGCGCTGTCGCACGACTGGGGCTACACATCGGGCCCGGTCGCAGGCCGGGCAGCATGGACGTTCGAGCGAGCCCGGGTCATCGGTGGATGCTCCGCCCACAACGGGGCGATCGCCGCGGTCGGACACGCCTCGGACTACGACGGGTGGGCGTTGCCGGAGTGGCGCACCGACGTGTTGCGGCCGGTCTTCGCCACGGTCCTCGAGAAGATGCGCGTCCGGGCGTATCGGGCCGACGAAGCGGGTCCGTTCCACGCCCGCTGCCTCGAAGCAGCGGTCGGTACAGGGTGGCGGATCGCGTCGGATCTCTGCGATCTCGATGCCAACGATTCGTTCGGGCTCGAGACGGTCAACATCGTCGACGGGATCCGATGGAACACCGCATTCGCGTATCTCGACCCCGTGCGACATCGGGCGAACCTCACCATCGTCGACCGCGTCCTCGTCGACCGGTTCGTCGAGGACCCCTCGGGCGTCACCGTGCACGCGTGGCGCGACGGCGAGGCGTTCACCGCGCGCGCGGAGCGGGTCGTGCTCAGCGCCGGCGTCTACGCGACGCCGGCGATCCTGCAGCGCTCCGGCGTCGGTGATCCGCTCCGGCTCAAAGCGGCCGGGGTGGCGTGCGCGATCGACCACCCAGGCGTCGGGGCGAACCTGCACGACCACCCGATGATCCATGCTGACCGGCGCATCGGGCCCCTCCTGCAGACCTGGCTCGACGATGCGGCGAGGAGCGGTGCCCTTCCGGAGGAACAGACGCTCGGAAAGGCCTGCTCCTCTGAGGCCACCGATGCCATCTTCGACCTGCACCTCTTCCCGGTCTGCGCATCGACCCAGACCACGCTCACCGGCGGCAACGCGCTGGTGGAGGTCGCGTGCGTGACCCCGCGAAGTCGTGGGCGCGTCGACATCGTGTCAGCGGATCCGTCGGCGGCACCGGCGATCGACCACGCCTACCTGTCCGACCCCGACGGGCACGACATCGCCGTGCTACGTGAGGGGCTGGTCATGGCCGAGGACCTGCTCAACCACCCGGCCCTGGCGTCGGTGCTGGGGGCGTCGGTGACCGACACGAGCACCGACGAAGCGATCCGCCGCGAGGTCGTGCACTACTACCACCCCGTCGGCACGTGCCCGATGGGCATCGGCGACGACGGCGTCTGCGATGGCCGAGGAAGCGTCCGCGGACTGGATCGCGTCACGGTGGCCGACGTGTCCTTGATGGCCCAGATTCCGCGGGCGAACACGAACATCCCCGCCGTGATGATCGGCGAACGCGTCGCATCGTTTCTGCTGCACCGCTGACACCGGCGAACGGACCGGTGGTTCGTTCCGACCTCAGCGACCCAGCTTCGTGCGGGCGTGGTCGGTGAGGCGTTTGTAGTCGACCTTGCCCGACGGCGAGCGTCCGATGGTGTCGACGACCACGACGAGCCGGGGGGTCTTGTACCGGGCCAGCCGGGCGGAAACCGACGCGAGGACGGCGCCCTCGTCGAACTCGCCCCGGGTGAGCGAGAGCGGCGACGGTTGGATGACGGCACAGATCACCTGTCCGAAACGGTCGTCGGGAATTCCGACACAGACCGCATCCTCGACGAGCTCGTGCACCTTGAGCACCTCCTCCACCTCCTCGGGGAACACCTTCTCCCCGCCGGTGTTGATGCACACCGACCCGCGACCGAGCAGGAGCAGCGAGCCGTCGGACTGGACCGTGGCGAAGTCGCCCGGGATCGAGTAGCGGACCCCGTCGATGAGCCGGAAGGTTTTGGCCGACTTCTCCGGATCCTTGTAGTACCCGATCGGCACGTAGCCGCTGATGGCGACGAACCCCTGCTCCTCGGAACCCGGCTCGACGCGCCGGTTGTCGTCGGTGAAGACGTGGACCGTGGGGCCGAGCTGGAATTTCGCGGTGCCGGCCGACTTTCCCTTCGACGACGTGGATGCACCGAGCCCAACCGCTTCCGACGATCCGTAGGAATCGACCAGCAAGACGTGGCCGAGGTGTTCGAGCAGCCCGTCCTTGGTCTCCTGGCTCCACATCACGCCGGAACTGGTGATCAGGCGAAGGCTGCTCAGATCCCAGCGTCCGGGGTTGGCGTTCAATGCCTGGAGGAGCGGCTTGGCGAACGCATCGCCGACGATCACCGCCCAGTTGATCGACTCCCGTTCGACGAGGTCGAAGAACTCCTCGGCGACGAACGACCGGCTCGGGTTGGTGACAACGCAACCGCCGAGAGCGAGCACGATCAGCGCCGTGAACTGCCCGGTGCCGTGCATGAGCGGGCACGCCGGGATCATCACGGGGCCGGGACCCACGGTGCGAGCGGCCAACTCGTCGATCGACGACACCGCCGAGAAACCGAACAGGGGTTGCCCGCCCTGACCGAGCACGTTGAACAGGTCGTCCTGACGCCACATGACGCCCTTGGGCATGCCGGTCGTTCCGCCGGTGTAGAGGAAAAGCAGGTGGTCGCCGCTGACGCCCCACGGACCACGGACGTTGGGACCGTCGGGCGTCCATCCGCTGACCAGGTCCTCGTAGGGCACGGCCCACGGTGCGGCCGCCGCTCCCGAACCGGCCGTGGTGCCCGGGTCGTCGACGACGTACCACCGCTTCACCTTCGGAAGCTCGGCACGAACCGTGTCGACCAACTCGGTATAAGCGGCATGGAACACGACGGCTTCCGCGTCGGAGTTGTCGAACAGGTAGCGGATCTCGTCGGCCCCGTAGCGGTAGTTCGTGTTCACCGGCACGAGACCCGCCTTGAACGCGGCGAGATAGACCTCGAGGAATTCCGGACCGTTGGTGAGGTACGCGGCGACCTTCGACTGCTCGCCGAGCCCGGCGGCGAGCAGATCGTCGGCCAGCGCGTTGGCCCGGGCATTGAACGAGCCCCAGCTGAAGCGCCGAGAACCGGCGACCTGGGCTGGCGCATCCGGCACCCGTCCGGCTATGGCTTCGAGCGCTTCGGCAAAGTTCCAGCCGCTCACGAATGTCCTTTCGAGGCAGACGACGTCGTCGCATGGCGACACGACCGATAAGGGTCAAGAGGTAGGTGCACCGGTGTTTCCGGAGGAACCGGAAACACCGGGTCGGCACTTTACGGGTACCCGTGGTGCTTCCCCCATTCGATGGCTCGGCCCGCGGTGGGCGTCAGGCCGGGACCTGGTCTCCGGCGCTCGTGGGATCCGCCACCCGCGGCCTCTCGGGGGGAAGCGGGGGAAGACCCACCAAGACCGGAGCGGTCGCGCCGGTCATCGTCTTGGTCACGGTGCCCGAGGCCCACCGCAGGCTGGCGCCAATGTCGTCGGCTACGAGTTCGTAGGAGCTGCGCTTCTCCCCGCCGGCCGTTTCCCAGGTGCGCTGGTCCAGCCGACCCGTGACCACCACCCGCGACCCCCGCCGCAGCGTCTCACAGGCGTTGACCGCCAGTTGCTGATACGCGACCACCGAGAAGTACGACACCGACTCGACGTATCCCGGCTGGTTCCGGGCCGGCACCTTGCGGTTGACCGCGACAGAGAGCGTGCAGGTGGGGGTGCCGGAGCCGGTCGTCCGCAGGACGGGTTCCTTCGTGATGTTTCCCTGTATCGTGATGGTCGTCGACATGGCGTCGACCTCCTTAGTGCTGCTGCAGTTCCTGCAGCGTTTGGTCACCCGGGGAAGCGTTCCTGGTCACCACGATGCCCAGGCCGGTGTGACAATCGACGGCCAGGTCGAAGGACTACTGCTGGCCGACGGCAAGACTGAGTCACATGCTGCACTCGCTCCTCCCCCTCCTGCGCTGCCCGTTCTGTACCGAGGGACCCGTGCGCGAGCACCGGATTGTCGACGGCGACGATGTGCGTATCGACAACGGCACCCTTGTCTGCGCGGCATGCGAGCGGACGACCGACGTGATCGACCGCGTCTGGCAGGCGATGGGGATCCACACGTGGTCGAAGACCCTCGCCCAGATGAGCAACGTCACGCCGCCCACCCCGCAGCTCTACGAGCGGCTCTGGCGGGTCCGTTCGCTGTCGCTGCTGTCGGGTCGGAGTTTCCCGAACGACGAGGAGCTGCACGAGCTCACGGACGCGCTCCGCCCGGAGGCGGGAAAGGTGTTCGTCGACGTCGCCTGCTCCGAGGGTCTCTACGCGCGGGCCCTGGCCGCTCGGGGCGCCACCGTCATCGCCATCGACCACAGCCGACCGTTCCTCAAACGGGTGATCCACCGGGCCGGCGACCTTCCGATCGTCGCTGTGCGGGCGATGGCCCAGCATCTGCCGATCGGCTCCGGTGGTCTCGACGGCGCCGCCATGGGCGCGTCGCTGAACGAGATCGGCGACCAGGTCGCCGCAGTCGGCGAGATGGCGAGGGTTGTCCGGCCGGGCGGCGCGGTGTTCTCGATGAGCCTGACCACGGCGACGACGCGCTTCGGTCGAGTCGTGCAACGCGGCCTCGCTCCAGCCGGCATCTCCGTGCCGACGGCGGACGCCACCGTCGAGATGTTCGAGGCGACCGGACTCCGGGTCGACTCCCGACGACTCGATCGGATCGTGCTCCGGGTCGCCGCCACCCGCCCCTGACGGCGCCTACGAAGGGTCGGTGTAGTTCGCCGGACGCTTCTCGAAGAATGCGGTGACGGCTTCGATCTGGTTCGGCGACCCGATAAGGGCGCGGATCTCGCGGCGCTCCGCCGCCAGTCCTTCGGCCGCCGTGACGTGCCCGGCGTTGTTCAGCAGGCGCTTCCCGGCCCGGATGGCGTGGGGGCTCCGTCCGGCGATCTCGGCCGCTGTCTCGAGAGCCAGCGCTCTCGGGTCATCGGCCATGCGGGTCGCCAGGCCGATGCGGACAGCCTCTTCGGCGCCGACCATACGACCGGTGAAGGTGAGCTCCTTGGCCTTGTCGAGGCCGACGAGTTCGCGCAGCAGCTGCGTCCCGGCCATGTCGGGGATCAGGCCCCAGCGGATCTCGAGGATCGACATCTGTACGTCGGGCGAGACGTAGCGCAGGTCGGCGCCAAGGGCGATCTGGCAGCCGCCGCCGAGGGCGGCTCCGTGCACCGCGGCGATGACCGGGACCGCCAGCTCGTGCCAGACCCACACGGCCTGCTGACCGGCGTGGGTGATGCGGCCGGGGAGCCGGGACGGGTCCTCGGGATCGCCGTCCTGGGGGAGCACGCTCGCGCCGCGCCCTCCGGCCATGGCCTGGAAGCTCCCGAAGTCGAGGCCGGCGCAGAAGCTCCGTCCTTCACCCGAAAGCACGACGGCGCGCACCGACGAGTCCGTCTTGAGCGCCTCCCCGACCTCGACCAGCGCCGAGAACATGGCGCCGTCGATGGCGTTCATCTTGTCGGCTCGGTTCATGCGGACGTCGGCGACGCCCCCGTCGATCACACACGTCACTCGGTCGCTCATGTTCCCATCCTCGCCGTCGGCGCCGGTCGGAGACAAAACGGCGTCGGCCGCGTCGCAGGGCTTGCGACCGTTCGAGGACGTCGGCCACGATGCCAATCGTCTCCGGACGGCCAGCACAGCCTCGTGCCTCAAGCCTCAGGCCACGCGCAGCTCAGCCCGACCCACGCGCACCTCTCACCAAACTTGGGGTCGAACGGCTTGGACGACCCGACCTGCGCGTGACTCGGGCTGAGGTGCGCGCCAAACCCGCCGATCTGCGCGTGGATCGACGCACGCACGACTCCGGCCCCGATGGAAGTTCTCGTGCGTTGCGATCTCCGAGAGCGTGGGAGTCGGTAGCCTCGCCCCTCGTGATTGTGAATCGACTCGACATTGATGCTGGCGCGTTCGAAGCGGCGACCGGCTGGCAGATCAAGCCCGAGGGTGCCTGCAAGGGTGACGTATGCGTGCCGCTCGACCGCTCCGGCGGCGCAGCGGACGGCTTCGACCTCATGGCGACCGCGGATCGGCTGGGCATGGCCATCGTCGCCGATGCCGACGCCGGCCTGTGGTCGATCGGTCCCGAGAGCCTCGGCGGTCGCTCGCTCACCACGGCCACCGCACCTGAGCTGTCACTGCCCGACGTGCTGACGGGCGCAGAGGTCAGGCTGTCGTCGTTTCGCGGGAAGAAGGTGGTGCTCGCCTCCTGGGCACCGTATTGAGGGTGCCGCTTCGACCTGCCCGGGTGGCAGGCACTGCGCAACGAGGTACACGGCAAAGGTGTCGAGATCATCACTGTTGGCCTCGAGATGGGCGGCGCCGAGGTGCTCCGGCCCATCGTCGAAGCAGCCCGGCCCGAGCACCCGTCGCTGGTCGACGCCTCGCACCAGATGGACGCGCTGTTCGGCGTCACCAACATCCCGCAGGTGCTGTGGATCGACGAGACCGGCACGATCGTGCGACCGGCCGAACGCGGTTCTCCTGCGCCGCAGCCGACCGAGGACCCGTTCGCGAAGTTCATCTTCGAGCTCATGGCCCGGGGCACGACGCATCCCGAGTGGTACGGCGATCGCGTCCGCGACTGGGCGGAGAAGGGATCCGACAGTGAATGGGTTCTCACGCCCGAGGCGGTGATCGCCGGGTCGCATCCCCGCACGCGCGACGTGTCCGAGGCTGCGGCGCACTTCGCACTCGCGCAGCACTTCTGGTCCACGGACGGATTCTCCGCCCCGGCGTTGCATCACTTCGAGCGCGCCCACACGCTCCAGCCGGAGAACATCACCTACAAGCGGCAGGCCTACTCGGCATGGAGCTTCGCGAAAACGCACGACGACACCGCGCGATTCGCGCAGTCGCCGAATCCCGGTGAAGAAGACCAGTGGCCCTTCGTCTCGGAGTTCTTTGCCGATGCGAAGCAGTACCTGGGACTCGACCTGGTCGCACCGTCCTGACCAGCAGATCCTGCAACCTGAGGATCGCGTTACGCGCCGGCGCCGTCGCCGTCGCCGACGTCGTCGGCAACGCTGTCGCGGGCGCCCGGAGGGTCGGTGGACCGGTGCACCGCGCATCCGGCCCGGGTCGGCCGTAGGGCGAGCAGCTCGCAGCCTGGTTGAGCGGCGATTGCGGCGATGAGCGCCGCTCGCTGATCGGGATCGGCGCCAGCGAGCACGGCGACCGTGCCGCCCTGTCCGCCGGCGCCGTTCGCCTTCCATCCGAGCGCGCCGAAGGCGCCGGCGATGGCGCCGACCTGGTCGGCAAGCGGCGACACAATCGGTTCGTGGAGACGACGGGTGGCGTCGTTGTGCATGCGCATGGCCCGCCCGAACGCCGGGAGGTCACGGCGCGAGAGTGCCGTGGCGGCATTCATGGCGGCGACGCGGAGGTCGTCGAGGGCGGCCCGATGGCCGCCCGCCTCCAGCGCGGCGATGACGTCACGGTGCACCTCTGAAGAGGAGTGCGGTTGGCCGAGGTAGACGGTGAGGAGCCGACCGTCGAACAGCTGCACGGGATCATCTACCAGCAGGTGCGCGGCCTTGAGGGTCGGGTAGCGGATGTCGTAGCGGCGGGTCCCGCCGAACGCCGCAGCGAGCTGATCCTGGACGCCGGATTGGAGTCCGAGCGACGTCTCGACGCCATGTGCCGCGGACGCGAGCGCCACCGGATCGATGATGCGCCCCTCGAACGCCCAGACTGCGCCGATCACCGCGACGCTGACCGCTGCGGAGGTCCCGAGCCCGCTGCCGGGCGGAACGAAACACCGGAGCCGGATCTCTATCGGTCGAGACGGCGTGGCGGTGGCCACAGCCATGGCCAGGAACGGGTCGGCGGCCGCCTGCGGGTCGCGCAAATCCACGATCGAATCGACGGCGACGGCCTCGACGATGACGCGGGCGTGGTCGGCCGGGAGGTCGATGGCTCGGACCCCCACCTCCACCCCGGGCCCGACGGCGACGTTGGTGACGGTTCCTCGCACGGCGAACCAGGTGTCGGTCCATCCGCCCACGTCGGCGGTCCGTACAGGCGCGCTCACCGTGACGCAACGCTGCGTCGCAATCACCGACGACACGGGGGCAGGATGGCGGGTAGGACGGACGACACGGCCGTGCAGTCTTACCGGAGGGGTCGGGAGCAGTAGCCTTTTCCCGTGCGTTTTCGACTTTCCCGCCGTATCCCCGTTGCCCTCGGCCTGGCGTTCGTCGCCGTGGGTGCAGCCTCCGTGCCGGTGTCCGCCCAGAAGCTTCCCAAGGATCTCGGAGAGTACATCGCCGAGGCCGACAAGCTCTGCGCTGCGTCGAACGTGAAGCTCCTGGATGAATCGAAGAAGATCGAGACGGAGAAGGCGCGCTCAACACGCGGCGGGCGACTCAAGAAGGTCGACATTGCCCTGCCCGACGCTGTTGCGAAGTACACCGCCACGATCGCGGTACCGGAACTGGAGAAGCTCAGCGCCAGCCTTCGTGACATCCCGAGCCCCCGGGGTGACGAGAAGACGATCGACACGCTCCTCGATCAGTTCGATGCCGGTATCGCGGCGGTGAAGAAGGACCCGAAGTCGGCGATTTTCAGCGACCCGCTGAAGGCTTCGTCGAAGGCGTTCAAGGCCGTCCGGTTTGGGGAGAACGCGAAGTTCAGCGCGTGCGGCATTCATATCGATCGCGTCGAAGACAAGAAGAAGTAGCCCCATGAAGCGGGCGATCTTCAACGACGAACACGTCATGTTCCGCGATGCGTTCCGGCGCTTCGTGGAGAAAGAGATCACCCCCAATTTCCTCGCCTGGGAGCAGGCCGGGATCGTCCCGCGCGAGCTGTTCGCCGCCGCCGGCGCAAACGGCTTCCTCGCCCTGCAGGCGCCCGAAGCCTTCGGTGGTGGCGGGACCCACGACTTCCGATTCAATGCCATCATCGGCGAGGAACTCATGTACGCCGGCACCGGCGGCGCCGGGCTCGGCATCACCCTGCACAACGACATCACCCTCCCCTATTTCTTGGAGCTGACCACCGACGAGCAGAAGCAGCGCTGGCTCCCGGGTATTTGCAACGGCTCGCTCATCACGGCGGTGGCCATGACCGAGCCGGGTATCGGCTCGGACCTCGCGTCAATGTCGACCACCGCTCTGCGCGACGGCGACCACTACGTCGTGAACGGTTCGAAGACCTTCATCACCAACGGCATCAACGCCGACCTCGTGATCACGGCAGTGAAGACCGATCCGTCGCAGAAGCACAAGGGCATGACGCTGATGGTGCTCGAACGCGGCATGGACGGATTCACCCGCGGGCGCAACCTCGACAAGATCGGCATGCACTCCCAGGACACGGCCGAGCTGTTCTTCACCGACGTGCGGGTGCCGGTCGCCAACCGTCTCGGCGACGAAGGTCAGGGCTTCGCACTCCTTGTTCGCAACCTGGCCCAGGAGCGGCTGTCCATCGCTGTAGCCGGTGTCGCGGCGGCGCGGGCGGCGCTCGATTGGACGGTCGAATACACCAAGAACCGCAAGGCGTTCGGGCAGCCCGTCGCGTCGTTCCAGAACTCGAAGTTCCGACTCGCCGAGATCGCCACGGAGGTCGAGATCGGGCAGGTTTTCGTCGACCGTTGCATCGAGCAACTCAACGCCGGCGAGCTCACCGTCGAAGAGGCGGCCATGGCCAAGTGGTGGTGCACCGAACTGCAGAAGCGCACCGTCGACACCTGCGTGCAGCTCCACGGTGGCTACGGCTACATGCAGGAGTACCCGATCGGCCGCGCCTATGTCGATGCCCGCATCACCACGATCTATGGAGGCACGACCGAGATCATGAAAGAGATCATCGGCCGCAAGGTCGTTGGCTGACCGAGGCCATCGGGCCCGAGCGGCGTTGCTCGTAGCGTCACGCGAGCGGGACTGCAAGCGCGCGTACTACGCAGATTCGAGAGTCTGGCGAGCCCAGGCGTAGTCGGCCTTGCCGTTGGCGGCACGGCGCACTTCGCTCACGATGACCGAAGTGCGCGGGAGCTTGTAGCTGGCCAGCCACCGCTTCACCTCGTCCAGGACGACGTCCGGATCACCGACGGCCGCTCCCTCGTGAAGGGACAGCACGGCGGCGACGCGCTCGCCGAAGCGCTCGTCGGGAAGGCCGACAACGAGGCAGTCGGCCACGGCGGGGTGGCGCTTCATCGCCTCTTCGACCTCCTCGGGGAACACCTTCTCGCCTGCGGTGTTGATGCAGTGCGAGCCCCGGCCGAGGAGCACGAGGGTCCTGTCCTCCGCCCACACGGCCCAGTCGCCGGCCATGGTGTGGCGTACGCCGTCGATCTCCACGAACGTCGCCGCGGATTTCGCCGGGTCGTTGAAGTAGCCGAGCGGCACCACCGCGCACGCGGCGATCCGGCCGCGTTCGCTGGAGCCGGGCGGGATGACGGAACCGTCCTCGCCGATGAGCTTCGTTCCGGCAAGCGGTTCGAACCGTGCGGTCTCGATGGGCGTTCCTCTCGTGACGATGCGACGGGCCATGGCCCCTTCCGTCGACCCCATCGAATCGACGAGACGCACGTCGAGGTGGCGGAGCAGTCCGGTCTGGACCTCGGCACTCCACATCACACCGCTCGACTGGATGATCCGCAGCGCGGAGAGATCGTAGCCACGGCCCTCGTCGACGGCCCGGTCGAGGGCGTCGAGCATCGGTCGCGCAAAGGCGTCGCCGACGATGGTCACGGCATCGGCACGAACCTCGGATGCGGTCCGCCAAAGCTCGTCGGCGTCGAAGGAACGGCTCGCCAGAGTGACGACGCAGCCCCCCATGAGGTGCGCATAGAACGCTCCGAGCCACATGCCGGTGCCATGCATGAGCGGACAGGCCGGGATGCTCACCCGCCGATCTCCCGCGTCCCGGTGCGCAGTGATGTGCTCCAGCAACGTCTCCGCCGTCGGCACGTCCCATCCGCGGTAGAGGTACCCCGTGAGACTGCGCCGCACGAAGTCGCCAATGCGGAACATCACCCCCTTGGGCATGCCGGTCGTGCCGCCGGTGTACAGCATGTACATGTCGTCGTCGGACCCGCGCAACGTTTCTTCCGGATCATACGCGCGCAGACTGTCAGTCCACGTTGTTTCCACGAGCTGATCGACCGCGTTGTTCTCAGCCCCGGCGATCACCACCTGGCGCAGTGACGGAACACGTGGCCGGATCGTACGCACGCGCTCCGACAATCCGCTCTCGGTGACGAGCACCGTCATCGCACTGTCGTTGGCCAGGTATGCCAGTTCGTCGTCAAGGTAGCGATAGTTCACATTGACCGGCACGGCCCGGCGGAGAAAGGCTCCGTACTGCGCGATCAGGTACGTCGGCGAGTTGTGGAGAAGGAGTCCGACCCGGTCACCGGGACCGACGCCCACGGATGCGAGGAATGTGGCGAACCGTGCGGCTTCGTCATGGAATGCGGACCATGTCCACGTGGCTCCCACGTGCTGCAACGCAAGGTCGCCGCCGTACCGCCCGGCGATCTCGGTGAAGATGTTGGCGAAGTGCAGTCGATCGGTCACGACACGGAAAGGGCGGCGGTGGCCACTTCCTTGGCCCAGCCGTAGTCGGCCTTGCCGTTCGGAGCCCGCTTGACCTCGTCGACGATGAGCACGTGCTTCGGTGCCTTGTAGCCGGCGAGCTCGGACTTCACGTGGGCGATCAGCGTCGACGGATCGACGCCGGCGGCCGACGAATGCACCGACGCAACGGCAACAACCCGTTCGCCGAACTTCTCGTCGGGCATGCCGACGACCAGGCAGTCGAACACGGCATCGTGACGCTTCACCGACTCCTCGACCTCCTCGGGAAAGACCTTCTCCCCTGCGGTGTTGATGCAGTTCGAACCGCGTCCGAGCAGCGTCAGGGATCCATCGACGTTGATCAGTGCCATGTCACCCGGGAAGGAGTACCGAACCCCGTCGATCATCTTGAACGTGCGATCGGATTTTGCCTCGTCTTTGTAGTAACCCATCGGGATATTGCCGCCGGCGGCCACCATGCCGACCTCCCCTGAACCCGGCACAACGGGCCGCATCGCGCCGGTTTGCGGGTCTTCGATGAACACCTTCGTGGTCTCGTTGGCGGTGAACTTCGCCGTCTCGGTCGACATCTGGCGAGTCGTCATCGTCATGCCCATCGACGCTTCGGACGAGCCGAGCGCGTCGGCGAGGGCGAAGTCACCGTGGCGCAGGAGCTCGGCCTTGATCTCGCTCGACCACATCACGCCGGCCGACATGATCAGTTTGAGGCTCGACGTGTCGTAGGGACTACCGCGTTCGGCGGCGGCATCGAGGGCCCGGACCATCGGTTTGGCGAATGCGTCGCCGACGATGACGGCCATGGTGACGTTCTCGTCGCTGACGGCACGCCAGAGTTCGTCGGCATCGAAGTTCCGGCTCTCGAGCAGCACGCAGGCGGCGCCGAGGTGCGCCGGCAGGAACGCCCCGAGCCACACACCGGTTCCGTGCATGAGCGGGCACGCCGGTATGGCCTTGGGTAGTGTGCCCCCCATCTTCTCCCGGAACGCCTTGACGAACGGAGCGATGGACGCGGCATCGGCGGGCGGAGGTACCTGGGCGAGGATGGGGTAGCCGAGGAGCAGTCCGCCGCAGAAGCCGCCCATCTGGTACATGACGCCCTTGGGCATACCGGTCGTGCCGCCGGTGTAGAGCATGTAGAGATCGTCCTCGGAGCGGGTCATCCGCGACGCCGGCTCCGTGGCCATGACCTCGGACAAGGCGTGGGAACCGGGAAGCGGCACCTGACCGCCTTCGTCGTCGACCTCGATCCACAGCTTGACCTGCGGCGCCTTCTCCTTGACCCGGGCCACGCGATCAGCAAGCGATGCGTGGTACACGAGCACTTCCATGTCGGCGTTGTCGATCAGGTAGGCAAGCTCGTTGTCGAGATAGCGATAGTTGACGTTGATCGGCACGAGGCGTTCCTTGAACGCTCCGTACTGCGCGATCAGGTACTCCGGCGAGTTGTAGAGATACATGCCGAGCTTGGCCTGCCCCTGGACCGGGGTGCTGTTCTCCCCGCCGATCCCGTGCGCCCGCACGAACCCGGCGAATCGCGCCGCCTGCTCGTCGTAGGCGGCCCAGCTGAGTCGCCGGGGCCCCTGGATGACGGCGTCGGCGTCGCCGATCGCGTCGGCGAGTGATTCCCAGATCGTGGCGAAGTGCATCTCCATAGGACCATCGTCGCATGCCCCGGAAGCTTGTGACCACCGTCACGGGGCCGCTCACGGCAGAGGCCACACCATGGGTGCGCCTGCCACGTCCGTCGATGAGCGGGAATCACCCTCATGAAGTTGTCACGGAGGGCGGTCTACATTCGAACAATGTCCCGCATTCTCTGGATTTTCCGGTAATGGCCGCCCCCGTCGAACAGGTCGGCGTGATCGTCGCCTGCCCTCTGTGTGGAACCGATGTCCTGCAGAAGACGATGATCCCCCTGGGTGTCGTCGATGGCGTCATCTCCTATGCGTGCGTGCCGTGTGCCCGCAAGCTCGTCACCACCGGGACCGCGTCGGGATGAGGCGCTTCGCCGCCATCGTCGGTCTCGCGCTGAGCGGCGTCGTTGTCTCGTCGTGCGCGTCGGAACAGACGGACAACGCGAACTGGTTGGTCAACAGCCAGGAACGGACCTACGTCGAGATCCCGAAGACCTTCAAGCGGTTCACCGCGAACCCCTACCGGGTGGACAAGCTCGACCGGAGCGCCGAGCGCGTCGGCGGCATCGGCCGCAACCCGGCGAACTGGGTGGTCGTCTTCGACAGCGCGAAGAAGCCGAGGATCGAGAATTTCGATGCCGAACGCCCCAACTCGCTAGTCGGGATGGTGGCGGTCTACACCCTCAGCGACGACTGGACCCAGACGCCAAGCTTTCGCAACGGGGTGAACATCACCACGCTGCGGACCTATCCGTTCGGAAGCAGCGGCGGCCTCGACGCGGTGTCGGAGTTCAACGACGGCAATCCCGACGTGGAGTTGATCTCGTACTCCGAGGACGCTGGGAAGAATGGCATCCGTGGCGTCAAGATCCGGTTCAATCAGCGCATAGGCGAGTCCCAATGGGTCACCGTCGATCAGCAGGCGTTCACCAACCGTGACACCACGAAGCTCTACGTCCTCACCATGAAATGCGCCTCCACGTGCTTCAAGGCGAACTACGACACCGCCCGCAAGATCTCGTCTTCCTTCACCGTCCAGAAATGAGCGAACTCCGATGACCTCCCCCACGTTTCCGACAGTGATCCCCTACACCCCGCCCCCGTCGGTCGTGCCGAAGGTGCGGCGCAAGCTGCTGTTCTTCGATCGCGCCAAGTTGATCGTCGGGCTCGTCGTGCTCTTCGGCTTCTTCGTCTCGAAGTACCACGCCGACGTTCCCTACGTCACCTGGAACGGAGCGTTCCAGCACGTGCTGCGCAACAGCTGGTTCCTGCTCGCCTTGGCGGGCGTCGAGGTGCTCCGCCAGATCCACTACCTGATCTCGGAGAAGGCCGCTGGCTACAACCACTTCTGGTCCTACAAGGTGTTCGGCGGCTGGGACCGGTTCTGGTCGCGCCGCAACCCGTGGCTGCGGTTCCGCCTCCAGCGGATCGTCAAGACCCTCATGTTCATGGCCGTCATCTTCTGGATCCTGTCGGCCACCTGGAACGTGTCGTTCCTGCAGGCGATCAACGATGCACCGTCTCGCATCGTCAGCATCATGTTCGGGTCCGAACAGCGGCTCCCGTTCATCTTCTCGATCCTCATGACGCTGGTGTTCTCGGTCGGCCAGTTCGCGGCGATCTTCTGGTTCATGAGCCGCGGCGGCACCGACATCCTCCTCCCCGAAGAGGTCGAGACCCGCTTCGCCGATGTGTGGGGCCAGGACAAGGTCCTCGACAAGGTCAAGGAAAACATCGCGATGTTCGACAAGCCCGAGGAGATCGAGGCCAAGGGCGGCCACGTTCCCGGTGGCATCCTGCTGTGGGGCCCTCCAGGCACCGGCAAGACCCTCATTGCCAAGGCCATCGCCGGTGAGACCGGCAAGCCCTACGTCTTCGTCGACCCGGGCGCGTTCCAGAACATGTTCATGGGTGTCGGCATCTTGAAGGTCAAGGGGCTCTACCGCAAGCTCCGCAAACTGGCGCTGCGCCACGGTGGCGTCATCGTGTTCTTCGACGAAGCCGACGTGCTCGGCAACCGTGGCTCTGCCGTCTCCGGACGGCAGTCCACGCCGCAGGTCGTCGAGGGCTATCAGTGCCTCGCCGCCCGCACCTACGGCTACGAGATGCACGATCACCACCAGGCTGCGGCTATGGCCGCACCGGCGGAGGGCCGTCCCGGTCTGCTTCCAGACAGGGTTCGCGTTGTCATGGGGGGCATGGGGATGGGAGGCGGCATGGGCACTCTGCAGTCATTGCTCACCGAGATGAGCGGTCTCGAGAAGCCCCGTGGCTTCCTGGCTCGTCGCATCCGCAAGTTCTTGACCATGCCGTCGAAGAAGCCGCCGAAATACCGGATCCTCACGATCATGGCCACCAACGCCCCCGACGTGCTCGATCCGGCGCTCCTCCGCCCTGGACGTCTCGACCGCATCTTCAAGGTCGACTACCCGACCATGGAAGGCCGTATCCGGACCTACGAGGGTTACTTCAGCAAGGTCAAGCACGTGGTGACCGCCGAGCAGGTGAAGCGCCTCGCGCTGATGTCGTCGGCGGCCAGCGGCGCCGTGATCAAGGACATCGTCAACGAGTCGTTGATCGTTGCGCTGCGCGAAGGGCGGGACACGGTGACCTGGCCCGACGTACTCGCCGCCCGGGCATTGAAGGTGCACGGCATGCCCGACGAGGTTCACCCGATGGCCCTCGAACGCCACGCCGTGGCCATCCACGAAGCCGGACATGCCGTCGCCATGGTCCGTCTCTACAAGCGCTACATCATCGATGTCGCCACCATCGAGCCACGCGGCAACGTCGGCGGCTTCGTCAGCCCGGTGCCCATGGAGGAGCCCGGTTTTCCGTGGCGGAAAGAGAACGAGAACCGCATCATCGTGTCGCTCGCTTCGCTGGCCGCCGAGCGCCACTTCTTCCGGGGCGACAACTCCGTTGGTGTCGGCGGCGACCTCGGGAGCGCAACCGGCACTGCCCGGTGGATGGAAGGCCGCTCGGCCATGGGCGATTCGTTCACGAGCTTCACCGAGCTCGTCGCCGGCGAGTCGTCGAAGGGTGACTTCGACCAGCGCGTCGAGCGCCGTCTGCAAAACCTCTACGCCCAGGCGCTGTCACTGGTGCAGGAGAACGAACTGTTCGTGCTGGCCATCGCCCATGCGTTGGAAGAGCACAAGACGATCTCGGGTGAAGACATCGAGGCGATCTTCTCCGGCGCCAAGGGCCCTGCGGTCGACGGTGGCTGGTACCACACGCCGGAGTTCCGCTTCGTCTACGACCGCTACCACGACGCCGCGATCAGTGCCCACGAGTCGCAGGGCAAGCTTGAGATGCAGCTTCCCAAGCCGGGTTCGCTGGTCGTCGTGGGCGCCGACGGCACCCTGCACCAGTGGGGTGGCGCAGCCGCCCCCGACCATGCCCTGCCTCCGGCCCCGACCACCAACGAGCTGACCGTCGACTGACCGATTGGGAGAGAGATTGCCCCCATTTATGGGGGCAAAACACCTCCGAAACGCCTTGGGAGGTGTTCTCCCGCAAACCCCGCCCGGTCTCCGCTACCGGGCGGTGCCGCGTCAGGACAGCTCTTCAGGCAGATCGTCGGGGACGACGAGCAATGGCGCCGCCGCCGGCGCGTTCGGCGGCGGCACCGCGGCAATCGGTTCGCCGGCGGGCGCCGCTCGGCGCGCGTTGATGACCACCGTGCCACCGGGAGTCGACACCAACCGGCTGTTGCTGTTCTGGGTGTTGCGTTCGATCCAGTCGTAGACGCTCTCCCCGGTATCGACCACGGGCCCCGCTTCGTCGCGCAAACGACGAAGTGAATCCTTCCGATCGACGCGCCAACGCCCGACTCGCAGGCTCAGGTACGCCGCCGCGCCCAGCGGGATCGGGAGCCAGTAGGCGGCGAGTCGGTAGGAGTTCACGGCGATGGCGTTGGTGGCCGAGGGCACGCCGAAGAACGTGAGCATCGTGGTCAGGGTCACTTCGATGACGCCGAGCCCGCCCGGCGTGATGGGAATTGCGGCGAGCACATTCGCGATGCAGAACGCCACGATGAGGGAGTCCGGGCGGACGCTCGCGCCGAAGGCGCGGAGGAAGACCCACAGTGCGCTTGCGTCGAGCAGCCAGTTCGCCACCGACCATCCGACGAGGCGCAGAAGTGTTCGGCGGTTCGTCGCCAGGAGGCGGATCCGCCCGCCGAGACGTCGGATGACCCCGCTGACGACGGCCGGATCGACGAAAGAGAACCGCCGGGCGAGACCCTGGACGATGCGATCGGCCCGCTCGGCTCCTCGCACCAAAAACACCACGACGACGCCGAAGGCCCCGAGAACGAACACGCCGACGAGCGCGACCGAGACGTACAGGGGGTTCACCCCGCTGATGGGGATCGAGATGAGTAGCGTCGACCAGAGCAGCAGGTTGAGCACGACGGCCGACCCGAGGCCGGCGGTGGCGAGCGCGAAGCCGGCCGCCGATGGTTCGACCCCGGCGAGCGTCAGGAGCCGGTACCCCAGCGCGGTGCCGGCGGCACTTCCGCCGGGCACGACGTTCGTGACCGCTTTGGTGGCGAGCTGGATGCGGGTCAGTGTCGGGGTGGTGATGTGGGAGGGGGTCAGCGCGGCCTGGGTAAGTTTCGAGTACGCGAAGAAGGCGGCCAACTCGAGGCCGAGCCCGAGGACAAGGAGCGCAGCGTTCACCGTGCGGAGTTGGCTGACGGCCCGTCCGAAGCCGGCGATCTGGGGAAGGACGATGTAGTTGAGCAGGAAGACGGCGACGATGACCTGCACTGTCCGGGTCATCCGGCGGCGCAGCGGCGATTTCGGGGCGCGACGGCGGCGTGGACGCGAGCCGACCGAATCGCCCGCGGTGGGGTCGGTGAGCTGATCGGCCGACGCCGGGTCGGTGAGGTTCGTCGAAGCCACTACCGCTCATGCTTGTCGAAAACGGGACTCGCCCGACGCACGCTGCCCGATCGACACGCGCCGGGCCAAGGAGCAGGGGAACGCGCGGTGGCCTCGAGCCGCCAGCGACCGTTGGATCAGTGGCCCGGACGGGGGCGCAGAGCCTGGAACGGGCGGTCAGGCTTTGGGCTTCACGGCGATGGCGTCGACGATGAAGACAAGGGTTTCGTTCGGACCGATCTTGGCACCCTGCCCGGCAGCCCCGTAGGCCTTGTCCGGCGGGATGACGAGTTGGCGGCGGCCGCCCTGCTTCATGCCGACCAGGCCCTCGTTCCATCCGGGGATGACGCCGGCCTGGCCGACGTTCTCGACGGTGAACGGGGCCCGACCCCACGAGGTGTCGAACTCTTCCTTCGTGGACCACGACACCCCGACGTAGTTCACGGTGACGTTCGAACCGGCCGTGACCTCGGGCCCGGTGCCGACGATGAGATCCTTGGTCTGGAGCGCTTTGGGCGGCGGGCCGGCGGGCACGCTGACGGTCGGCTTGGTGGCGATTGCCGCGGGGAGGCTCAGTGCCACCGTGGTGGTCGGGGCCGCCGTGGTGGTGGTCGGCGTCGCAATCGTCGTGTCGGCGCCGCCGTCGCTGTTGCCGCGGGTGAGGAGGGCGAAGATCACCAGCAGGACGACGAGCGTCCCGATCACGTAGACGATCTTCTTCTGCGTTGCGCGTGCACGCTGCTTTCCCTCGATGACCTTCGCCTCGGCGAGCTTCTGTGCTCGCAGGGCGTCTTGACGCTGTCGCTTCTCGTTTGCCACGGCCGACAACGCTACGCCACGCACCAGCCCAGCGAGGGCCGATCCGGCCGCCAACCCACCGGGCTGGGCGCGAAAGTGACACGGAAGGGTGCCGATCGCTCCCGACGGTGGCGTGAGCCGGGACGGACCGACGGTCATGATGAGTGCCATGCCCCTGGAGATCGTCAAACGCGATGGCCATCCCGATTTCCTGGACCTCCCCTGGGGCGTGTCGCTGCGCCGATGGAGAACACCCCGTCTGGTCGACGTTGCCCGGGGGCTTTCGCGCCATGTGGTGCGCTTCGTGGACTACGGCGGCGTCGTGTACGCGGTGAAGGAGACCGAGGACCGTGTGGCACTGGCCGAGTACGACCTCTTGCGCGATCTCGAGGGACGTGGGCTTCCGGTCGTCGAGGCCGTCGGCGTCGTCCGCAATCGCGTGGCCGACGGAAGCGATCCCGACGCGCCCAACGACCGTCGATATCCGGCCGACGACACCGAGGTGGGGGCTCCGCTCGGTGCCGCGCTGATCACGAGACATCTCAGCTTCTCGATGCCGTACCGGTACCTGTTCCAGGGTCGTCCGATCACCGATCTGCGCGATCAGCTGGAGAACGCGATGGCGGTGCTCCTCGTGAGGCTCCATCTCGAAGGCTTCTTCTGGGGTGACTGCTCGCTCTCCAATACGTTGTTCCGACGCGATGCCGGTTCGTTGAGCTCGTGGCTGGTGGACGCGGAGACGGGACGAATCCAGGAAGGCCGACTGAGCGATGGTCAGCGCGCTCATGATCTCGAGATCGCCGTCGAGAACATCGCCGGGGAGCTACTCGACCTCGATGCCGCCGGTCGTCTGCACGACGGCCTGGATCCGATGGAGCTCGCCGAGGACTTCCGCAATCGCTATGAGCGCTTATGGAATGAGATCGTGTACGAGGAGATCATCCGGCCGAGCGACCGTCACCGCATGGTCGCGAGAACACGGCGCCTCAATGAGCTCGGTTTCGATGTCGAGGAGTACCGCCTCCGTACGACCGACGATGGTCGCATCCGGTTCGTGCCCCGCGTCGTCGAGGTCGGGCATCACCGCCGGAGGCTGCAGCAGCTGACCGGACTCGATGTCGACGAGAACCAGGCCCGCCGTTTGTTGAGCGACCTCGATGGCCACCGGGCCTTCCTCGACGAGCAGCGGGGGCAGCGTGTCCCGGATGCGCTCGCGGCTTACGACTGGCTGACGAATGTGTATCAGCCGACGATCGAAGCGATCCCGGCTGAACTTCGCCACCGACTCGCCGACGCCGAGTCGTACCACCAGATCCTCGAGCACCGGTGGTACCTGTCGGAGGAGGCAGGGCATGATGTCGGCATGGAAGCAGCGATTGACCGCTACGTGGCCGACGTGCTGCCGCTCGCTCCCGTCGAGGAAGCGATCCTTCCCGCTCCGGGCGACGAGACACTGGACCTCGCCGGGACTGGTCCTACGGAGGACTGACGTCCGCCAGGCCCGATACGGCGGGCCCGGCGACACGTTGCTGGGCGCGGCCCGGATTCCCGGTGAGCAACACGCCGGTGATGACCGTGGCGATGCCGAGTCCGAGAGTGAGAGCGATCGACGCGCGGGCGACACCGTTCGAGAACGCGAACGGGAGGCTGCTCGACGAGAGGATCGAGAGGTCGGAGAGCCCACCGACCAGCGTCACGATGCCGGCGGCGAACACGCCGACGTACAGCGCGTCCACACGTTGCCTTCGCAAGGCAACGATCGTGAGAAGGACGATGGCCCACGCGGCCACCGAGACCCAGCCGATCGACACGACGCGGCCCACACCCGAGCCCCCCCTGACCCCGAACGCGATGCCGAAAAGGTGGACTGCGTCGACGACGACGAGGGAGCCGAGCATCCCGCTGAAGATCCTCAGCGCGCGTGAAGAGTGTCCACGGCTCGCGGAGCTGGCGACTACACCCACCAACAGCATTCCGAGTGCCCCGGCGGCCGCCAACGGCGGGATTGGTGACGGCCCCGGGACCCAGCGGAGGTCTCCGGAGACGACGAACGTGTCCGCTCCCCTGGTGATCGGCACTTCCCAGGTCTGGATCATGTGCTCGCGGCCGCGCGCCGCCTCGACCTGCGGTGGCGGGGACGTTCCCATCCAATGGACCCGGTGGTCGTGGAATCGAACCACGGGCGACGACGACAACTTTCGCCACTCGGGTGGTCCATCGGGACGTAGGCCTGACGGAATCGCTGTCGCGCCGCGTCGATCCGCGTTCAGGTAGACGGCGTTCGACTGGCGGTTCTCAAACGCGCCGATCGGGCCGATGCGGAGGTACGGATGATCGTCATAGTCGTTGATCACGATCTCCGCTCCGCTTCGCCATCTGACTTCGAGGCGGTTTCCGGCCTCGACCACCTTCACCGAGAAACCGTCGGCCGCAGGGGTCACGGCGAGCACCCGTGAGACGTAGTTCGAAGCAGGCGTGTTCGTTGCGGCGTGTGCTTCGGCGCGGGCCGAAGAGAGGACGGGCAAGGCGAGTGACAGCGCGAGGACTCCGGCAACACGCGTGGCGGTGGAGCGGACGGGTCGGCTCATGCACACGGCGCAGCTTCCGGTCGTCCGACGGTCACGAGCGCCGTGCGGGCGACCTTCTCGAACGAGGTGACCGATTGGATGAGGCTGGGAGCGAGCGTTGCAAGATCGGTCTCCACGGCAAGTTTCGCGCGCTGGAACACGGCAGATTCCGTGCGATCGACCTCGACAAGCTCGGCGGCGAGGGCGTGCGCGGAAAGGTGCACGTCGTTCCAGAAGGTGTTGGACGCCTCGCCTCGCTGGCCGCTGGCCAGTTGCGCTTCCATGGCGCACAGGCCTGGGACGACGCCGTCAAGGAATGCGACCGGAACGTTTGACGTCGATGAATCGGTCGTGCTCCTCGCTCGCAAAAACCCGAAGACCCCTCCGGCGAGCAGCCCGACAACGGCGAGTATGACCAGACGACGCACTCCGAACGGCACGTCTTCATCCTCGCACGGGTCGACGGCAGACCAGATCCCTCTTCAGACTTAGGCGTCCCGCGCGGGGACCTAGCCTCGGCTCGTGCTGCGCATCCATCCTCTCGTCCGGGCCGCCCTCGCCGACGGGCGTCCGGTCGTCGCCCTTGAGTCCACCATTTCGTCGACGCTCGGTCTACCGGTGCCGTTCAACGCCGAGGTCCTGAGCCGCTGTGTCCGCGCCATCGAAGCGGGCGGCGGCGTTGCTGCCATCACGGCCGTGCTCGACGGCGAGGCCCACGTGGGGGTCGACCCATCGGACTACGAGCGGCTGCTCGGCGCCACGAAGAAGTGCGCCGAACGCGACCTCTCGGTTGCCGTGGCCGAGCGCTGGGATGTCGGCGTGACGACCGTGTCGGCCACCGTGGCGTTGTGCGCAGCAGCGGGTGTGCGTGTGTTTGCCACCGGCGGGATCGGGGGTGTGCACCGCGATGATCATCTGAGCGGAGACGTGAGTGCCGATCTCGGGGCGATCGCACGCCATCCGGTGATCGTCGTCACCGCTGGGGCGAAAGCCTTCCTCGACTTGGCCAAGACCGCGGAGCTTTTCGACACGCTGAGTGTGCCGGTGCTCGGGTTCCGCACCGACGAGTTCCCGGCGTTCTACAGCCGCACGAGCGGGATCGCCGTGCATCGACGCATCGAAACCCCGGCGGTTGCGGCCGCAGTCCTGCGGGCCCGCCTCGGGCTCGGCCTACCGGGCGGTGTCGTCGTCGCCAATCCCATTCCCGTCGACGCCGAGATTCCGGCCGCCGACATCTCCGCTGCGATCACCGACGCATTGGCGACAGCCGCGGCCGCAGGCGTCCGCGGCGCGGCCCTGACGCCGTTCGTGCTCGGTCGCATCGCGGTGGTCACCGAGGGACGATCGATCCCGGCCAACCTGGCGCTCGCCGAGAACAACGCGGTGGTCGCGGTGCAGATCGCCCGGGCCCTGCTCGAGGAACCCGGGCGCTGATCGCTCAGAAGATGTGGACCGGGGTCCCGTTGGGGACCACCGACGGAAGCCACCGTGCATTGGCGACTGAAACCCGGACGCATCCGTGCGAGGCCGGATACCGCGGCACCGACCCGGATCCGTGGATCGCGAAACCGCCCTTGAAGTACAGCGGGTTGTAGAGCCTTCCGAGCGCCGCGGTCCTCCAACCGGAAACCCGGCCGTAGATCCGGTAGCGCCCGCGCGGGGTCACCGCCACGCCGCACTTGCCCTTCTCGCAGTAGCGGCGCCCGGAGCCGGTCGAGACGTTGATCGTCTTCCACACGGTTCCGCCCTTGCGGATGGTCATCACCTGACGGGCGAGGCTCACCTCGATGCTCACCGCACCCGTCGCCCGAGGGTTCGCCAGCTCAACGCGGGCGGCACTCGACTTCGCCTTCCGCTTCTTGGTCGTCTTCGGAGCGGTGGTCGTCGGTAGTGTTTCGACGGGAGGGGTGGTCACCACCGGAGCGACCGTTGTGGGAGGAGCGGCGGGTTGCTCCGTCGCCACCGGTGCCGGGGCCTGCGTCGTCGGAGGTGACGTGGTCGGAACCGTAGTTGGGGGCGCTTCCGTTGTCGGCGGCACGATGAGCGGAGGTAGCTCGACTGTCTGGGCGGACGCCGGCAGCCCGAGCCCCGCCGCCATGGCCAGGCCGACCAGAGCCACGCCTCCGAAGCGGATTCGAGACCTCGTTCTGCTCGCCGCCGGCAGAGAACGGAGTTGCATGGTGGATGGGACGACCTCAGGGTGCGTTGTTCCGTCGGGAACCGCCGTTCGAGAGGTGCGGAGTTCGGGAAGAGTACGCACAGCCAAGATCGTATGCGCGCGGACTGCTCCTCGCCAAGCATCGCATGACGAAATCCTCTGGAAACATCGCGTGTGATCGTCGTGTTCTCACGATGAACGAGTGTCGAATTCTGAGCCCGCGTGCAGGTAGCGGAGCCTGCGACACTTGAGGCGATGACGGGACCAGAGAGCGTCGTGCATGTGGTGTCAGCGGAGGACGATCCGGCGTTGGCCCCCTTTCGCCGACTCAAGGATGCGACGCAGCGATCCCTCGGGAACTTCATCATCGAGAGCGAACGGGTCCTCGAACGGATGATCGAACTGGGCACGCCGATCGAATCCGTGCTCGTGACACCGTCCAGACGGGAGCGCGTCGCGGCGGCGGTTGCGACGACCCGCGGGGTCGACGGACATCCGCTCGTCATCGTCGCTGATCCCGAGATGGTCGAGAGGGCCATCGGTTTCGCATTGCACCGGGGCGTCGTCGCGATCGCCCGCCGACCGTCAACGCTCGATCCGGCCGCGGCCCTCGCATCGGCCCGTCGCGTTGTGGTGCTCGAGGACGTCGTCGACCCCGACAATGTCGGATCGGTGTTTCGTCATGCAGCCGCGTTCGGCGCGGGGCTCGTCGTGCTGTCCGAGCACGCCGGGGACCCTCTCTACCGGAAGGCGGTCCGAACGTCGATGGGCTGGGTGCTCGACGTCCCGTGGATGCGCGTCGCTGCGGCGAGCGAACTGGTGCCGACCCTTCACCGCGCCGGCTTCACGACCATCGCCCTGACACCGAGCGGTGACGTGGGAATCGATGACGCCCGTCTGCCGAGATCCGCGGAGGCACGGGTCGCCGTGCTGCTGGGATCCGAGCACGACGGCCTCCGGGAAGCGACCCTCGCGTGCGCGTCCCACCGCGTGCGGATCCCGATCGCCGGTCACGTCGATTCGCTCAATGTCGCGACTGCCGCAGCTATCGCCATGTTCTCGCTGTTCCGCTGACGAAGCGCGGGGCGCCAAAGGCACGCGCGCTTACCTCTTCGGCACCATGACGGTCAGCGGGCGTCGCGAAGGTCAGCGGCCATCGCCTGACGCATCGCCACGATATCGCTCGACACCGTGAGGAGCCGGAAACCCTGCTCGGCCCGCCGGGGAGCGACACCACCGACGCAGTGGGCGCCTGCCACCACCCCCCGATTGCGACAGGCCGCCACGATGCGCTCCAGCGCTTCGGTGAACTGCGGGCTGTCGTCGTTGTTCCGCGGGGGAAGGCCAAGGGTGAGTGAGAGGTCGGCCGGCCCGACGTAGATGGCGTCGATACCGGGAACCGCAAGGATGTCGTCGATGTTGCGCACCGCTTCGACCGTTTCGATCATCGGGATCACGGCGACGTTCTCTGCGGCCCACGCCACATAGTCGTCGTGTCGGAGACCGACGACCGTCGGGCCGTAGCTTCGTGCACCGAGCGGCGCGTAGCGACACGCTCGGACGACGGCCTCCGCATCGGCGACGGTGTTGACCATCGGCACGATCACGCCCTGCGCGCCCGCGTCGAGCATCTTGCCGATCACTCCGGGCTCGTTCCACGGCACCCGGACAACCGGGTTGGAACCGCCGAGCGCGATGCCCTGGAGCAGTGAGACCGTGGTCTGGTAGTCGACCGCGCCGTGCTGCGCGTCGATGCAGACGTAGTCGAATCCTTCGCCGGCCACCGCTTCGGCGACCACGCTCGAGGACATGGTCAACCAGGCTCCAAGGGTCGAGGCGCCGGCCGACCAGCGGCTGCGGAGCGAGGTGATCGCGGGTACAAGGGGCGGTGTCATGGGTATCGGTCTAGCCGTCGTGGGATGCGCCTATCTCCCTCCCGGCCGCTACGGTCGTTCAGTGCTCCTGACGACGCTGTCGCCCTCTCCCGAAGAACTCTTCGAGCAGACCGGTTGGGAGGCGAAACCGGAGGGGCTCTGTCGCGGTGCGGTGTGCGTGCCCTCCCCCGGAGCCCGGCGGGCCGACGGGACGATCGATGTGTCGATCGTCGCCGAGCGGCTCTCGATGCCAATGCTCCGTGATGAAGCGTCGGGCACCTGGGTGCTCGGCCCGTCCGCCCTGAGCGGCCGAGCGCTCGACACGGCCGTGGTCCCGCCGCTGTCGATCACGACATTCGACGGCACACCGTTCGACCTCTCGTCGCTGCTCGGGCGGAGGATCATCCTCGCCGCCTGGGCGAGTTGGTGAGGCTGCCGCGCTGACCTGCCCGTGTGGCAGGCACTGCACGAAGAACTCTCCCCGCTCGGCATCACCGTCGTGACGGTGGCCATGGATGCCGAGGTGGCGATGGCCGAGCCCTGGGTGTCGGCGGCATCGCCGACGCATCCGTCGCTGATCGACCGCACGCACAGCCTCGGCGGCGCCCTCGGATTCGTCAACGTGCCGATGGCGGCGTGGATCGACGAGAACGGCGTGCTCGTCCGCCCCGCCGAGTCCGCTCGGGTCGTCCCGAGCAGCACGGCCGGGCGGGAGGTCCCGCCCGGCCTCCCGCCACGCATCGCCGCACGCTTCGAGCTGCTGCGCCATGCCGAGCCGAACCCCCACAAGCCGTACCTGGCGGCGTTGCGCGACTGGGCACATCGCGGTGTCGACAGCCCATTCGCCCTCACCCCGGACGAAGTGGTCGAACGGTCAAAGCCTCGCGACGCCGACGAGGCCCGGGCCGCCGCCTGCTTCGAGATGGGCGAACACCTGAGAGAAACCGTCGGCATCGACGCGGCAGCCCCGTGGTGGCGGGAAGCCCATCGCCTTCAGCCGTCGAATTGGACCTACAAACGTCAGGCCTGGACCTTGGAGACGACGGCTCCCGGTCAGCCTTCGGATCTCGTCCAGGAACCGACCGACCGCTACGAGGGCAACTGGCTCGACGATCTCGTGGCCCAGGGTGGCCTGAAGAACCAGACACCGGCGTTCTCCGGTCCGTCAACCCGCTGACGGACCCGTTGGAAGACGTCAGGCCAGACCGCGCAGCCACGGGACCAGCGAGTCGGTGATCGACTCAGTCCATTCGTGCCCGCCGTGGTGAAGCGTCACTTCGCTGACGACACCGTGCCGTGCCGCGACCCGTCCGAGCGATTCGGCGTGGAACACGTCGACGACATCGTCGGCGACGCCGTGGCCAACGAAGAGGGCGACGTCGCTCCCCCCGATCACCACGTCGTCGGGTAGGAAGCCGCCGATGCAGGCGACCCCACGGACGTTGGCACGCACCGGGGCGCCCTGTGCGCCGCCGAACCCGCAGGCGAGCGCGAGCGCGCCTCCCTGGGAGAAGCCGGCGATCACGACCGGTGCCCTGCCGATCTGTTCGCTGATCCACGCCAAGGCGTGACGGGCATCGGGAAACGAGTCATCGCCGTCGTTCCACCAGGCGCGCCGCCCGTCGCCGACCGCGAGCGGCCCGGCAATCGACCGGACCGTCCACCCGCTCAATGCCCAACGAAGCGACTCGGCCACCGCCGACAGGTCCGCCGGCGTCGCATCGAAACCGTGCAGCAGGATCAGTTCCACGCCTTCCAGCGTGGCAGGCGATCCGGGTCAGCGGCGCCACGGCGCCGGTCAACTAGCCTTGACTGCCGTGTCTGAGGGGGAATCCGCCGAGTCGTCGATCGGCCGCGCCGCTCAGACCGTTGCGGTGACCGCCGGCCGAAGTCGTGCCGACGGCGCCCTCGCCCCCACGATCTGGCCGTCCACGACGTTCGAGATCGGCACCCCGCTCGAAGCCGGCCGCATCGCCAGCCGGCCGCGGGAACCCAGGTTCTATGCGAGACACGGGAACCCCAGCGTGCGGGCGTTCGAAGACGCCATGGCAGAACTGGAGGGCACGGAGGCAGCACTCGCGTTCGGATCGGGCATGGCCGCGATCAGCGCCGCCGTCCTGGGGTTCTGTCCCACCGGCTCACACGTGATCGCGCAACGTCAGATGTATGGCGGAACGCTGCAGTATCTGGGCCTCGTGGCCACCCGCCTCGGCATTTCGTACTCCCTCGTCGATGTCCACGAGCCCGGCGGGTTCGCCGCTGCGCTCGCCGCCCATCCGAACACCACGCTGATCCTCGCCGAGACCCCGGCCAACCCGAACCTCGATCTCGTCGATCTTGACGAGCTCGCCGCGCTGACCGGGCCGATCAAGCTCGTCGACGCCACCTTCGCCACGCCCATCGGTCAGCGCACCTACCGTCCGGGCATCGACATGGTGATGCATTCGGCGACCAAGGCCATCGCCGGGCACAATGACGCGTGCCTGGGCGTGATCAGCGGTGAACGCGAAGTGGTCGACTGGTTGTGGAGTTACAACATCATGCTCGGTGCGGTCGCCTCCCCCTACGACGCCAGCAACGCGTTGCGCGGCCTTCGTTCTCTCGGCGTCCGCTTCCGTCATCAGTCCGAAACCGCGCTCAGGATCGCTGCTGCGCTCGAGTCCCGACCCGAGGTCAACTGGGTTCGCTACCCCGGCCTTCCGTCGCACCCGCAGCACCGTCTGGCGAAAAGCCAGATGAGCCTTCACGGTGGTCTGCTCACGTTCGATCTCGCCGGTGGACGCGGCGATGCTGCGGCGTTCATGAACCGCTCGACCCTGGCCGTCGTCGCCACGTCGCTGGGAGGCCCCGAGACCCTCCTCACCCATCCGGCCACCACATCGCACGCTGGACTCGACGAGGACGAACTCGCGGCAGTCGGGATCTCCCAAGGCACGCTGCGCGTCTCGTGCGGTCTCGAGGACACCGACGATCTCCTGCGTGATCTCCTCGCTGCGCTCGGCTGAGCAACGCTCGCGACAGGCCCGCCCTCCGGCCGACGATCTACGAGGGACTTGCCTCCGCGCTTTGCGCCGTGCCGTCATGGAGTCGACGGGCCAGCGCGAGGGTTTCGGCAACGGTCATGCCGATCCACCACTGCGGCGGACCCGTGTTGGGGTAGGCAGCGACAGTAGGGCCTTCGCCGCACGCACCAAGACAGCCTGTGGCCGTGCACCGGACTGACCCCGTTGACTTGTAGTACGCCAAGCCGTCGCGTTCGAGACCGGCCCAGATCTTCGAGAACATCTCGCCGGCACCTCGTGCGCTGCAGTTCGGGCCGATGCAGACCAGCAGATGCGGTGTCGTGGCGACGACGTCGTGGGGGCGGGGGGTAGAAGTCATGATGCCGAACTCGAAGTTACCGACCACCGTATCCGGGTCTTGCGCCTACGCTCGCCGACCGTGATCGTCGTGTGTGGAGAGGCCCTCATCGATCTGACGTCGTCTCGAACGGAGCCAGGGCGTTTCGACGCCCACCCGGGGGGCGGTCCGTGCAACACCGCCGTCGGCCTAGGGCGGCTCGGCATCCCGACGGGATTTCTCGGGCGGCTCTCGAGTGATCGGTTCGGTGAGAGCCTGCGCCACCACCTCGCGGACGCCACGGTTGACCTCGGGATGGTTGTCGACACCGACGACCTGTCGACGCTCGCAGTCGCGAACATCGACCCGTCCGGTGGCGCGGCGTACACGTTCTATGCCACCGGCACCGCCGATCCCGGGCTCACCGCCGCGATGCTCCCGGTGCTCGGCGAAACCGTACGCGCGCTGCACATGGGTACCTGTGCGTTGGTTTTCGAGCCATCTGGCTCGACCCTGGAGGCGCTCTTCCTCCGCGAGCGCTCGATCGGCAGTCGGTTTCTCGCACTTGACCCCAACGTGCGCCTCGGACTGGTGAACGACGTGGCCGCGTATCGCGGGCGCATCGGGCGGATGATTGCCGCCGCCGATCTCGTCAAGGTGTCCGACGCCGACATCGAGGCGCTCTGGCCGGGCGAGGACATCATCGATCGCGTGGCTGTCCTGGCCCGAACCGGCCCCGGCATCATCGTCTTGACCCGGGGCGGCGACGCTCTGCTCGCCTTTCGCGGCGGTGGCGAAACCGTGTCGGTCCCCGCGGAACGGGTCGAGGTCATCGACACCATCGGAGCGGGCGATACCGCGAACGCAGCGATGCTGGCATGGCTGAGCAATCATGATGCGCTCTCCCGAACGGCCCTCGCCAACCTCACCGACGATCGGGTCGCCGAGATGCTGCGCTTCGCCGCCCGCGCTGCGGCGATCACCTGCGGGCGCGCAGGGGCCAATCCACCGTGGGCATCCGAACTCGCCTGACCGGCCCGCACGAGCCCGGCAGGAGTCAGCTCGGGACGTTCAGCTTCTCGCGGATGTAGGAACCGATCAGGGTGATCGCGGCATCCGCCTCGGGAAGCTGGCCGAGGCCGGTCTGGAACACGTGCTGCATCTCCGGGAACACGTGGAGGCGAACCTCGACCCCGGCATGAGCAGCGAGCGTCGCGAGACGGATGGAATCGTCAAGCAGCACCTCGTGGCCGCCGACCTGGATGAAGAGCGGGGTCAGCCCATGGAGGTCGGCGTAGATCGGACTGGCCAGCGGTGATCGCACGTCGGCGCCGTTGAGGTAGATCGAACCGATGGCGAACATCGTCTCGCGCTGCACCATCAGGTCGACGCCGGAGTTGGTCACCATGGTCTCACCGACGCCTTCCAGGTCGGTCCACGGCGAGAGCAGCACGGCCCCAGCCGGTTGGGGCAACCCGGCATCGCGGATCGACACCAGCAGCGCGACGCTCAGCCCTCCCCCGGCGGAGTCGCCCGACACGATGATCGACGATGCCGCCATTCCTTCGTCGAGCAGGGCACGGTACGCCGAGAGCGCATCGTCCACCGCAGTCGGGAAGGGACACTCCGGAGCCATCCGGTAGTCGAAGACCACAGCTCCGACGCCCGACGCGCTGACGATCCCTGATGCGAGCTTCTGGTGACTCTCGATGCTGTTCAGCACGTAGGCACCGCCGTGCAGATACAGAACGACTCCTGGGGCGCTCCCCCCGACGTGATCGATGCGCAGCGCGCGGCGGCCGGCGAGTTGGCGCTCGGTCACGACCACATCCGTGGGGGCCAGACCGACCATGGCCATGGTCATCTCGGCTCCAGCTCGCATCTCCTCGACACTCGGCAGTGTCGCCGAGACCCCGACAGTCGCGTCTCGGAACTGGCGGACGAGTTCGTGAAAGGCGTCGGCTTCGGGACTGGCCATGCTGGACTCCTGCTTTCGGGCGGACCGGCGAGGATTACGAAGAATCGGGGGGAACCGTAACCGTTCTATCGGCCGACCGCCGACCGGGCTGCCACCGCCCACACGATCACCTCGGCGACCTGGTTGACGGCGCCCAGACCGTCGCCGGTCACGCCGCCCGAGAATCGTCGGAAGAACGCGCCGGAGGCTTCGATCACAACGATCACGACGCCCCCGACCAATGCTGCATCCCAGCGCAACGCCGCAATCGCGATCGGAATCGTCGGCACCACCAGAACGAACCCGACCGTCGCCCACGTGGCCTGATACGGCCGCGTCTTCGAGGTCGGATCCAACACCGCCGGCACAACTCGGATTGCCAGAACTGTCGCCGCCCGGGCAATCGTATGTGCACAGATGGAGACGCCGACGACGTGCCACCCCGACTCCATCGACGCGACGGTCGCGAGGGTGCTGACTTTCGCTGCGAACAGCACAACGAGGCCCAGCGCCCCGAACGTTCCGACCCGGCTATCACGCATGATCTCCCGCCGACGCTCGATCGAGTACCCACCGAACGCGTCGCACGTGTCGGCGAACCCGTCTTCATGAAATGCGCCGGTCAGTGCGGCGCCGACGGCGACGGCGACGACGGCGGCAAAGGTCGGCGTGACAAGTTCGCGCAGTGCCACTGCGACAGCGCCGACGCTTCCTCCGATGAGCACGCCGACAACGGCGAACCATTTCAGGCTCGCCGCGAGTTCGGCGCTCTCGTGAGGGGTCCACGATGGCGTCGGCAGACGCGTGAGGAATTGCTGGGCGGCGAAGTATCGGCCGACTTCTCGGCGGGCGAAGGATGGGCCGGACACGGGAGCAGAGTCTTGCCGCTGATACCAAGGTGGCGGACGCGGCAGCGCCTCCATCATCGACGAGCAGGGAAGCGGAGCAGCGCGGTCCCGGGCGAGCCAGTCTCGTCGCTCGGGTGAGGGGACCATGCTCGGGCAGCGCACCGCCGGGCACCTGCTTCACTGGGGTGGTGACAGACAGCGACGACGCACCGCCGACCGAGTCTCCGATCCGCAGCGAACTCCGGCGCGTCCCGTCGCTTGTTGTGGTGAACACCGGCGACGGCAAGGGCAAGTCCACTGCGGCATTCGGCATCGCGTTGCGAGCCCTCGGAAGGGAATGGAGGGTCCGGGTTATCCAGTTCCTGAAGTCCGGCGACTGGAAGACGGGCGAGGAGGAGATGCTCACCCGTCTGGGCGCCGAATGGTGGTCCGCCGGCGATGGCTTCACGTGGGACTCGACCGACATGGAGTCGTCGAAGCAGCTCGCCATCGTGGCGTGGCGGTCCGCGGCGGAGACCCTTCGCACCGGCTCGCACGAACTCCTCGTGCTCGACGAGATCACTTATGCCATGACATGGGGTTGGATCAGCACCGACGAGGTCGTCGACGCCATCTCGAATCGCGCACCGACCGTCAGCGTCGTGCTGACCGGGCGGAACGCCCCGGGCGCGATCGTCGATATCGCCGACACCGTGACCACCATGGTCGATACAAAGCACGCTTACCATGCCGGAATAGCCGCAAAACGGGGTATCGACTACTGAACGCGTCGTAGACGAACCGGAAACCGATGGGCCAAAGGTCACGTTTCCGCTGGCCGGACGCTGTCCATGTAGCCGGATGACCCCGGTAGCGTCGTTGGTATGGCAGTTTCCCCCACCACCGTGCTGCGATCAGCGCCGGGATCCCTCTCCGACGACGCCGTCACGCTTCCCGCGGCAGACGACGACGCCGACTCGATCGCTCCCGCAGCCGACACCGTGGAGTTCGCCTTCACTGCGAACGGTCCGTGGGTGGTCGTCGAGGCCGACATGCCGTGGCGGGCCGGGCTCGACGCGGTTCGGGCCGCGACGAGGGCTCAGGTCCCGGAGCTCACGACGCCGGGCACGATCCCGCCCGGCCGCCGCCTCCTCCGGACCGCTCGCATCCTCGGCACCGCGCTGGGCATGTGGCGACTGAAGGAGAAACCCAAGGGTGGCGAGATCAGCCGGGCCGGCGTTTCGCGGCGTCTGCGGATCGCGTTCGGCGAGCTCGGTCCGACGTACATCAAGATGGGTCAGATCATCAGCTCGGGCGAGGGGATCTTCCCCGGTGAACTCGTCACCGAGTTCCGCCAGCTCCGCGATCGCGTGCCACCGGAGCCGTTCGGCGTCGTGCGCCGGACCATCGAAGAAGACCTCGGCGCGCCCCTCGAAGCGGTGTTTGCCGAGTTCTCCGAGACCGCGCTCGCCGCCGCTTCGATCGCCCAGGTCCACGTTGCGCGACTCCACACGGGCGAAGAGGTCGTCGTCAAGGTGCAGCGACCTTCGGTGCGTTCACTCGTCCACCGAGACCTCAAAGCCATGAGCTGGTTCGCCCCCCATCTGATCGGCCGCATTCCGATCGCCGCGCTCGCCAACCCCCCTGCGCTCGTCGAGTTGTTCGCCGAGACGATCGTGGAGGAACTCGACTTCCGGCTCGAAGCCCAGAACATGCTCGACATCGGGCGAGTCCTCGCCAGCTCCGGTCAGAGGGCCATGGTCGTCCCTCGTCCCCATCCGACGCTTGTCACGCCGCGAGTACTCGTCATGGAGCGTCTGCAGGGCTTTGCATGGGACGACGCCGAAGGTATGCGCGCTGGTGGTATCGACACCGAGGCCGTGATCAAGGCTGGAATGGTGGCCTTCCTTGAAGGGGCGATGCTCTACGGCATCTTCCACGGCGATCTGCACGGCGGCAACCTCATGGTTCTTCCCGATGGCACCACCGCGCTGCTCGATCACGGGATCACCGGCCGTCTCGACGCCGTCAAGCGCCAAGCGTTCCTGCGTTTGATGCTCGCCGGCACGATGAATGACGTTC
Organism: Acidimicrobiia bacterium; assembly: GCA_031381685.1. GTDB lineage: Bacteria > Actinomycetota > Acidimicrobiia > Acidimicrobiales > JANYDT01 > JANLQX01. The sequence continues at coordinate 56,622 of JANMYF010000037.1, forward strand.
GGATGCAGGTGCAGGCGCTTTGCGAGCTCGGTGCCTTGCCGATGGACACGGACATCGACGAGGTGATCCGGACGCTCAATCTGGACGGTCCGGTGAAGGACCCGACGAAGATGACGCCCGATGAGCTGATCATGGAGATCCGCAACATCACCAAGGCCCTTCTCGGTTACGGCGCCCGCATGCCGAAAGAGCTGATGCTCTACGTCAAAGACCTGTTGTTCCTAGACGGAGCGATGGCCACCTTGGCCCCGAATCTCGATCTGTTCGGCACGCTGACCGAGATCGCCATGCACTTCGCCACCCAGCACGGGGCGCGGATCGCGAGCGATGTCGGCATCGACATGTCGACGCAGATGATCGACATCACGGCATTCAAGGCCTCGATCGGTGTCGAGGCCGACGTCGACACGCTCACCTATGCCGAGTTACAAGAGCGCCGCGCCCTCATTGCCAAGCGCATGGACGGACGGCAGAAGGACACCGCTGAAGCGCTCGGCGTCAAGCGGGTCGGCTGGCGCGGTCGGCGCAAGCGCTGAGAAGAGGGCTGGTTGGGCGGGAGACGGGCCCGCACGTCCGGCTCACGCCGCCATGAGCACCGTTCCCGACACGATCACCGGGCACGAAACGGAGTTCCCGACGAAGCAGCCGGCCGAAGCGGCGGCATGGAGATCGTTCGCCGCGGTCGGATCACCAGCGGAGATGGTCACGACGGGCTGGAGATGGACGGAAGCGAAGCCCCCACCGGCACCCTCGACGGCGAGCGTGCCGATCGCCTCGTCCGAGTAGGACTCGACGACGATTCCTGCTCGAAAGCACAGGAACAGATAGGTGAGCATGTGGCACTGACTGATCGAGCCGACGAACAGATCCTCCGGCGCCCAGTTGACGCCGTCGCCGCCGAACTCGGGCGGAGCCGAACCGACGATGGTCGGCTTGTTCGGCGTCGCGATCTCGTTGTCGCGGCCAAAGCCCTTGACCGAGGTGCCGGCACCGTCGTTGCCCGTCCACCCAACCGTCGTCCGGTACTGGAACTCCTTCACCGCATCCTCCGCTCCCACCGCGGACGGTTCGTCCGTTCGGTTCCTACTGCTGATCGTATACCCCTGGGGGTACAAAGTGAGGAAGAATCATCGCGGAATGAATCTGCGCGATGAAGCAGGCGAAAAAAGCGATAGGAGTGCCCCGAGGGCGGACCGACGAACGGTTGTCACGGGCCTCGCCGCGACGACGGCCTCGCTCTGGGCCTCGTCGCTGCTTCGCGCCGCGCCGGTCGGCGCAGCGACCACCACGGCGCCCGGACCCTTCCGTTTTCCCGACGGCGGATACGGCCCACTCGTCGCCGACCCGGCTGGCGTGATGGACCTCCCCGCCGGATTTCGCTACGTCGAGCTGAGCGCCGCAGGCCGAACCCAACTCGACGACGCCTCTCCCTGCCCCACCCGGCCGGACGGCATGGGCTCGTTTGTTTCCGGGCGCGCGACCGTCGTGGCATGCAACCATGAGCTCGGCCGCGACGAAGGTGCACGAGTGCCGATGCGCGACGGCGAACGTCCGGTGGCGACCTACGACCCGAACGGGAACGGCGGGGTGAGTCTGATCGCGATGACGACGTCGGGCAGGCCGACCTCGCATCGGCCCGTGCTTGCCGGGACCGTGCGGAACTGCGCCGGCGGGGTCACGCCGTGGGGTACGTGGCTGACCTGCGAAGAGACCGACGCGACGATCGACGGCGTTCCCCACGGGTACGTCTTCGAAGTGGATCCGATCGGCTCGCGTACCCGGGCCGTCCCCTGCGCGGGTATGGGTCGCTTCGCCCACGAAGCTGCCGCCGTCGACCCCCGGACGAGTGAGGTGTATCTCACCGAGGACAGCGGCGGCAACGCGTTGCTCTATCGCTTCGAGCCGGCCGATCGCTCCCGCCGCTACGGCTCTCTCGGGCGCGGTGGAAGCCTTTCGGCGATGCGGGTGCCCGCAGTTGGCAACTTCGGAGAGATCACCACCGTCGGCACGACCATAAGAGGAGTGGGTTGGGCACCTACACCGGCTGCGGCTGGAGAAGCCGTGCCCCAGGACTCCGTCGGCCTTCGAGAGCGGTTTCCCGACGACACCGTCACCCGCGGCCAGAAACTCGAAGGCGCATGGTGGTTCGACGGCGCGCTTACCTTCGTGTCGTCGTTCAACGATTCCGTCTCCCGTCCGGAGCTCCGCCACGAAGGACAGGTGTTCCGCTACGACCCGCGAGCCGCGTCGCTGACCCTGCTCGCGTACCTCCCCGTCGGTGGCCGTGACACCGTGCTCCGGGAGAACCTGTCGAGCCCGGACAACATCTCGGTCTCGCGATTCGGCGGCGTGGTGTGGTGTGAAGACGGCACCGACCCGAACCGCATCGCCGCCATCGGCGCGGACGGCGAACCGTTCTGCCTCGCCCGAAATCGCGAAAACGGAGAACTGTGCGGCGTTCATTTCTCCCCGGATGGGCGCTGGTTGTTCGTCAATCAGCAGGTTGTCGGACGGACGCTCGCCATCACGGGCCCGTGGACGCGGCGACGTTCGAAGGTCTCGAAGCGCACCTGAGCGACGCTTCCGGCCGCCGCAGAACGCCCGCTGCGCCTACTTCGCAGACGTTCGGCGTTGCGGCGCGTCGGCCACTTGGCGGCCGACCCTCTGTTCCCTACGGTGATCGCCGTCCTGTTGCATCCGCACCAGACGAAGGCCGAAAACGGCAGAAAGCAGAGGAGCGAACGTGAGTGTTCGAGTTCTTTCCAGCGAGCAGGGGCGAACCGCAATCTCGCGCATGCAGTCCATCCTGATGGGTGGACTGGCGGAGCAGATCGCCGCACTCAATGCCGAAGGTCAGGTCCTCTCCGACCCAGAGGTGTGGGACGGCGTGCTGGCCTCGCAGTTCCGCTCCTCGACCTGGCCTGACACCGCACGCACGCTGCAGCAGACCGCTGAGGCACTCGAGGAACTGCGTCAGCGGGTGCAGGGCATCACGACCGACATCATGGCGGCCGGCGGTAACGGCTGAGCTCTGGTGATCGAAGCTGTTCCGAGGGTGCACCCTCGGGACAGCGAGGGTCTTCAACCCTCGAGGGCGCGACGCAGCGAGAGCGCGAGCCGGCGCTTCTCCGGCTCGATCGAGAGGATCTGGGTCCAGACGCCCTCGCCGACGGCGACGACGTCGGAGGCCTGCTCGACCCGGTAGCGGCTCAGCTCAGAGATGTGGATGAGCCCTTCGATCGGCTCGAAGCCCTCGCCCTCGACCTGTACGAACGCCCCGAACTCGGCAGTGCCGGTGACCGTGCCGTAGACCAGGTCACCGACCTTGTGCACGTTCTGGAACGCCTTCCACGGACTCGGAAGCGCAGCCTTGCGTGAGAGGCTGATCTTGCCCTTGTCCCCGCGGATCTCCTTGACGATCACGTCGATGATGTCGCCCACCTTGACCACGTCGGACGGCTTGCGGACCTGGCGGTGGGCGAGCTCGCTCACATGCACCAGACCTTCAGCTCCGCCGATGTCGACGAATGCGCCGAAGTCGGTCACGGCGGTGACCGGACCGGTGAACTTCTGCCCGACCGAGATCGACGCCAGCATCTCGGCGCGCTGCGCGTCGCGCACCTTGCCCATCAACATCTTGCGGTTGACAACGACCTTCTCGCCCCGGCGCTCCACGGCGGCACGTTCGCCCGACAGCAGCTCGGCTTCGATGATGACAACTTCCACCTCCTGGCCGACCAGCGACGAGAGGTTGGTCCCGCGGCGAACATCGACGAGCGACTCCGGCAGGAACGCACGGATACCGAGGTCGACGATCAGCCCACCTTTGGTCGTCGATGTGACGGTCCCCGTCACCGGCTCGCCGGATTCGTGCGCGGCGGTGATCCGAGCCCAGGCCCGCGTCTTCGCGGCGCGTTTCGGTGAGATCACGTATCGACCGGTGCCGGTCTGCAACTTCGTGACGGTGCCCTCGACAGCATCACCGACTGCCGGCTCGTCGGTGCCGACCAGTTCGGCTCGCGGAATCACGGCGACGGCCCCGTCACCGAGGTCGGCCTCGATGCCGTTCGCTCCAACCACCGAGATCACGCCGGGCACGATGTCACCCGGCTGGTAGACGAAGACCGGGACGGCCGTCTCGGCCGCGACGGGTTCCGCGACGGGCACGCCAGACTCCGTGTCCGCCGTGCTCGACTCCGCGGCCGCTTCGGTGGTGGCGGCGACGGCGTCGGTCGTCTCGGACGACGCGGTTTCGGCCAACGGCGCATCGTTCACCGGCGCAGCAGCGACGGGAGCATCGGCGACCGGTTCCGGCGACTGATCGACGGCCTTCTCCTCGGCGGACTCGGACGCAACCGGCGCGTCGGCAAGGGCGACTTCCGGCGAGGACGCTTCGTCGGCCGCGGCCACGTCGATGGCTACGGGAACCTCGATGTGGTCGGCATCGGAGTGGGCAGGAGCGGGAGCTTCGGCAACCGGAGCGGCCGCAGCGTCGACGCCCGAAGCTTCTTCGGGAGTCGTGTTGTCGTCAGTCATGTGCATTCCTCAACGCGCCGACCGGCGTCGGACTTTGGCAAGGTTAGTGCCCGAGCAGGGCGTTCCGACGATCAACACCAAATCGGCCGCGGACAACCGTCGATGGCGCGCCGAGCGCCAGCCAAATACTCCTGCGCCGAGCGCCGGTGAACGCCGCTTCAGAGGTTGTCGATGGCGTCGCGGAGTTCGGTGATGAACCCGGCAACACCCTCGGGACCGCGCCCTTCGAGGATGCGTCGCACCAATGCCGCTCCGACGATCACCCCGTCGGCGATTGCCGCAACCTGCGCGGCCTGCTCACCGTTCGAGACGCCGATGCCGATGAGTACCGGGCGGTCGGTCGCGGCCTTCAGGCGGGTGGCGATCACGGATGCCGACGCGGCCAGCGATACCCGCTCGCCCGTCACGCCCATCGTGCCGATGCCGTAGACAAAGCCACGCGACGCCGCGCATATGCGGGCGAGGCGATCGTCCGGAGTGGTCGGAGCGGCGAGCAGGATGTTCTCGATGTTGTGCGCGGCGGCGACGCCCATCCAGTTGTCGGCTTCATCGAGCTGGAGATCGGGAAGGATCGTCCCGGAGAATCCATTGTCGGCGAGCATGGTGGCATAGCGCTCGTGACCCATGCGGAAGGCAATGTTGTACGACGTCATCGCCACAAGAGGGACGCCGACATCCGCCTTGGACGCCTCGGACAGAACGGACAGAGGCGTCGCTCCACGCGCGAGTGCGCGCACCGAGGCGTCCTGGATCACTGGACCATCCATCACCGGGTCGGAGAACGGGATCCCGATTTCGATCGCGTCCGCGCCAGCCGCGGCACAGGCACGCACCATGTCGACCCAATCGTCGGTGACGCCACCGGTGACGAACGGAACGAGCAGTTTGCGACCGGCGTCTCTTGACGCCCGGAACCCCGTTTCGATGCGGCCGGTGCCGATCAGGTCTTCGAATGTGGCAGCACCGCTCATCGCCGCGGGCATCCTTCGCAGACCGGCACACAGGGACGGGTACGGCAGAGAGCAAGTTTGTTCATCACCTGGTCGGCGTCCTTGTCGCCACGGCCGGAAAGGTTCACGAGCACGGTCGCCCCTTCCTCGATCTCGCCGGTCCCGGCGGCCCGGATCAGTTCGGCGATCGCATGAGAAGATTCGAGCGCGGCGATGATGCCTTCGGTCTCGGCGAGCACGCCGAGGGCCGCGAGCACGGCGTCGTCGCCGGCCGGCACGTAACGAGCGCGGCCGGTGGTCGCCAGGTGCGCATGCTCCGGACCGACCCCGGGATAATCGAGACCGGCCGAGATCGAGTGGGCTTCGAGCACCTGGCCGAACTCGTCTTGCAGAAGGAAAGACTTCATTCCGTGAACGATCCCCTGCACGCCGTGGCCGACCGCGGCGCCGCCCTCGGGTTCGACACCGATGAGTTTCGCGGTCGTGTCGACGAAGCCGCCGAAGATGCCCGCCGCGTTCGAGCCACCACCCACGCACGCCATCACGTAGTCAGGGTCCTTCCCACCGAGGATGGCGCGAATCTGCACGCGGGCTTCGTCGCCGAGGATTCGCTGGAACTCGCGCACCATCCAGGGGTACGGATGCGGGCCCATGACCGACCCGAGGAGGTAATACGTGTCCTCAACTTCTGCGAGCCACGCCCGCATGGCGTCGTTCACGGCGTCCTTCAGGGTTCTCGAGCCGGAGTGGACCGGCCTGACCTCGGCGCCGAGCAGCTTCATCCGAAACACGTTGAGTGCCTGGCGTTCCACGTCGACCGCGCCCATGTAGACGACACATTCGAGACCCAGCAGCGCACACGCGGTGGCCGCCGCGACACCGTGCTGTCCGGCGCCGGTCTCTGCGATGATCCGGCGTTTGCCCATCCGCTTCGCCAGGAGTGCCTGGCCGATGACGTTGTTAATCTTGTGCGAGCCGGTGTGGGCCAGATCCTCGCGCTTGAGAAAGACCCGAACCCCAAGGCGTTCCGACAGCCGGAAGCACTCGGAGACCGGAGTGGGTCGACCGGCGTATTCCTTCAGGATCGTCTCGTACTCGGACCGGAATGCCGGGTCGGTCCAGGCTGCACGGAAGGCGATCTCGAGCTCCTCGCAGGCGGGAACGAGCGTCTCGGGGACGAAACGGCCGCCGAACTCGCCGAAGCGGCCGTCGTCGGTTGGGTCGCCCATCAGTGACGGCGCGCCCCCGGCGGAGATCGATCGCTTCTGGGCTAGGTCAGTCATGGGTGCGGCTCCGAGAACAGGTGTCAGCGACGGACCACGGGGCCGTGCGCGTGTGCCCTGCCAGTCAAGCGCAGTTCGCCGCAGGAACGTCAACGGGTGAAGGAGGTCGCTCGCGAGGAGCGGTCACCCGTGGAATCGACATCGGCCGCGTTCGAGAATCCAGCGGGGACCCGTCGGTCCCGATACCGGACGGGAAACGTCCCGCACGGAGGGACGCTCACCAGGCAAACTACGTAGGTGACTGGACATCTGCGCGCTGAGGAACTGGCGCCGAACGGGCTCTTCGTGAAGATCTGCGGGATCACCAACGAAGAGGACGCGCTGCTGTGCGTCGCCCTGGGGGCCGATGCGCTCGGTTTCATCTTCGCCGCCGGCTCCAAACGCCAGGTAGCTCCGACGGTCGTGGCCGACATCGTCAAGCGTCTGCCGCCCGAAGTCATCACCTTCGGGGTGTTCCGAGACGACCTGCCCGACCGTGTCGTCGACATCGTCCTGCGCTGCGGCCTCTCCGGGGCACAACTCCACGGGCGTGAGTCCGCCGCCGAAACCGCCGACGTCGCCGGGCGAGTGGGCGTGACCATCAAGGTCTTCGCCGCCGGCGACCCGGAAATCGGCAAAGCCAAGCGGTACCCGGTCGAGCTGATCATGCTCGACAACGCCAACCCGGGGTCCGGGGAGGTCTTCGACTGGTCACTGGCCGACGGGCTCCCGGAGGGCCGGAAGTTGATCCTGGCCGGTGGGCTCGGTCCGCTCAACGTGGCTGACGCAGTGCGCCGGGTTCGGCCGTGGGGCGTCGATGGCGCGTCCGGGACCGAGGCATCCGCCGGCCGCAAAGACCCGCGCAAGGTCGCATCGTTCATCCGCAACGCCCGCGCCGCCGCAGCCGCGCTCCCCGGCTACCTCGTCGAGGACAACGCCCCCTACGACTGGCAGAACGAGTAACCACTGGCCCTGGCGATCCTGGGTCGGCTGAGCTTCACTGGGTCGGCTGAGCTCCACTGGGTCGGCTGAGGTTCACTGGGTCGGCGGACGTTCACTGGGTCGGCTGAGCGATCCTGGGTCGGCTGAGCTTCACTGGGTCGGCTGAGCTCCACTGGGTCGGCGGACGTTCACCAGTGCGCAGATCCCGACCCAGCGACGTGAGCCGACCCAGAACGGTCACGCGTGTCCCGCTCGTCGTCACCGAATGTCAGCGAACCCCTCGGAGGGCGCGGACTCCTTCGGCGGGATCGGCCATGGTGACGAGGCTTTCGCCGACCAGCACGGCGTCGAAGCCCGCTTCGGCGAGTGACTCGGCGTCGGCGGGTCCCCGCACGCCCGACTCGGCGACGCGGACGACCGACGACGGCATCGCGCGGCCGACACGCCGGGCACGATCGTGGTCGACGGAGAACGTCCGCAGGTCCCGCTGGTTCACTCCGACGAGCGTTGCCCCGACGGCGAGGGCTCGGGCGAGCTCGTCCTCGTCGTGGATCTCAACGAGAGCGTCCAGGCCGACGCTCGCCGCCGCCTGATGGAACCGAAGGAGCTCGTCGTCGTCGAGCGCGGCGGCGATGAGCAGCACACAATCGGCCCCCATCAGGCGGGCGTCGTAGACATCGATTTCTCCGACCGTGAAGTCCTTGCGGATCACCGGAAGGCCCGACGCCGCCCGGGCAACCTGGAGGTCCTCGACGGAGCCGCCGAAGTGATCGACGTCGGTGAGTACCGACAGGCATGCTGCGCCACCGTCTCGGTACGCCCCGGCCAGGACCGCGGCGTCGAGGTCGGGGGCAAGAGGTCCCTTCGACGGCGATTTCCGCTTGATCTCGGCGATCACGCTCAATCCCGGGGCACGGAGCGCGGTGGCGAAGCCCCTGGCCGGAGACGCGACCGCGAGGGCGGCCTCCCGAACGGCAGCGAGGTCACGACGGTCGGCCGCGACACGTTCCCGGTGCGCGTGCACGATCCGTTCGAGATAGGTACCAGCGACCGCGCTCACCCCAACGACGGTACCGCCCGGCAATCCGGTCGGGAGACGGGTTCTCGCTCGGGCCGGGAAATACCCGGAGGAGCGACGTGAGCCGGCCCGAGCGGGCCAGCCGGCCCGCGGTGATCGACAGGTACCCCCTCCCCTGGCGGGGACGTGCCAGCATGTTCGCCATGGCAACGAACGACCACGGGACCATCGTCGTCGTCGAAGACGACGCTCACATCGCCGATCTGCTCGACATGTCGCTCCGCCAGGCGGGGTACCGGGTCATCCAGGCCACCACCGGTGAGGCCGGGCTTGCCGCAGTCGACCGGGAACGTCCGCGTGCGGTGATCCTCGACGTCGGCCTCCCCGGCGATCTCGACGGACTCGACGTCTGCATGCGACTCCGGGCCAAGAGCACCGTGCCCGTCCTGTTCCTCACCGCCCGCGACAGCGAGGTCGACCGCATCCTCGGTCTCGAACTCGGTGCCGACGACTACATCACCAAGCCGTTCTCGCCCCGTGAGCTCGTCGCCCGCGTCAAGGCGATCCTGCGGCGCCTCGACGCCACCCCGTCCAAGGAGGAACGCCCGGAGAGCATCACCATCGGGGACATCGAGGTCGACATCGCCCGCCGCGAGGTCCGGGTCGGGACGTCGTCGGTATCGCTCGCCACCCGCGAGTTCGATCTCCTCGCCTTCTTCGCCTCCAATCAGGGCCTCGTGCTCTCCCGCCAGCAACTCCTCGACGGCGTGTGGGGTGCGGGCTGGTTCGGCGACGAGCGCACCGTCGACGTGCACGTGCGCCAGCTCCGCAAGAAGCTCGGCGACGGATTCGAGCTGAAGACCGTCTTCGGTGTCGGCTACCGGCTGAACTGACGCGGCTACGGCCGCCAGCACGAACCTTCACGTAGATGAGACGCCGACTCATCTTCGTCATCGTCGGCACCGTCGCCATCGCGCTCGGTGTCGCCGCTGCGGCGTCGTTCCTCGGGATCACCCGTTCGGATCGGACGACCACGGTTCGCAACCTCACACTGTCGGCGGAGCGGCTCGTCCGCAGCGGCCAGGCGACCAGCTTCGACGGCCTCCAATCGGTCAAGGAGGCCCTCGGGTTGGAGACGGCATCCGTGTGGCGCTTCGTCGACCCGAAGACCGATCCCGACCGCAAGGAGAACACCACACGCTTCGGTCTTGTTGCCGCGCCCCCGGTGCTTCTTCCGGACGGAACCCCGTTGCAGGCGGGTGGCGCGCCTCTCAAGATCACCGAGGACATCACGCCGACGGACCTTCTCGCCATCGCCGAGGGACGGGCGATCAACGGCATCCTCGGCCGCCAGGCGTACTCCGCCGTGCGTATCCGACGCGACTCGAAAGGAGTGGTCGACACGCTCCTGCTGAGTCGTCCCCTGCCCGACACGCCGCGCCAGGCGCTCGTCGCCATCGGCTCGGCGTCGGCGTTGGCGCTGGCGCTCGCCGCGTTAGCCGCGTTAGCCGTCGCCCGTCGCATCAGCCGTCCGCTGACCGAGGCCACGCTCGCCCAGAAGAGGATCGCTTCCGGGGATCTGTCCGTTCGCGTGACCGAGGCGGGCTCCCCGACGGAAAAAGCGGCGCGGCGTCAGGACGAGATCGGCGGGCTCCTGCGCGACCTCGATCGCATGGCCGAGGCACTCGGCCGGGCCCGTAACCAGGAGCGCCAGTTTCTCCTGTCGGTGTCGCACGACCTGCGAACGCCGCTCACCTCCATTCAGGGCTTCGCCGAGGCAATGGCCGACGGCTCGGCGCCCGACCCACAGCGAGCCGCCCAGGTGATCGCGTCGGAGTCCCGACGGCTCGAACGTCTCGTGCGTGACCTGCTGGAACTGGCCAAGCTGGAGTCGAAGAACTTCACGCTGAACCCGAAGCCAATCGATCTGACCGACCTGGTCGCCGACACCGCCGACGGCTTCCTGCCGAGGGCCGCCCAGGACGACCTCGACCTGACCCTTGACGCCCAAGAAGGTGTCCGTGCATTCGCCGACCCGGACCGCCTCCAGCAAGTGCTCGCGAACCTGCTCGAGAACGCGTGCAAGTTCGCCCGACAGAGCGTGCATGTCTCCCTCGTCTCCAAGGGCCCTGGTGCGTCCGAGATCCGAATCAGCGACGACGGACCGGGCATCGCGCCTGAAGACCTCCCCCACGTATTCGATCGTATGTACACATCTGATCGACGTCCGACCCGTCAGATCGGATCGGGGCTGGGACTGGCGATCGTGCGCGAGCTTGTCGAGGCCATGGGCGCAACGGCCGAAGCCGAGACCTCGCCGGAGGGCACCACCTTCGTCGTCCGCGTGCCGAAGACCGATCCGACCGGTCGTTGAGCGTCGGTTCGTCGCGTAACGGGCGCGTAAGCCCGCGCTCGCAGCGATCGATCAATCGCGGGCGAAGGCACCAGTGGCCGCAAGCACGCGATCGCAGAGTTCGGACGGACCCTCGACCTCGACCGCCAGAGCGCCGGGAGCGAGGCGTCGCGACGCGACGCGGCAGAAGTCGACAATGTCAGCGGTGATGGTCACGTCCGGAAACCCGACCTCGGACTGAAGCGCCATGGGTCGGCGATACGTTGCGCCACCCGTCCCGGTGAGGACGATCTCCATCGTCTTCCCGGGAACGGCTGTGCCCGTCACCGTGAGCGCGGCGGGAAGCGCGTCCATCAGCTCCGACGACATCAGCTGGAGGCGGGCTCGATCGATGATCGGCAGCGGTCGTCTCGTCGCACGGCACACATCTTCGTGATGCGTCCACACCTCGAACATCCGCAGGACGAACATCCCGCGAACGGTCGTCGGCACATCGTTGACGAGAATGGGCCGGTCCGGCGATCCGATCGACGCCACCACCCGCAAACGGCGTGCTCCTCCCACCCAACGTTCGAGGAGCGCTTCGGTAGTCATTTCCCGACACGCCTGCACGTGGTCCGCCGTCGCCTGCACGTGGTCGGCCCAGCGGGACGGGTCCGGGGGCGACCCCTCGCCGAGGACCCCGAGGAGGTTCTCCTCCACGCCGACGAGATGCGCGATCAGATCACGGACTCGCCCGTATTGCCCCAGGGCGGGCGCAGTCCACTCATCGGGTCGGAGATCGGCGAGAAGGCGGTGGAGCGCATCGACCGTCGCAAGAAACGCCTCGGATGGACTGATGGGTTCCGACCCAACCAGCGGTGTGCCCGGTGCTCGCCGTGACCTGGCTTCCGAGAGCACCCGCTCGCGAAGGTCGGCGGGCGGCTCCTCCTCCGTGAGCTCTGCCAGTGCGATCGCGACCCGACGAGCATCATCCACGTCGATCGGGGCAACGGACATCGCTGCAGCGCGGCGATCGTCACCCTCGATAGCGTCAAGTGCAAGAGCGGCAACCAAATCCATTTCGTCGGGCGCAACGATCTCCTCGGCCAGGACTTCGGGTCCCTTCACTCGTTTCGGAGAGTTCGCGCTGCTCATGTCCACGCCCATCGATCGTCCTTGTCGAGTTGTTCGCGAAGTCGGGCCAACGCCAGACGAAGACGCGATTTGGCCGTTCCTTCGGGTATCCCGAGTTCATCCGCGACCTGTCGGTAGGTGCGACCCTCGAAATACGCCAAGCGAAGCGCGTCACGCTGCTCGACGGGGAGCGCATTGACCAGGCCGAGGAGCCGCTCCTTGCGCCAACGAAGCGCCGAATGGTGCAGCGCCTCGGTCTCACCGGATGGAGACGACTGTTCGGAAGTGGCCCGGAACCGATCCTCCGCCATCCGACGGCGTTCGGATCGACGGACGGCGTCGACTGCTCGTCGATGGGCGATCATACCGAGATAGGCCTTCAATGAACCGCGCGACAGATCGACCCGGTCCGGGAACTCCCAGAGATACGTGAACACTTCGCTGGTCACCTCCCGAGCGGTCAGGTCGTCGCCGCTCACCGACTTCGCAAGTCCGTACACGAGCGGCGAGTACTGGTCGTAGATCACGCCGAGCGCGCCGTCGTCGCCAGCGACCAAACGGTTGAGCAGCGAGGCGCTCGTTCCGAATTCCGCAACAGCGTCGGACCCCGGCGAAGGTTCCACCGGGCGAAGCCTAGGGAGTTCGAGTGTGGTCACGCCAGCCTCCGAGTCGCAGCCTTCGTTTCCATGTCAGCGGGGCAGATGTCGTGACCGCGCTTCGGTCAGACGAGTGCTTCGTCGAGGTCGGTGTATTCGTCGAAGCGACTTATCCGCCCATCGACGACCGAGAAGACATGCACCGCGCCGTAGCTGGCGGGCTCGCCGTTGCAGACGCCCGAGCCGCGCACAACGCCGGCGACGAGGCCCTCGGCAACCTCCCCGATTCCGCGCATGTCGGGCTCAGAGAATCCCGCGCCTCCGACACCTTCCCGAAGAACGACATGACGCCAGTCCTCCCCGAGAATTCTCCCCCCACCGGGAGGGTGCGCGGACTGGTCCAAACGACGTCGTCGGAAACAAGCCCGATGATCGCGGCGATGTCACCCCGAGCGAACGCGTCGTAAGCCGTCCGAACTGTCGTGACGGCGGGGCTCAGGACGGTGGTGCTCATGATGGTTCCTTCCGTTCCGACGGGCCGGCTTACCCGAAGCTGTAAGACATTCGACGATCGGCGCGGCCCGGATCACCGACAGGCCGAAGAAGTTTCGGAACCGGCGTGCGCGTCAGCCCGCGGTCGATCGGCGAACATTTCGAGCGGGCTCCGTCGTCAGACCGGAGACCCCACGGGGACTCCGGTGGTCGTCGTCTCCTCCCCGTTGGCCGGGGGAACGATGATCGGCGGAAGGGTCGACTCCGGCGGAGCGATCGTCGTCGTGGTGGTGGTCGGAACCGGTGCGCACGACGGGAGTTCGAGAGTCGCGTCCTCTCCGGATGCGAGTTGGGCGCGAATCGTGGCCGCCCCGACCGCGTTGCAACGCATCGGGAATGACGCTCGGCCGGTGTCGTCGGTCAGCCGTTCGTTGGCACCTTCCGGCTGGAGCGCGCCGAGCGGCACGAGACGAACGGCCATGCCGGTGATCTGTTCGAACCCTATAACGCCTTCGTCGTCGACCAGCCGACGGCTCACCTGCACGACGAGGTTGACCGGTTGGCCTTCGATCGGGCTCGCCGGCGCCGCCGCCCAACGGACATCGGTGGTGGCGAATCGCTCGACTTTCAGGGTGAGCTTGGTCGTCTCCGACGCGAACACCACGATGTTGCGGGCCATGGCGACGTCTGGGACCTTCCATGCCCGCACTCTCATCCGCCCTCCGGGGACGTTTGCCAATTTGAAGCGCCCGGAGTTGTTTGTGATCACGGACCGCTCGGCCGACTGCTCCCCCACGACACGTTCGAACCGGACGGTCGCCCCGGGCACCGGCCCGTCGGGGCCCTCTACCGTGCCCTCCAACGTGACCGTGCCCTCGCCGAAGGCAACGGTGGTGGTCGTGACCGGTGGGGCGGAGTCGAGCGGAGGAAGCAGGGTCTCGTTCGAACGGTCGGGCCCGATGGTGGTGCTCGTCGATGGTCGCAGGGCCAGGGTGGTCGGGACCTCCGGGTAGCGGATCTCCACCTTGCGCGTGCATCCAGCGCCTGCCGACATCACCAGCGCGCCTATCACTGCACCAGTGCCCCACCCACGCAGGGTCACGACAGGACGACGACCCGGGCTACGTGTCCAGTCGCAGTGGCAAGGGACGACGACTCGTCGACACTGCGGCTCACGTAGGCAAGCGCGACCGTGGCCCCCGTGCGCGGATCGGTGCTCATCGACGTGAGATCACCGGCCGGCGAACCATCGAGCAGCAGCACGGTGTCGTCGCCGACTTCGTCGGGCGCGGCAGCAAGGACGAGCCCGACGAGCCGTCGGGGAACGTTCCCGCCACGCGAATCGATCCGCTCGACGAGCTCCTGGCCCGTGTAGCAGCCTTTCGTGAAACTGGCCGCCCGGTCGACCAGACCGGTGGCGTTGGGGATCGTCGAATCGTTGAGCTCCGCACCCCAGCGGGGGAATCCGCGAACAACGGCGCACACCTCCGAAACCGCTTCATCGAAGGTGCCCTCGCCCTCGACGAGCGCCGGAAGTCTTTCGGACCACGACGCCGCGAACGTGATGTCCGGACGAAGCGTGAGCTCGCATTTCGTCCGGATCTTGAACCGGGCGAGCGCCTCGATCACCGGTGGTCCGTGTCCGGCGTCGGTGTCGAGTTCGATGGTGTTCTCCGCCGTACGCACGAGGCGGAGCAGGGCAACGAGCTTGCCGGTCGGTTGGAGGAGGAACGACCACCTCGTCTCGCCGACGGCCGTGGAGACCACATCCTGCGACAGCTGCGAGTGCAGGAACTTCACGGTGTCGACGCCCTCGGCCACGATCACGTCGCGGATGAACGTCGCCGTCGCCGTTCCATCAAGCACCGATGCCAGTTGCTCCGGGGAAACACTCACGACCGCTCCTTCACTCTGCTCATTGGCGCTGCGCCTCTACGCTGCGCTCCGACTGCTCGCAACACCATCCACTCCACAACACTCACGACCGCTCCTTCACTCTGCTCATCCGTCGCGCCGCGGGCACCGCGGCGAGGAGCGCGGCGGACTTGAAGACGCACTCGTCGTGCTCGGCCTGCGGGTCGGAGTCGGCGACGATGCCTGCTCCCGCCTGCACCGACGCGCGCCCATCGGGAGTCACGAACATCGTGCGAATGGCGATGGCGGTGTCGAGGTTGCCGGCGAAGTCGAAGTAGCCGACCACGCCCGCATAGGGTCCGCGTCGCGAGGGTTCGAGCTCGTCGATGATCTCCATCGCCCGCACCTTCGGCGCGCCGCTGACGGTGCCGGCCGGAAACGTGGCCCGCAGCACGTCGATCGGACCGAGTCCCTCTCGCAGGCGGCCGGTGACCTGCGACGTGAGGTGCATGACGTGGGAGTAGTACTCGAGCGTCATCAGCTCTTCCACCGTGCAGGTGCCGAAGTCGACGACACGCCCGACATCGTTGCGGGCGAGGTCGACGAGCATCACGTGCTCGGCCACCTCCTTCGGATGCTCCTTCAGTTCGCCGGCCAGACGCCGATCGTCTTCCTCGGTCTTGCCCCGACGACGGGTGCCGGCGATCGGTCGGGAGATCACCTTGCCGTCGAGCAACTGCACCATCGGCTCGGGCGATGATCCGATGACCGTGACCTCTTCGTTGCGAAGTAAGTACATATACGGACTCGGGTTGACGAGACGCAACACGCGGTACACGTCGTAGGGATCGGCATCGAGGTCGAGATCGAATCGTTGTGCCAGCACGACCTGGAAGATGTCGCCCGCGACGATGTACTCCTTGGCCACTTCGACGGCGCGCTTGTACTGGTCAGGCGAGACGCTCGGCCTGGTGTCGGGCCGGGGATCGTTCGAGTCGGGCGGGGGCACAAGGGTGTAGGACAGCGGCTTGCCGAGATCCGCCGCCATCACGTCGATCCGAGCACGGGCCGCTTCGTAGGCCCTCGCATCAGCATCGGGATTGCCGGTCGTGAGCACGTTGTCGATCAGATACACCCGGCTTCGCCAGTGGTCGAAGGCGGCGACCGATCCGACGACCGAGAACACGGCATCGGGGAGTCCCGTGTGATCCTGCGGAGGGTTCGGGAGACGCTCGATCTCCCGGATGGTGTCGTAACCGAAGTACCCGACGATACCGCCCGTCAGCGGCGGGATGTCGGGGTGTTGCGGCCCGCGGTAGTGGGCGAGAAGACCCTCGAGACAAGCGAGAACGCCCCTGTCGGTCGGCACCGCAATCGGCAGGGCGCCGTTCGTCACCGAGAGCGTGGCCACGCCGTTCGCGTCGCGGCGGGAGACCACCGTGGCCGCGGCATTCCGGCCGACGAAGGAGAACCGACCCCACCGTCCACCGTGCTCCACCGACTCGAGCAGAAACCCCGGGCGATCACCGACGAGTTTCGCGAACGCGGCAACGGGGGTTTCGAGGTCGCCCATCATCTCGCGCCACACCGGGACGACCGTGTGAGTTGCCGCGAGCGCGAGGAATTCCGGCAGCGGAGGATTCAGCTTGTCCACGGGTGTCGTCAGCCCGCCCAGGAGTCGGCCTGGCAGGATGCCGCAGCCGCGTCGCCGAATCCCCGGTAGAAGCAGGTGCGTTGACCGGTATGGCAGGCACCCCGGCCTTCCTGGTCAACGACGAAGAGGAGGGTGTCACCATCGCAGTCGTAAAACGCACGTCGGACGAACTGCCGGTCGCCAGAGGTGTCACCTTTGCGCCACACCTCGGAGCGTGACCTCGACCAGAACACCGTCCGGCCCTCGTCCATCGTATGGCGAAGCGTTTCCGCATTCATCCACGCCATCATGAGCACCTGGCCGTTGGCGGCATCCTGCACAATGGCGGCCACCAGCCCATGCTCGTTGTATCGCACCGCGCCAAGTTGCTCGTCGGTCGCACGAAGGGGAACAGCGGTGAAGGTCATTGCCTCCAACCCTACCGGCGGGGTATGGCGTGACCCGTGCGTTTCCCGGGTGCCCTTTCGAGGCGCCCAAGGCCGCAATGTTGATCGAAATCAACCTTGTGGACCGTGCGGCATTCGCCGAACATGGGTGCATGACCACCCCGGAACTGCGTCGGAAGCTCGCCGAGGAGTTCACCTTTCAGGCCGGTGGCTGCGAGGCGATCGGCTCCGCTCTCTACGGCGAGGTCTGCCGTTACGGTGCCGATGATGTCGCGACCGGTGGCCCGGTGTGGGAGGCGATGACCCACCACGCCCACCTGCGGTTCGGGCTGGCCTCACCGTTGAGGTTCCTCGCCGCCCTCCATCGCTCGGCGCTGCGCGGCGATTCCCCGACATTGGCCCGCCACTATCCGTCGTGTGGCGGCACGCCGGGAACGACCTTGCGGGAGGACTTCCTGGCGGCAACCGCTCAGCACACTGAACGCATCGGCGCGGAGCTCGACTGGGGCGTGCAGACGAACGAAGTGGTCCGCTCCTCGGCGCTGTACCCGGGTCTCGCCCACATCTCCAAGCTCGCCGAGCTCCCGGTCTCGCTGCGCGAGATCGGTTCCAGCGCCGGGCTGAACCTTCGTCTCGACCGCTTCCGCTTCGCCCAGGACGGCTGGACGATCGGCGATTCGTCCAGCGCCGTCGAGATCGTCGACCGTTGGGGCGATCGCACCCCGCCCGCGTCGGAGGCGACCATCGTCGACCGCGCCGGATGCGACCCCGAGCCCATCGATCCGACGACCGACGACGGCGCCCTGCACCTACTCGGCTTCCTGTGGCCCGATCAGCTCGACCGTCGCACACGGACGCTCGCGGGCATCGAGATCGCCAACCGGTTCCCGGCACGCCTCGAGCGAGCCAAGGCCGAGGGCTGGCTCGCCCGAGAGCTCGGGCAACGGGCCGAGGGGGCCGTCACGGTGATCATGCATTCCATCGTGTGGCAGTACATCGACAAAGACGAACGGGCCCGCATCACCGACCTCATCGAAACCGCGGGAGAAACGGCGACACCCGACGCACCCCTGGCATGGATGTCCTTCGAGCCACATGAACCCGATCCTGCCCATGCCGCCCTCAGGCTCCGCTACTGGGACGGCCGATCGGCCGAAGGAGCGCCCACCCTTCTGGCCGAGTGCGGCTACCACGGCCAGTGGGTCCGCTGGCTCGCCTGACCGGACCGTGACCCGGCCAATCCGGCCAATCCGGCCAATCCGGCCGACGGCAACGCCTCGTCTCAGCCGCTCGCCTGGCGCAGACCGCACGATCTCACGCGCACATCGCCAAGTTCCACGCGCAGATGGGGGAATCCGGGCCCTTTCGAGGCGACTTCTCGTCGATCTGCGCGTGAATCCGCCGGACCTGCGCGTGGAACGGGCCGGGGCCGACGGGGCCAGCGAGCTGCGTTCGACTGAGGGTACGGCCTCAGCCGGGGATGCCGCTGGAGTCGGTCTGGGTCCGTGAGGGCCGCTTGCTTCGCACGATGGCCCCGGCCTTGTTGGCCGTCGACTCGATCAGTTCCAGTAGTTCGGCACCGGTTGGGACGGCACCGGCGATGGACGCGGCGCGACTCAGGTGATAGCGCATCATGCCCAGGTCGGGCGCGCCGTCGGCCAGCCGGGAGGAGGCTTTCGCCGTCGCCGGAGGCTTGTTCAGGTTCCGCACGATCCGCAGCACCTGAAGGACCCGCAGGACCTGGTAGCTGATGTCGAGCTCCCACCACCGGAACCCCTGACGGGCGCTACGGGGGTAGTGGTGATGGTTGTTGTGCCAGCCTTCGCCCAGGGTGAGCAAAGCGATCAGCCAGTTGTTCCGGCTCGAGTCGGTGGTTGCGTATCGACGGCCGCCGAAGAGGTGGGCGAACGAGTTCACCGAGAAGGTCGCGTGCCACAGCAGCACCGTCGAGCCGAAGAAGCCGACCACGAGCCCGCTCCATCCGGCGATCATGAAGCTGAGGGCGCCGAGGGAGACCGGTCCGACCCAGTCGTGGGAGTTCAGCCAGCGCAACTCGGGGAATCGGGAGAAGTCGGCGATTGCGCCGAGGTCCGTCTCATCGAATCGTCCGGAGATGATCCAGCCGATGTGGCTCCACCAGAAACCCTGCTGGGGCGAGTGCGGGTCGCGCTCGGTGTCGGTGTAGCGGTGGTGGTCACGGTGGTGCGACGCCCACCACAGCGGGCCCTGCTGGACCGCGGTCAGACCACCGAACGCCATAAGAAACTGCGGGACTCGCCGCATCTGATACGCCCGATGGGCGAAGTACCGGTGGTACCCCGCGGTGATGAAGAACATCCTGGTCACGTACAGCACTGCCCCGAGGATCAAGGCCTTTTGCGTGACGCCGGTGAACACCGCGAGCAGCGGCACGAGGTTGGCGATGAGGAACGGGGCCGACGCCTTCCAGGTCCGGGGAACGCGGACAGAAGAGGTGAGCGGGCCGGAACGTCGGGGAAGCATGGTGGATCTCCGGGGGGAATGTCCCTACCTACCGGTCGGTAGGCTGGCCCTCCGACGGTAGCAGCACCTCACCCCAACCTTGGCGGATCCGGCGAAACGGTGCGGTCCGAACGCGAGCGCCGAACCGCCTATCCGGCCGGCAGCTCACCGCCGGTGTGGGCGTAGGTCTTGTTCGTGATCCACCAGCGACCGTTGATCCGGGCCACCGTGAAGTAGTCGACGAAGTCACAGCCGAAATAATCGGTCTCGACGAGCACAGCGACACCGGCATCGCCGACGACGTCGATCATCCGCACCCTGGCCTCGTAGTTCGGGCCGGCAAAGCCCGGTTGGGCTTCGACCATGGCGGTGAACTCCGTGATCGGCTCATAGGTGTCCATCGCGCCGATGTGGCCGAACATCCACGCGTTGGGATGAAACGCCTCTCGCATCTTGTCGCCGTCGCCGTTCGAGCCGTCGATATACAGCTGGATCAGGGTTCGGATGTCGTCGAGATCTTTCACGTGGTCGCGCATGGGATTCCTCCTCGAGAAGCGCGGTGCCTCTGCACCGACACCTTCACCATGACGCAACAGTGGCGCCGCGTCTGTAACCGCGATCACAGAGACTCGAACTGCGCGTCCGGGTCACGGGACGCCGTTCGGTCAGGGCATCGACGCGGTTCGATCGCCGCCGAAACGGCGTCAGGTAGACGCCTCGAAGCCCGCCTCGTCGATCGCCGCGCGGATCGCCGCGTCGTCGAGCGAGGTGCCGTTGACCACGACCGCCTGGGTGTCGAGATCGACCGACACGTCGGTAACCCCGGGAACTGCACGCACCTCGGAATCGACGGCGGCGACACAGTGCCCGCACGTCATCCCGGCGACGGTGTAGGTGAGCGTGGATGGTGCGGTCATGACGAACTCCTCGAGGATTGCCGTGGCGGCATCTGGTGCAACCGTACCAACGGGCACTTCGTTCCCGAAGGCCCTGCCGAGACAGGACCGTCCGGGGCCGATGGTCAGAGGTAGAGGCCGGTGGTGCCGTCGATGCGGTCGGCGGCGACGCCGTGGATGTCGCGCTCGCGCAGGAGGAGGTAGTCCTCGCCGCTCACCTCGACCTCGTAGCGGTCCTCGGGGTTGAACAGCACGCGATCACCAGGCTGGATGAGCCGCACACTCGGGCCGACGGCGACCACCTCGGCCCAGGCCAGACGTCGGGAGATCTGCGCGGTGGACGGAATGAGCAGGCCCCCCTTGGAGAGCCGCTCGCCGTCGGATGCCGGGATCTGGACGAGGACCCGGTCGGCCAGCATCGTGATCGCCAGTTTCGCTTCTGCACTTGCCACGCACTCCACGCTACTGGCGGAGGCATCCGGCCTGCGGCCGTCGCTCACGACCCCCCGTACCCACGGGCCAGGAAGTCGATGAGCACGCCGTTGGTCCAGCCGAAACCCGCCTGCACGTCGTACTCACCGCCGGTGGGCTCGCGACCCGTTTCCTCGACGTCGTACTTCTCCAGCAAGGCTCCGTCGACGAGGAACCGCCGACGGCAGGTATCGACCCACCGGTCGGCGACCTCGGCGGCGTCGGCGTCGAAACCGTACGCCTGCAGACCTTCCACGGCCCACCACTGCAGCGGGGCCCATCCGTTCGGGGCATCCCACTGCTGGCCGGAGTTGACGAGGGTCGTGCGCAGCCCGCCAGACGCGAGGAACCGATCCCGAAGCGTTCCCGCCGCCACCGTCGCCTGCTCAGGACTGGCGATCCCTGCTGCGAGAGGGAGCACTCCCGCCAGCGTCAGAGCGGGGCGGTGCGATCCCGTTCGGCGATCGCGGTCGACGAACCACGCGTTCTTGCTGTCCCAGAACTGCTCACGGATCATCGCGGCGCGCCCCTCACCGGCAACCCGGTACTCCTTCGCCCGCACCCCCTCGCCCGCCGCGACGAAGAGTTCGGCGATCAACGTTTCCAGTTCGACGAGCAGCACGTTGAGATCCACGGGGATCACGTCTGTCGTCTCGATCGTCGCAAGGTCCATCGGGTCGGCGCACCACCGTGACGAGAAGTCCCAGCCGGACTCGGCTCCAGCTCGGAGGTTGCGGAGGAGTTCGCCGCGACGTGCCCCTCCGGCCAGGTGCACGTCCTCGGCAAACGACTCCGGCCGTGGGGTGTCGAGCGCATCGAAATAGCGGGAGGCGGTCGAGCCGCCGACCGGAACGACCCGTTCGCCGGCGGTCCAGAAGGCATGCTCGCGCAGCAATGCGGGAAGGTACCCAAGACCGTCGACGCCGGCACCCATCAGCGCCCGCACCATCGCGGCGAGCATCGGAGGCTGGCTCCGGGACGCCAGGTATGTCCGGCTGCCGTTGGGGATGTAGCCGATCGATTCCTGTAGGAACACGAGGTTGTCGACCATGCCCGTGAACAGTTCGACGTGTCCGTGGCGAAGAAGTCCGAGGCCGGTGAAGAACGAGTCCCAGTAGAACAGCTCGTCGAATCGACCACCGGGCACGACATAGGGGTGCGGAAGCGCAAGAAGCGAACTTCCGTCCGGCACAGTGGTATGCGTACGTAGGAGCGTCGCCCATGGGTCGTGCAGGTACTGCTCGATCGAAGCGTGCGAGGGCTGACGGGGTGGCGACGGCGTGGGGAGCGCGAAGTTCTCGTCGACGAATCGACGCAGCGCGTCGCGATCGAGCGGACGGGGAAGGGCGTCGAAGCGCTCCTCGATCACGACATCGCCGAACCGGGGAATCGCGTCGACGTAGCCCTTGGAGTCGTCGAACACCCGCGCCAGCTGCACCGCCTCGAACACCCGCCCTTCGGTCGTCAACGTCACGACGGACACCGTATCGGAGGGAGAAAACTCGCTTCGCCGAGGTGAGAGCGCCGGATAGTGTTTCCTCCCCCTATGCACGACGCCGCCGAGGAGCTGCCAACCGAACTCCTCGCCGAACGGGCGCACCTCGCCCATGCCGAGGCATGTCTCGTGGCCATGCGGGAGCGGGCCGAGGCGACCCTTCGCCAGGCCCGCCACGACGCCCACCTCGACACCGCGTTCGACGCCAAGGCGATCCACGCCGTTCTGCAGGAGCGGCTCGTGTCGCTCCGGCGCGGCACGGGTGCGCTCGCGTTCGGGCGAATCGACGACGAGGACGGGGCCAGGTACTACGTGGGCCGGCGCCACGTGGAAGACCTCGAGCGGAACCCCGTGGTCGTCGACTGGCGGGCCGCCATAAGCGCGCCCTTCTACCGGGCCACGTGGGCCGATCCGCTCGGCCTCACGTTGCGGCGGCGCTTCGCCTCCGACGGTGAAGTTCTCGCCGGGTTCTTCGACGAGCACTTCGACGACCCCGACGCGCATGCCGAAGGCGGTGGAGTCCCCGACCCGCTCCTCGCCGAGCTCGACCGGGCGCGCTCGGGGGCGATGCGCGACATCGTCGCCACGATCCAGGCCGAGCAGGATGAGATCATCCGCGCTCCGCTCGACGATCTGATCGTCGTCCAGGGCGGACCGGGCACGGGAAAGACGGCTGTGGGTCTGCACCGTGCTGCGTTCCTCCTCTACGAGCACCGCGAGCTGTTCCGGCGAGCCCCGTTGCTTGTCGTCGGCCCGAACCCGCTGTTTCTCGCGTACATCTCCGAAGTGCTTCCGTCGCTCGGCGAGAGCAGCGTGGTGCAGACCACCGTCGAGCTGCTGTTGCGCCGGTACCGTGTCGGGCACGTCGATCCCCCGGAAGTCGCAGCGCTCAAGGGCGACGGGCGGATGGCCCCGGTGATTGCCGCTGCTATCTCGTCGCGCATCGGACGCGACGTGGTGCCGCTCGAAGCACCCACGATCTTTGGCATCGCCCGTCTGTCGGCCGACGAGGTGCAGACCCAGCTCGACGACGTCCGAGTACGACGTTTGCCAACCAACGTCGGACGCGACGTACTGCGTGATCAGCTCATCGCGGCCGCATGGCGATCGTTCAGCGCGCGTACCGACGCCGACCCGGCCCGCAACGTCGGTTTCGTCGACGACCTTCGCACCGGCAGACCGTTCAAGGCCTGGTTCGATCGACTTTGGCCGAACCTCAGCGCGCATAGCGTCGTCCGTTCCCTTCTGACCGGTCGCTCGGCACTTGCGAGCGCCGCATCAGGCGTCTGGTCGGCGGGCGAGCAGACGATGCTGCGTCGGAGCATTCCGACCGCCGTTGCCGATCAGCGATGGAGTCGCCCGGAGCTCGCTCTCCTCGACGAGGCCGACGCGTTGATCTCCGGAGTGAGCCGGACGTTCTCGCACATCGTCGTCGACGAAGCGCAGGATCTCTCGGCGATGGAGTTCCGGGTGATCGCCCGCCGCTCCCCCGCCCGGTCCCTCACGGTCCTCGGCGATCTGGCCCAGTCGACGGCCGTCGGCGGTCAGGAGCATTGGGACGACGCGCTTGACGAGCTCCGTCTCGCCGACGGTCGGGCGCCGCACGGACGCGTCGCCGAGCTCACCATGGGCTACCGGGTTCCGGCACCGATCCTCGACGTCGCCAACCGCCTGTTGCCGGTCGCCGCGCCCAACGTGCGCCCAGCGAGATCGGTCCGCGAGCAGGGTCGGGTGCCCGTAGTCGTGGTGACGCCGAGCGTCGAAGCTGCGGTTCAAGAGGCTGCTTCACTTGCCGGGCAATCCACTCGCGCCTCGCTCGCGGTGTTGTGCCCCGAGGTACTCATCGATGATCTGGCAGCGGCCCTCACGGTGATCGGCGTGGCGTTCACCGACGCACGTAGTGCCGGCGCGGTGCTGACCGGTGGCGTGTCGCTCATCAGCGCTCGGGCGTCGAAGGGACTCGAGTTCGACGACGTCATCGTCGTCGAACCATTACGCATCATCGAGGAGGATCGCGGCGCCAGGGTGCTCTACGTCGCGTTGACCCGCGCGGTGCAAGAGCTCGCGATCGTCACTTCTGCATCGGTCCCGCTGCTCGGCATCGACCTCTCGTCGCCGACTCGCGATTCGGCGGAGCCGTTCAGCGCTGCAGTGGACGAACGATGACCCCCGCGGCGGCGAGGACAGCTTTCGCTTCGCCGATCGTGTGCTCTCCGAAGTGGAAGATCGACGCGGCGAGCACGGCGTCGGCACCGGCGATCAGGGCGCCGTCGACGAGGTGATCGAGCGAACCGACGCCGCCGCTGGCGATCACCGGGATGTCGACGGCGTCGACGATGGCGCGGGTGAGCGGCAGATCGAATCCGTCGCGCGTGCCGTCGCGATCCATCGAGGTCAGAAGGATCTCGCCAGCACCTCGACGGGCCACTTCATCGGCCCAGGCGACGGCGTCGATACCGGTCGGGGTGCGCCCTCCGTGGACGAACACCTCCCACCCGGGGCGGCCGTCGGACCATGCGCGCGCGTCGATGGCGACAACGGCGCACTGGGTTCCGAATTCCGTGGCGATCTCGTCGATGAGCTGCGGGCGGGCCACGGCCGCGGAGTTCGACGACACCTTGTCGGCACCGGAGCGCAGTAGGCGTCGGGCGTCGTCGACCGTGCGGACGCCACCGCCGACCGTGAGCGGGATGAACACGGTCTCGGCGGTGCGGGCGACGACGTCGTACACCGTCTCGCGGTTGTCTGACGATGCGGTGATGTCGAGGAACACCAGCTCATCGGCGCCCTCAGCGTCGTAGCGGGCGGCCAACTCGACGGGGTCGCCGGCGTCCCGAAGGCCTACGAAGTTCACGCCCTTGACGACTCGGCCCCGATCGACGTCGAGGCACGGGATGACACGGACGCTTCGCACCCCTCCACCGTATGCGCCCGCTCCACCGACCGCGGTCGAGTTCGATGGCCACGGCGTCGGCGGGATGCGGGCAAGCTGGTGACGTGCACCGTTCCGTCATTCGAGCCGCTGCGGCCCTGCTCGTCGTCGCCGGTTCGGTGGGAACCAGAACGTTTCCGCCGACCGCGGCGTCCTCCAAGTCATCGACGTCGTCGAAGCGGGCCTCGTCGAAATCGGTAACGACCACCGCGCCGCCGTTCACCGGCAAGTCCCGTCCGGCGGACGTGAGCGCCGCTGTCCGAGCGAGCGCAACGCCGGTTGCCGCTGCGCTCGGCGCCAAGCTCGGCAAACCGAGCTGCCCGCCGGTTGAGAGGCCACGGGTCGGCCTGACCCTGCAGTGCCTCGTGGCGTTCGACAAGAGTGTCGTCGGATGGCTCGTCACCCTCACACCCGCGGGCTCCCTCGACGCCCGACCGACGTTCCCGATCGTCGGCAAGCGCCGACTGGAGTCGCTTGCGGGAACCGGAGCGACCTGCGACATGCCCGCATTCGTCGGGTTGCCGGCCGGCGCAACCGTTTCGTGCCGTGTCGGCAAGACGGACATCGAGTTCAGCATGACCACCGCAGGAACCGTGCAGCGTCGATGAACCGGAGCCTGGCCGGTGATTGTGCACCCAGTCGCCCCGGGGGCGACCAGGGCTACAACCATCGATGCGCGGCTACGGGCGCACGATGACGTTGCCCCGCTTGTGGCCGCTGTCGACTCGACGGTAGGCGGCGACGATATCGGCGAGGTCGTAGGACTGATCGTGGACGACGGTGAGCCTTCCGTTGGCGACGAGATCGAGCAGGAAGTCGAAGTCGGCGGCACGCGCCGGTGAACTCCCGGCAGAGACGTTGCCCCGCGCCCGAATCGTGTCGCCGAGGCTCGCCACCGCGAGCAGTAGCTTGCCCTCGGGCAAGAGCAACCGTCGACCGGACTCCACCGAGAGGTTGCCGACCGTGTCGAGCACCGCATCGAATCGCTGGTCGGTGGCCACAAGGTCTTCGCGCGTGTAGTCGATGACTTGGTCCGCGCCGAGGGTCGTGACGAGCGCGATGTTCGCGGCGCTGGTCACCGCCGTCACCGTTGCCCCGAAGTGTTTGGCGAGCTGCACGGCGTTCGTGCCGATCGCGCCCATTCCGCCGTTGACGAGCACCGACATCCCAGGGCCCACGGAAGCTTTGTCGCGCAGGAAGAACAACGCCGCGGTGCCACCGAACAGCAACCCGGCGGCATCCTCGTGGCTCACCGTGGACGGCTTATCGGCGAGTTTCTTCGCCGCCACTGCGACGTATTGCGCGTGCGCACCCATCCTGATCCCGGTCATGCCGCACACCGCGTCGCCGACGGCGAACCCGTCGACACGGGACCCGACCGCGTCGACGATCCCGGAGAACGTGCTTCCCAGGATCTTGCCTCGTGGCCCGCTCAGGCCGAAGGCCATGCGGGCGAATGGAGCGAACCCTCCCGGGAATCGAGCGGCCCTGATGCGCGCGTCGCCCGAGGTGACGGCGGCAGCATGAACCCGTACGAGGACCTCCTCCGACCGGGGCACCGGAGTCGACACCTCGGCGATGCGCACGACTTCGGGTGCGCCGTACCTGTCGACCACTGCTGCTCTCATGTCATCACCTTGCATCGTAAGACTCACGAGTCGCGACCGTCACTCTCGGCCACCTCCATGCGGTTCGGACGATGGCGAGCAGCAGCAGCACCTCGACGACACTCCCGAGGATGAAGTACGCCCAGCTCTCGCCGACGATCGAGGCGACGACGGTGGCGATGTAGACCACGGCCACGACGAGGTTCGCTCGTCGGTTGAGCTTCGGCGGAGCGAGGAGCGAGGCGACCACCATCAGACTCGGGATCAGGATGTAGATCGTCGTGAGAGCCAGGAACGTCTGGTTGATGGCGAAACCCGTCCCCGGAACCTCCCGAGCAAGGGCGCCGTTGATCATGTCCTCGCGGAAGAAGCCGAAGATGTCGACGTACGCGAACACGAAGAGCATGGCGATCCACAGGCCGCTCAGTACGACCTTCACATCCACTGGTGCGTCGCGAAGCTCCGTCGATGTGCTGACCTGCGGTTCTCGTTTCACCGGTTGCTCCTGTTTTCTTCACGTCGTGACGTTCCACGTCCAGTGTGAAGAAGGAGGTTCTCAGCCGCATCAGTCCTCCGACTGGAGATCACCTGGCCGTTGGGCCAGTTTCCATCCGGATCGTTCGTCTTCGCTCGACCGTGTTGGCCGAACATGAACTGGCCGATCGGTCAGGTCCGGACCGTTCGTTCGGCTGTCCTCTCGTCCCCCGGCGATCCCTACGCTGAAGACCGTGCGGAAAGCCGTGACGTCGTTGTGGGCCGAGCCGGCCGTGAAGAACCCGCCGCCCCGCGGGCGGCACGACTACGTGCTCGCTGCAGCGGTCCTGGCCGCGGTGGCGGCCGAAGGTTTGTTCCGGAAGGACGTCGCGTGGCGACCTCTTACGATTCTCTTCGGCGGCGCACTCGCCCTGGCCGTCCTCGTCCGGCGCACCCATGCGCTGTGGGCTGTGGCGTTCGGCTTCGGAACGTTCGCCGTTCTCGACGTGGTCCGGTCCGCCATTGATCGCCCTCCGGTGATGCTGTACAGCGGAGCGATCGTCCTCGTGTTCACCTATTCGCTCTTCCGCTGGGGCGCCGGTCGTGATGCTGCGATCGGGTTCGGCTTCATGGCCCTCGGCTTCACCTCGAGCGTTGTCACCGACTTCACCGGCGTCGGCGATGCCATCGGTGGAGCTGCGGTATTGCTGTTCGCGGCAGCACTCGGTGCATCCATCCGCTACCGCGGCACGGCTCGTTTGCAGTTGATCGAACAGGCGAAGCTCCACGAGCGCGAGCAGTTGGCGCGGGAGCTCCACGACACCGTTGCGCACCATGTCTCGGCGATCGCGATCCAGGCCCAGGGCGGGCTGTTCCTCGCCCGTTCCTCATCGCTCGCCGGAGCGACCGAGGCACTCGAGACCATCAACCGCGAAGCCGCTCTCACCCTCGCCGAGATGCGTTCCATGGTCCGGGCGCTCCGGGATCGCAACCAACAGCCATCCGTCGCGCCGCAGCGTTCGATCGCCGACATCGAACGGCTCGCGGCGAACAGCACCGACGCGCTTCGCATCGAGGTCGCCCTCTGCGGAGAGCTTGCCGACCTCCCGCCTGCCCTTGAAGCGGCGTTGTTCCGGGTTGCGCAGGAATCGGTCACCAACGCCCAACGCCACGCGCACCACGCCACCCACGTCGAGGTCAGCGTGAGCGGAAACGCGACAGAGGTGCAGATGACCGTCAGTGATGACGGCACGCGCGGCCCCGTGCCGACAGACCCGCCGGGGTTCGGGCTCGTCGGGATGACCGAGCGTGTCACCCTGCTCGGTGGGACGCTCACCGCCGGACCGAAACCGGGTCGCGGTTGGCGCGTCCGCGCCGTCCTCCCCCGCAACGGAGCCACGACATGACGATACGCGTGCTCATCGCCGATGATCAGAGCATCGTCCGGGCCGGGCTGGCGACGATCCTCAGCAGCCAGCCCGATATCGAGGTCATCGGCCAGGCGGCCGATGGACGCGAAGCCGTCGCCCTCGCCCGCGAGCTCCGGCCCGATGTCTGTTTGTTCGACATACGCATGCCGAACCTCGACGGCATCGAAGCGACCCGTCTGCTCGCCGGACCCGGCGTCGAGGATCCGATCGCCGTCGTCGTGATCACCACCTTCGACACCGACGAGTACATCCACGGTGCGCTCAAAGCAGGGGCACGAGGCTTCCTCCTCAAGGGCACTGCGCCCGAGCAGCTGATCCAGGCCATCCATGCTGCCGTGCAAGGCGACGCGTTGATCGATCCGGGGGTCACTGCTCGCCTGCTGGCAAGCTTCTCGGCCAACGCACCCGGTTCCGCCCGTCTCCAACCCCGGCAACCGTTCGAGGCGCTCACGGAGCGCGAGGAGGAAGTGCTCCTGACGGTGGCCCGAGGACGGACCAACGCCGAGATCGGCGAGGACCTCCACATCAGCGTGAGCACGGTGAAGTTCCACCTCGCCAGCTTGATGACCAAGCTCGCAGCTAGGAACCGCGTCGAACTCGCTATGTGGGCGTATGAAACCAAGCGGGTGAAGTAACCCGCCGAACAAGTCCTCCACTCACCGAACGGTGGTGACGGGCGTCAGCTCAACAGCGGTCCGAAGGCGGCCGAGTCGAAGTACTCGTCGATACGGGTGATGAGCCTGTTCTGGCCGAAGCGGGTCACGGCACACACGTCCGACGAAGCGGAGAACCCGTCCGAACGGGTCAGCGTCACGACGTGCTGCTCGGTCACGACATGGTCCGCGACTGTGCGGCGCACATCGCTGTATACCGTCTTGACGCCGGCGTCCCACAGCATCGCCTGCAGGCCGTCTGTCAACGTACCGACATCAATCTCCGGACCGTTGTTCTGCTTGATGCAGAAGTTCGGGGCGCACAGCGCGGCAACACCATCGGCATCGTCGGCGGCGAAGTTGGCGAAGAGGGCGTCAGTGCGGGCGTCGAGGTCCATGCCGCAAAGTACTCCGTCCCGACATGATCAATCCAACGAGTGCAACCAATCCTGCGTCGCTGGCGACATCGTCTGTGGTGCAGGCGATCGGTGCCGACGCCGTACGATCGGGGTGTGATCCGCACCCGCTTCACGGAGATGTTCGCCCTGCAACACCCGATCATGGGTGCACCGATGGCGATGCACAGTGGAGGGACGCTGGCCGCCGCCGTGGCCGCAGCAGGAGGGATGGGCTCGTTTGGCGGACTCAATGCCGGAGGGCCCGCCTGGGTGCGCGCGCAGGCTGCTCTGGTGCGGGATCGGACAGATGGCCCCTACGCCATCGGGTTCATCACCCCGTTCCTGTCCACCAGGGAAGACTTCTTTCAGGCCGCTCTCGATGCTCATCCCGACGCCATCGCGCTGTCCTTCTCGGACCCGGGCGAGTGGGCTTGCCGAGTAAAGAACGCCGGTCTCCGACTCATCTGTCAGGCCCAGAGTTTGAAGGATGCCGATCTCGCGGTCGAGGCCGGTGCTGATGTCCTCGTCGCTCAGGGCACGGAAGCGGGAGGTCACACCGGCACAATGAGCCTTCTCCCACTCCTGATCGATATCGCCGCGCGACACCCGAACGTTCCCTTGCTCGCCGCGGGAGGGATATCCACCGGACGCGCATTGGCGGCCGCGTTGCTTGCTGGTGCCGATGGCGCCTGGCTCGGAACCGTCCTTCTCGCGACACCGGAAGCCATCGAGATCGACGACGACTACAAGGCGCAGATCGTCGCCAGCGACGGCAGCAACACGGTCTTCACACGCGCCCACGACATCGCGTCGGGGCTGCCGTGGCCTTCCGCAATTGGCGCGCGGATGCGTCGAGATGCGTTTACCGACGAGTGGGCCGAACGCGAGGCGGAACTCCGCCGCCGAAGCAGCGACGTGTCCCCCGGCCGGCCGATCTACATGGGGCAATCGGCCGGCTCCGTCGAGGCTGTTCGCCCGGCTGCAGAGGTCGTTCAGCAGATGAGCAGTGAGGCCGAACGAGTCCTCGGCGAACGCCCACTCGCGCTCGTCCGGAGATGAGCCCAGACTCCGGACGAAGGGCTCGGGCGCCGGGGCTGGATCGAAATCGTTCCCGCCGACTTCATCATGTCGAGGGACATGCTTCGAGGTGTCAAGAGGCGGGCGGAGGCGAGTGCCGTGCCGGCCATTGGCCCGGCCCGACGCGCCGCCGAGACGACGTACCAAGAGAACTCGGACGAGCGCACTGCGCGAAGCGCGTGAACACCCGGAACGACTGACCTCGACACTTCTTCGAGGGTCATGCCGTTCCCCGAAAACCGAACTCGCCGCGTGCTGAGGACAGGAGCCTGGGTCCGCAGGCCATTGGACCCTGGCGCTGGCACCTGCCTTGCGTCATCCTGCGAACATGGTGCGCGTCGCGGTGATCGGTGCAGGGTCTTGGGGAACGACGCTGGCGGCGCTGTCGGCATCGGTCGCCCCGACCCGGTTGTGGGCGTTGGAACCCGAGGTGGTCTCCGGCGTCAACGAGAGCAGAGTGAACCCGACCTACCTCCCCGACATCGAGCTGCCGGCGACGCTCCGAGCCACCGGCAGTCTGGCGGAGGCGCTGGAGGGAGCCGAACTCGTCATCGTCGCCGTTCCCTCACAGCACCTGCGAGGTGTGATGGTGCAGGCCGCACCGTCCGTTCCCGCCGGCGCGCTCGTGGTGAGCGTCGTCAAAGGGATCGAAGCGGGCACCTGGAAGCGGATGACCGAGGTGCTCCACGAGGTCCTCGCCACCCATGGCCACGACGCGTTCGGCGTTCTTGCGGGTCCCAACCTCGCTCGCGAAGTGGCCGAAGGTCAGCCCTCGGCCACCTGTGTCGCGTTCCCGGTCGAGCACAACGCAGTGCGCGTGCAAGAGCTGTTCATGGGCGACTCGCTGCGTGTCTACACCAGCGAGGATGTCGTCGGGTGTGAGATCGGCGGCGCCGTGAAGAACGTCGTCGCCATCGCTGCCGGAGTCGCCGACGGCCTCGGCTACGGCATGAACGCAAAGGCCGCACTGATCACCCGCGGTCTGGCCGAGCTGGCCAGGCTCGGTGTGGCGCTCGGCGGCAACCCCCTGACGTTCCTCGGCCTGGCCGGCGCCGGAGACCTGGTGGTCACCTGTTCGAGCCCGCGCAGCCGCAACTACACGGTTGGGGCGCAACTGGGACGCGGGAGAAGCCTGCCCGACATCGAGCGCGAAATGTCCATGGTCGCGGAAGGCGTGAGGACCGCCCCGGGAGTCGTCGAGCTGGCCCGCCAGACCGGCATCGACATGCCCATCTGCCAGTCCGTCGCCGCCCTTCTCGCCGGAGACCTCACGCCGGTCGATGTCGTCGCCCAGCTCATGCACCGCCGTCCCCGCGCCGAGCTCGACGGGCTCCGACCGGATCCGTGACGTAGCTTGCGGACGCCGCGGCGATTCGAGGACCACGCGGCCATGATGCGCAAAGCGGTGCGGAACCGGTCGACATCAGGCGGCCGGTTTGACGTCGGAGACGCGCACCGAACTGTCGGCCACCTCGCGGCGCGTGAGTTGAGCGACGAACACGAACGAGGTCAGCGTCGAATCGGCCGCAGTCGTCGATCGTTGTCAGCCAGAGAGCCTGACGAGTGCCGCGACCGTGTTCATGTTCCGTGCCGTGCCCTTTGCCGCAGCGGGGATCTTGAGCTTCGAGTCGGCCATGCCGTCGCCGTAATGCACGTAGATCACGCGTTGTCCAAGGGCGAGTTCTTCGCCCTTTCGACCGCTCACTCGATCCAGTGCCGTGGGCGGCGGCGCGCCGTCGAGAAAGATCGCCATCGTGTGGTTCGGGGCGCGATCGGCGAACGGATTCTCCGCAAGTGCCGTCGCCATCTCCTCGGGAGTGAGCACAACGACACCGACGGGCTTCCCGGCGTATTCCGCGAGGACGCCGTTGAGGTCCGTCTGCACCTCGGATGCCGGGGACGCACTGGCGAAAACGACATTGCCGCTAGCGATGTAAGTCCGGACGTTGATGAATCCCACGCGCTCGCACATCTCGCGAAGATCAGCCATCGGAAGCTTCCCTGTCCCGCCGACATTGACCGCGCGGAGGAGCGCCACATAGGTGTTCATTGCCGCTCCCTGCCCGTTTCCGTTGCTTCACGACAAGACGAGTTTCGGGTGTACACGCCCAGGACGGTACTCGTCGACGGCTCGAACCCATGCGCACGTGCCTTTCGCGTCAGTCGTCGTCGGCTTCGACGCCGAGTTCGGCAAGCCGAGCAACGTTGTCCTTCATCGCCTGCAGGACATCGGGCGCATGCCCTTGCCATTCCCAGAGTTCGCCGATCACGCGCAGAGGCTCCTTCGATCGATACGACTTCGTCGGGTTCCCCGGGAACTTCTTGTCGGTCAGGTTCGGGTCGTCCTCGATCTGACCGGTCGGTTCAACGAGGTAGATCCTGGCCGTTCCTTCGCCGGCGGCGAGTTCCGCTCCCCACACTGCAGCGTCGAGGGTGGCGGTCAGATAGACGTGTTTGGCGCGACGACCTGCACCGAAGTTCGACCGGTAGCCGGGTTCGATCAGGTCCCCCGCGCCCAGTTGCGCGCGTGTGCCGTGGAAGTACAGCACGGTGACGACGAACGGCGGTGCCGGTGGCCTGGTGGCCTCCGCCGGGCTGTCCTCCGGTCGTTCGCCATCGGGACGTGATGCTGGGGTCACCGGATGATTCTGTCCGACGTGACGGGCGAGCGCGGCCGCAGCCACTCGGCTCGCACGGGTCCGGTCAGCGAGCCGTCCCCGACCGGGTGAGCCCGACCGCATCGGTGATGGCGACGAACACCTCGCCCTTCGACGGTGTGGCATCGATGCGGACGACGAGCTCCTTGCCACCGAACACGTCGATCACCGGCTCGGTCTTGGCGTAGTAGTCGGCCAAGCGTCGGGTGAGGGCCTCGGGAGTGTCGTCTTCGCGTTGCTCGAGGCCTCCTCCACATACGTCGCAGACGTCGGGGACCGCTGGACGGTGCGCGATCAGGTTGTAGTCGAGCCCGCAGCGCGAGCAGAGCCGTCGCGACAGCACCCTCCGCTGGACCTCGTCGTCGGGCAGATCGAGCACGATCACGGCATCGATGTCGTAGCTCTCGAGGAAGA
>JANMYF010000054.1:0-12895 GCA_031381685.1 Acidimicrobiia bacterium
AACGTCCGACTCGAGCGGACCAACAGCGTCGAGGTCTCGTATCTGCTCCTTGCGTCGCTCTACGCCCTCACGCTGCCGCTGAAGCGTTCGCTCACCCTGATCGACGGCGCCGTCCTCGTCGCCATCTTCCTCGCGTACACCGTCCGCATCGCCAAAGCACCGTCCGAGGAACCACACCTGGTCGGGCCGGCGCGGGTGATCGGCGAGCTCCCCACGAAGCAGCGCCGCATCGCCTACGGCTCCCTCCTGGCATTCGCCGCTCTCGTGATCCTGGTGTGCGCCGAACGATTCGCCGAGGCCCTCGTCGACGGCGGCAAGGCCGCCGGGATCAGCGAGTTCGTCCTCGTGCAGTGGGTCGCCCCGCTGGCCTCGGAGGCACCGGAGCTGCTCATCGCCGCGATGTTCGCCTGGCGCATGGCGGAGGCGAGCGGACTCTCGACGCTCGTCTCGTCGAAGGTGAACCAGTGGACGCTGCTCGTCGGCACCCTGCCGGTCGTGTTCGCGGTCACCTCGTCGTCAACCCACGGGTTGCCGCTCGATGCCTTGCAGCGCGAGGAACTCTTCCTGACCGGGGCGCAGGCGTTCTTCGGCGTCGCCGTTCTCATCAGCCTCTCGCTCTCGATCAGCGAGGCGCTGTTGCTCTTCGGGCTCTTCTGGGCGCAGTTCGTCGTCCGGGTCATCGTTCCGGCTCGGTGGGCCGGCGCCGAGCGCATCGGCGTGGGGATCGCCTATCTCGTGCTCGGCGTGTTCTTCCTGATCCGTCAGCGCGCGTACGTTCGTTCGACGCTGCGCGACGGTTTCCGCACCTCCTATGTGCTGATGTCGGGCGAATGACGGCACGCCAGCTGTTCGCCCTGCTCGACGAGGTCGCACGGATCGTCGGCCGGATCGCCAGGAGCCGGCTCGGCGGGCCGGAGACCCGCGGCGTTCTGGTGATCCTCGTGGACGACGCCGAGCGCCTGCTCCTCGTGAAGGCCCGCTACCGCCGTTCGTGGTCCCTCCCGGGTGGCTGGGTCGACCCTTGCGAGACCTTCGTCGACGCGGCGTGCCGGGAAGTCGCCGAGGAAGGCGGGGTGGAGCTGGCCGGCGAGCCGATCTTCGTCGGCGCGCTGGAGCGGTCCCATCACATCGACCACATCTATGCCGGTGGCCGGGGCGCACCCTCGACCCGTCCGGCGAACCCGTGGGAGATCACCGGAGTCTCGTGGGTCCCGCTCGACGGGCTTCCGGTGCTGGCCAGAACGAGCATGCGGGCGCTGGAGCTGCGTACTGCGATGATGGCGCCGCTGGCCGAAGAGCAGTCGCTCTGACGAGCGGCCGATTCGAGGGCTCCGCCGGAGGTCAGGAACCGACGCCGAACATTGCATGACGGATGGGCCGGAACCGCTCGCCCAGAACGGGCGTTGCCCGCTGGGATGACCAAAATTCACCCGACACCGGTCGTTCATCCGGCGGTCGTGTTGCGCGTACCTTCGGGCAGACTGGCTTGCGTGAAGCGCTCTGAGTTGTTCGAACGAAACGCCGTGATCGCGGGCGCGTCGACGGCGTTCCTCACCGCGGCGATGGGCCTCGGCGTCGCCCTGGCGTTCCGAGCGCTGTTCGATTGGTCATCGGGCGGGACCACCGCGCTGGCATCGTTCTTCGTTCTCGCCGGATGCATTCTCGGCGGCTTCCGGGCGGGGCTGGGTGCACCACACTCGCCGCTGAGCAATGGCGCCGCCTCCGCAACCATCGCTGGCGTCGCGATCTCGATCGTGCAGCGGCTCCTCTCCGGAAACGGGATCAGGCCGGTCGCCCTCATCTTCGTGGCGCTGCTGTGCGGGTCGCTCGGCGTGTTCGGCGGGGTCGTCGCCAACACCTCGAACCGCACGCGGGCGCTGCGAAAGCGGTGAGGCCCCGGGGCTCACGAACCCGTCGAACGCTTTCGCTTCCGCATGCGGGCCGCGAGGCCGCCGCCACGGAAGGCGGTCGGACGTTGGCCTGATCGGGTCGTCTGCGCCCAGATGCCGTTGGGGAGTGCCGGTGCGCTGATCATGAGCTGTACCGTGCCGTGTTCGCGCTCCCACACGATCACGTTGATGATCACGCTCAGCACGAAGAGCCACGCGAAGATCGTCAGGAACGTCAGGAAGGCGAGCACTGCTCCCAGGGACGCCGGACCACCGCTCTGCGACGCCAGGATCCGCGCCACGAGCAGCGTGCCGAACACCTGGAACAGGGCGAAGCCGATCCCGGCGAAGATCGCCCCCGGAACGTAGGCGCGCAGAGGAAGCTTCACGTTGGTCATGACGACCTGCGTCCACCAGAACAGCAACGCACCGACGACCGAACCGCTCATCAAACCGACGAGCGCGTCGAGCCCGGGGACCGGGACGACAGCGATCAGCGCGGTGACACCGACGGTCGCGCCGATCAGCAGGGCGAGGCCGAGGAGCCACACCACGCCGAGCAGCCGATCCTTCAACCCGCGGTTGGAGACCTGCCATGCCGCGTTGCACGCGGCAGCGATCGCGTTGACGACCGCCGTCGCGCTGATCAGCACGCTGAAGAACCCGACGACGGACGTGGCGCCACGGCTCTCTTCGGCCGACGACACGCTTTCGCGGATGACGTCGGCCATGGATCCGGAGAGCTTCAGCTGCTCGACGAGATCATCGGCCAATTTGGCGCTTCCGCCGGAACGGCTGGCCGCGACGAACCCGACGACCGCGATTGCAACGACGATGAGCGGGAACAGCGACAGGAAGACCCGCAGCACGATTGCTTCGACCAACCGCGATGCGCCGAGCTCCTTGATCCGGACCCTCGCCAGCTTCAGCGTCGCGGTCCATGATGGCTGTGTCCTTGACGTTCCCGCGCTCCTCACAGTGTCCCAGTATCGCCCGACTCGTCGTCGAGCGAACGCTGCCGTCGCGGCGAAGCGAGCGTGCCTACGGTTCGAGGTTGTGGCCTTTCGATACGACGACGACCCCGTTGTCGGAGATGGTCAGCCCACGGGCTCGGTCGGTCTCGATGTCGACGCCGATCTGCATACCGGCCGGCACAATGACGTTCTTGTCGATGATGGCCCGCCGGACGATCGCTCCCGGACCGATGCGCACGTCGTGGAGCAGGATCGAGTCCGACACCACGGCGTGGTCGTCCACGTAGGCGCCGGGAGAGAGCACGCTGCGCTCCACGTGGCCGCCCGACACGATCACGCCCTCGCACAGCAGGCTCGACACCGCTGAACCCGGAGCCCACGAGTGACCCTGCACCAGCTTGGCCGGCGGCAGCGATGACTGCGATGTGAACACCGGCCAACGCCGGTTGTAGAGGTCGAAGAGCGGGTTCGGCGTGGTGAGGTCCATCGTCGTCTCGTAGTACGCATCGAGGGTGCCGACGTCACGCCAGTAGCCGCGGCCGTGTTCGGTCTGACCGGGGATCTCGTTCGTGTCGAAGTCGTAGAAGTTGGCGACCCCGGCCTTCGTCAGGTTCGGGATGATGTTGCCGCCGAGGTCATGCGCGCTCGATTCGTCGTCAGCGTCCTCGCTGATGGACTCGAGGAGCACGTCGGTGTCGAACACATAGTTGCCCATCGACGCGAGGCACCGGTCGGGATCGGTCGGCGATGCCTTGGGCATGAGCGGCGGCGTGTCGGACTTCTCGTGGAACGCCTTGATCTTGGTTCCCTCGACCTCCATCACCCCGAACTCGCGGGCTTCGGCGACGCTGACCGGGATGCCGGCGACGGTGATCCCTCCGCCGACCGCCAAGTGGTGCTCGATCATCTGGCGCGGATCCATCCGGTAGATGTGGTCGGCACCGAAGACGCAGACGATGTCGGGCTTTTCGTCGGAGATCAGGTTGAAGTTCTGATAGATCGCATCGGCCGATCCGACGAACCACCGCGGGCCGCGGCGCATCTGCGCCGGGACCGGAGTCACGTAGTTGCCGAGGAACTCCGACACCCGCCAGGTGGCGGAGATGTGACGGTCGAGGCTGTGGCTCTTGTACTGCGTGAGCACGACCATCTTGAGCATCCCGGCGTTGGCGAAGTTCGACAGCACGAAGTCGACGAGCCGGTACGAACCGGCGAACGGAACCGCGGGTTTGGCGCGGTCGGCGGTGAGGGGATGGAGCCGCTTTCCCTCCCCGCCGGCCAGGACCATGACGAGAACCTTCGGGTCTTTGCGAGCGACGAGCGACGGCATGCCCGCACGTTAACGCTTGGCGGGTGGTGCCGTCGCGTTGCCCTCGACGAGTGGGAGATGCTGTCAGTTGATCTTGCTGAGAAGTGAGTTCTGGCCGGACCCGGCGAGGTAGCAGTCGCCGGCCTTGCCCACCAACGACTGAAGGGTCGCATCGGCGTTCATCGCCGTTCGTGCCTTGTCGAGGTCAGCGGTCGAGCCTCCACCGAGAATCCAGCGGACGCCGCCGTAGGCGCCGTAGACGTCAGCGCAGAATGCCGTGCCGAGGCCGGTGGCCTTGGCGACCGCGGCCTGGATGGCGACGCCCAGTTCCATGGCTTCGGCGATCTTCCCGTTGGCGATGGTCGCCATGGTCACCGCCACGAGCGCGGCAGGCGCCGCCATTGACGTCGAAACGATCTCGGTGAGCCCGTCGGTGATGATCGGATGGAACAAGTCGGTGGCGGTGTCGACCATGGCCAGATAGGACGCGTTGCCGACCAACTTCGCCTCGGTCTCGAAGGCCTGGGCCTGGCTCTCGTAGCGCGACGACCACAGGATCGTGCCCATCGGGCCACCGAAATTGCCCCGATACACGTTGACGGGGATGTCGGTGATGGACGTGACCTTGGCGGCGACCTCGATGGCGAACGTCATCGCAGCAGCAGCCTTTCCGGGGGCGGCGACGGCAGTACGGCCGAAGATGTACATAGATGTCTCTCCTTGATTCTGCAGTTGTGGTGGGGCCCACTGTCGGCGGTGACGGACCGCCCGTCTATGACGCAGATCACACAAGCGAAGAAAATCGGCGAAGGGATGCGACGACCGATCTCCGACGCGACCCGGCCCGCACGGCGGTGCCGTGCGGGTCGGAGTGCTCACGTCGAGATCGACGGCGTCAGCCGGGGGCGGTGCGTCAGCTGATCTTGGTGATGAGCCCGTTCTGCCCGGACCCGGCGAGGTAGCAGTCGCCGGCCTTCGCCGCCAATGACTGGAACGTCGGGTCGGCGTTCATCGCCGCCCGTCCCGCGTCGACTTCCGCCATGGAGGCCGCTCCGATCAGCCAGCGGACCCCGCCGTAGGCGCCGTAGACGTCGGCGCAGAATGCCGTGCCGAGGCCGGTGGCCTTGGCAACCGCCGCCTGGATGGCGACACCGAGTTCCATGGCCTCGGCGATCTTGCCGTTGGCCGCTGTTGCCATCGTCACCGCTACGACTGCCGATGGCGCAGCCATGGACGTCGACACGATCTCCGCGAGCCCGTCGGTGAGGGTGGGTGCGAACAGGCCGACTGCGGTGGCCGCGAACGCCGTCATGGCGGCGTCGGCAGTCCACTTCGCCTGAGCGTCCGCCATCTGAGCATGGCTGTCGTAGCGGGTCGACCACAGGATCGAGCCCAGCGGGGCACCGAAGTTGGCACGGTAGACGCTGACCGGGATACCGGTGATCTTCGTGATCCTGGCGGCCGCCTCCACGGCGAAGGCCATTGCGGCGGGAGCCTGTCCTGGGGCGGCGACGGCTGAGCGGCTGTAGATGTACATGTGATTGCTCCTGTTTCGACGTAGTGATGTGGACTCTCGAACGCGAGCCGCTGGCGGTCGGCCCGGGTGCGGGCGATCGTTCACTGCTACGTTCTCGCTGGGCAACGCACCCAGCGACACTCCGCACTCTCCGCCGAACGGGACCAACTGTCCGTAACGCGGATCACACAAGCGAGAGAAATTTCGGAAAAGGTTGTGGCACCGATGGCAGCAGGCCTCCAGGACCAGGGAATCACCACCACCGGACTCCCGGCCGCCCTTGGCGAGCTCATCGTCAGCCGGGGGACCCGCATGACGCTTCGCGCTGGCCAGGTGCTGTTCGCCGAAGGCGACCCGTCGACATGCGTGTACTGCTGCCTGAGCGGCCGCGTCAAAGTGTTTGTCACCACGCCCACCGGCCGCGACCTCCTGTTGGGCCTGAAGGGGCCCGGACATGCGTTCGGCGAGCTCTCCGCCATCGACCTACGTCCGCGTTCGGCGGCGGCGGTGGCGATCGAGCGCAGCGTCGTTGCCCAGCTCAGTGCCGACGAGTTCCTCGATTCGCTGCATGCCCAACCCGGGTTGGCCGTCCTCGTGTTGCGTGATCTCGCCGACCAGTTGCGCCGCGCCAATGCCCGCGTGATCGCCCGCGACAGCGAGAGCACCTCCGTTCGCACGGCCAACCTGCTCCTCGAGCTCGGTGAGAAGTTCCAACGCCACTCCCCCAGCCCCGGCGACATCGTGCTGCCGATCGGCCAAGACGAGCTCGCATCGTGGATCGGGGCGACACGCGAGGCCACGGCGCGTTCGCTGGCCACGTTCCGCCGCGCCGGAGCCATCTCGACCGGCCGGCAGAGGATCGTGCTCCACGGCCTCGGTCCGCTCGCCGCGCTCATCGCCGGGCCGTAGCGCTGCCCACGGGCGTGGCCGTTGTTGGTCGAACCCGGCCAGAATGACTCCATGACGACCACCGCTGCGAACGCCCGACCGACCGCCGGAGGGGTGAAGTTCGGCTGGCTGTCGCCGGTGATCGGCAACCGCTGGAGCGACCACCAGCCGATCGTCGTCTACCAGGACACCGAGATCCTTCCCCACGCCCTGCCGTACTTCGATTCGCTGTGGATCGCCGACCACTTCTACGGATTCGACGCCAAGACCGATCCGTTCATGGAGGCGTGGACCACGCTCACATGGCTGGCGGCGCGTCATCCGAACGTCGATCTGTGCCATCACGTGCTCGGGCACGGCTATCGGCCTCCGGCGCTCACGGCAAAGATGGCGGCGACCCTGCAGGTGCTCTCCGGTGGCCGCTTCATCCTCGGCATCGGCGCAGGGTGGCGCGAGGACGAGTACAAGGCCTATGGCTACGACTACCCGAAGCCGTCCGTTCGCTTCGCCGAGCTCGAAGAGGTCATCGCGATCTGCCGGCTGATGTGGAAGGAGCCCGAACCGTCGTTCGAAGGGAAGTACTTCACGATCGCCGGTGCTTCGGCACCGCCACTTCCTGATCCAGTCCCACGCATCTGCATCGGCGCGTCGGGCGAGCAGATCGGGCTGCCGCTCGTCGGCCGTCTCGCCGACATGTGGAACGGCAGTCCGCGTGGCACCGACGACGACTGGCGCCGCCGGCTCGGCATCGTCCGATCGTCCGCCGAGAAGGCCGGACGCGATCCCGATGGGATCGAAGTCAGCGTGACCATCGAGAAGCCGCTGCCCGAGTCGGACGAGGACTCCGAGAAGCTCGTCGAGTTCCTCGGCCACAAGGTGTCGCTCGGCGTGCAGCACTTCGTCATGGACTTCGGCAACCCGAAGGCGCTCGAGCCGATCACCCGCTTCGCCGAGCAGGTCATCGGGCCGCTTCGCGCGAAGTGACCTAGCCCTCGCGTTCGGGCCGGACGCTGCTGGCGAAACCGATGACCAGCGCGAGCTGGACCATGCCGAACCCGAACGTCCACGGGGCGTGGTCGAACATCAGGTGCCCGGACATGGCGGCGAGGACGGTGAGCGCGTAGGGCGTCGCCCGAACCCGACGGACGACGGCGATCACCACGATCACGAGAGCAACCGCGCCGAGGGCACCTGACTCGGTGACGATGAGCAGCGGCACGTTGTGCACGGCCTGGTCCTCCGAGGCGAGGGCCTTGATCTCGGGGTGGTCGTCACGGGTCGCCAGGAACCGACCCGGTCCGACACCGACCCCCGGCCACCGGCGGATCATCGCGACTGCCTCGTCGATCATCCCGGCCCGACCGTTGGAGGCGGCAACGACGTCCGTCGTGGCGGACCGCTCCGCCTTGAACGTCCATCCGTCGATCGAGACGGCGGCCGCCACGCCGAACGCCAGCGCCACGGCGATGAGCACCGGCGCGACCGTCGGTGTGATCGGCACCCGATCGGTGCGACGGCGGGCGATGCGGGCGGCCCGCACGGAGCCGGCGATGAACACCACCGTCAACGAAAGCGCTCCCGACGTCCCGCAGGTGACACCGACGATGACCGCGCCGGCGGCTGCCCCGGCGACGGCCCACCGCCGGGTCATCAGACGGTGATGGGTCCCGAAGAGGGCCAGGCCGATGGCCACGAGGCCCATGGCGGCGATCGGGTGCGGACCGTAGGACGTGCCCGTCGGGACGGTGTACGACCCCAGCGTCTCGAACGGGATGCCGACCTCGCCGGGAACACCGATGGCTCGGCCGAGCAGCTTCTGGGTGACGGCGACACCGGCCTCGAACACCGTCCAACCCAGCCACACCCGCGCCGCGATCCAGCGCCACTGCGGCCGTGTGTGGACGATCACATCGACGAGGGAGACCGCACCGGCGAACCGGAGCACGGTCATGGCGCCCATCGACGAAGGATGCGCCGCCAGCGCGATCACCACGGCGCCGAGGAGGGCGAGGAGCCCGGCAGTGACGCAACGGCGGTCGGCGAACGACCGTTGCAGAGCGACCGGGAGTCGGAACCCGGCCAGCGCGATGAGCAACACGTCGACGACCTGGAGGATCACCCCGCGCTTCCACATGGACGGATCGCCGGACACCACGAGGAACAGCGGAGCCGCCCCCATCACGGCGAGCGCCAGCGATTCGGTCAACCGGGTCGACGCGGTCGCCGGGCAGGCGTCATCACCCGCGGATGCGCCGGGAGCGCGCGAGATCGCCACGTCCGCGGTGGTGGTCGCAGTCATCCTGTCCTCTATCGGCGACTTCGCTCCCCGGCTGAACCGGGCCCGGCCGGCTCGGTGGCCGCCCCTGCCTCCCCTCGGGCTACCGGCGGAGGGTTGCGTACAGCTCGGCGTAGTCCTGCGCCGGGGCGTCCCACGACCAGTCGATGGCCATGCCGTTGCGGATGAGCGTCGCCCGACGACCCTTCACGTTCCACGCCCGCACGGCACGGTGCAGCGCATCCACGATGCCGGCGGCGTTGAGCGAGCGGGCGACGAACCCGGTGCCGTCGTCGGGTCGGGCGTCGCCGTCGATCACCGTGTCGTGGAGGCCGCCGACATCGGTGACGACCGGGAGCGAGCCGTACCGCATGGCCTGCATCTGCGCCAGGCCGCACGGTTCGAAGCGGCTCGGCATCACGAAGAGGTCGCTCGCCCCGAACATCCGATGGGCGAGACCGAGATCGAAGCCCTCGACGAACCGGAACCGCTCAGGGATGTAGTGCTGCACGGTGCGGGCGGCAACGGAGAGGGACGGGTCGCCGGCACCGAGGAGGATGAACTGG
The DNA here is from genome assembly GCA_031381685.1 of Acidimicrobiia bacterium. Classification (GTDB taxonomy): domain Bacteria; phylum Actinomycetota; class Acidimicrobiia; order Acidimicrobiales; family JANYDT01; genus JANLQX01. Next base: position 9,418 of record JANMYF010000054.1, read on the forward strand.
GCGTCGAGGCTGGGAAGGGCCACGCTGGCGTCGAGCGCGATGTCGACGCCCTTCTGATCGACGAGTCGCGTGACCATGGCGATCAGCGGCCCGTCCGACGGGGGAAGCCCGACCTCGGCGCGCAACTCGTGCCCGTTCGCCTTCTTCGCCGCCGCCGCGGTCCGCAGACGGAACCGCTGGGGCAGGAACGAGTCGGTCGCGGGATCCCATGCATCGGTGTCGATGCCGTTGAGAATGCCGACGAGTGCATCCTTGCGACTGGAGAGGAGCGTGTGGAGTCCTGCTCCGTCGGCCGGGGTGCGGATCTCGTCGGCGTAGTGGGGACTCACCGCGACGACGCGGTCGGCCAGCGCGATGGCTCCACCAAGCGGATTGCACGATCCACCGATGTCGAACGCCGCCCGACGATCGGCGCGCAGCGTGTCGAGCCAGCCCCGATCGCACCACCCCTGATAGGCGAGGTTGTGCAGCGAGAGGACCGTGGGCACGTCGTCGGCGAGCAGGCCGACCGCAGCCGCCGTGTGCCAGTCGTTCAGGTGCACGACGTCGACCCGGTGGGTTGCCGCGAGCGCCGCCGCTGCGGCGGAGAAAGCGAAGAACCGCTGATCGTTGTCGGGCCAGCCGTCGGATTCCCCCGGCGGTACGTACGGGTGCGAACGGCGGATGCCGGGCACGTCGACGAGGGTGATCTCGCCGTAGCCGTCGAGCTCGCCGGTCCGGGCCGAGCCGACCTCGCCGGCCCACGGGGGGAGGGCGATGGCCTCGACGCGTTCGTCACCGAGACGGGGGGATTCCGGGCCGCCGTAGTCGGGCACGACCAGTTCGACCCGGACACCGGCGCGCCGCAGCGCCTGCACCAGTCCGCCGGCAGCCTCAGCCAGTCCGCCGACGCGGACGAGGGGGGCAAGCTCAGCTGTGGCGAACAGGATGTGGGGTGGGCGCGACGTCGACATGAGGAGTTGGTCGCGGCCGGCCGGTCAGCGGGCGGCCGCGAACGAATTCGCCGTGGTCGGAATCCCGCGACGAACGAGCACGTCACCCATCAGGTCGGCGAAGTTGTCCGAGTAGAACGCCCGCCGGGTGGCGTCGTCGGCCCCCGCGAGCGCGTCGTCGAAGCGCTTCAGCGGATTGCGGCCGCCTTCGACGTGGGGGAAGTCCGACGAGAACAGGCAGGTTTCGGGACCGGCGTTGGCGACGATCCATCCGGTGTCCTCGTGGGGATAGGGCGTGGCCCGGACCTGACGGCGCACGATCTCACTGGGCTTGGCCGACAGCTTCTGCAAACGCTCTTCGTTCTTGCGGAACGCGCCGAACGCCGCGTCGAGGTTGCGCATCCAGCCGGGGAGCCACGACGCGCCCTGTTCGATGACGCCCCACTTGAGCCGCGGGAACCGGTCGAGCACGCCGTCGAAGATGAGCGTGGACAGGGTCTGCATCGGCGGGTACGGGATCGCCATGTAGTCGACCGAGCGGAAGTTCTCGGCGCCTCCATGGAAGTCCGGCACGGGCGGGAGACCGTTCACGAAATAGCTCGGCGACAGGAGCTGACCGCCACCGCCCACGTGAAGGACGATGGGGGTCTCGGCGTCTTGCGCCATCGCCCACACCGGATCGAACGCGACGTGGCTCGGCGAGCGATCCTTGGGACACGCACTGGCGATCATGAGTGCTGCGCAGCCCATGTCGATCGCGCTCCTCGCGGTGGCAGCAGCGGAGACGGGATCGGCGAGGGAGACGTAGCCGACGGGAAGCAACCGACGGTCCCCAGCGCAGAACTCGGTGATGGCCCGGTTGTGGGCATCGGCCATGGCCGTCGCCACGCCGGGATCGCCCTCCTGCTCGGCGGTGGCGAGCGGGATCGAGGCGAACGTGTTGAACACCAACTGGCTGGCGAACCCGAGAAGATCGAGTGCCGCCGGACGATCCTCGGCCAGGAACGCCCCGAGGCCGGCCCAGTTCTTGCGGAGCATGAGCTGCGACGCATCGTCGGCCCGGAACTCGGGATCGGCGTTCGCGACACGACACCACTCGAGGTTCGAATCCTCCTTGCCTCCCACCGTCTGAATGTTCAGCGGTACGGTCCGGCCGCGCCACTTCGGGTCGAGATGCTGATCGAACCAGTCCGGCGTCTCCATGATGTGGGAATCGGCGTCGTGGATGAAGCGGCCATCGGCATACGTCATGGAAGGAACTCTACGACTCAGCCGTTGATGGGGCCGGTGCTCGCCCGCAGGCTGGCGGCGTTGCGTCCCGAGAGGGAGGCGACGATCTCGGCGGCGATGGCCAGCGCGGTCTCCTCCGGCGTCCGCGAGCCGAGGTCGAGACCGACCGGACCGTGGACGCGGGCGAGGGCGGCGTCGGCGACGCCGGCGGAGCGGAGCACGTCGGCGCGGGCTGTCTGGGTATGGCGCGAACCGAGCGCGCCGACGTACGCACACCGTCCCCCGAGGGCGGCGGCGATGGCGGCGCACGACACCGGGAGGTCGTGTGACAGCACGACGAGCGCGTCGCCCGACCCGAGGCGGCCGCTGAGCGCGGCGATCGCCTCGGCCCCGAGAACTTCGCCGACGATCGACGTCGACCACCCCAGGAGCCGTCCCTGGGCGGCAATGGCGTCGGCCAAGGTCGCCTCGCCGACGACGAGGACTTGCGCCGGCGGACGGAACAGCGTGACGAGGAGCGGCCCGGACTCCGTCATCACCGTGGCCGACAGGTCTTTGGCCCGGTCGAGCAGAGACCGGCATGCGTGCACCGCCTCGAGCGTGAGCGATGGTTCGCCGAGAGATCCGTCAAGGGAGCCGCCGGGGGTGACGGCGATCGAGCGGCCGAGATCGTCGCCGCCGACAAGGGTGGCGACCACGACCGGTTCCGAGTCGGCGAGGGTCCGCCACGCCAGGAGCGGGACCTGCGTGATGGGCTGGACCAGAACGGTTGCCGATCCGCCGCACGCCAGGCCGCACCCGACGGCGGCGTCGTCCGCGATCGCGCACTCGAGCAGCGCGGCCGTCGAGGTGCTGGAGGCGTTGAGGATCTGGGCGTCCGCGGCGCCACCGAGGAGGGACCCCGTCACCGCGCCGTTCACGACGAGTACGGCTTCGTCCGAGCGACGGCCGCCGAATCCTCGCAGCGACACGACCCGTGCCACCACTCCTCCCGCGCCGGTTTCGACGCTCGGGAGGGCAATCGAGGCAACGGAGAACATGGAAACAGTCTCGCCGCGTCGGAATGTCCAGGAAAACGCCACTGGTGTTGCGAGCAGTCGGAGCGGAGCGGAGAAGCGCAGCGCCAGACAATGCGGTCTCGCCGCGTCAGAATCACCTGGTGCAACCAACTCTCGAGTCCGACCTCCGCATCGGTGCTTCCGGCCGTCATGTCCTCGCCCTGATCGGAACCGACGCCGGCCGGTACCCCTACGGCACGTCGCTGCTCGTGGAGGGCCCGGAGGAGACGCTCCTCATCGATCCGTCGCTGGCGATCT
>JANMYF010000059.1:0-1760 GCA_031381685.1 Acidimicrobiia bacterium
GTCGATGCCGCCTCGGCCGCGGTCACGATCGTTCTTGGCGCCAACAGCCGTGACACCGCCGCCGAGATCAGTCGGGCAACGGGAAGATCGAACCGTCAAGCCCGCCGCGACGCCCAGACCGCACAAGCAATCGACACACTCCCCGCCGCCGGTGAAGCACTAGCAAACGGCGAGGTCTCGGCCGAACACCTCGCCATGCTCCACCCACTGCTCGGTCTCCCGGCGTCACCGAACTGCTGGAAAAGGCGGCAACGTCCACGGTGGATGAGTTCCGTGACACCGTGCAACGCTTCGAACTCGACGCCCGCGGCGACGAAGACACCGCCGCGAAACAACGCAAACGCCGGCTACTGCGATTCTTCGACGCCGAACTCGGCATGCTCGGCATCACCGGACTGCTTCCCCCGGTTCAAGGCGCCCGGCTCCGCGCCGAACTCGAAGCGATCGCCGACCGTGCCTACCGGGCCACGCATCCCGAACGAGCCGACCAACGCGGTGGACACGGCGAGGAACCGCTCGCCGCCCGCCTCGCCGACGCCCTCGTCTCACTCGCCAACGCCGAACACGACACCGATGGCGATGGCGATGGCGATGGCGACCGCGACGGTGGTGGCGATGGCGACCGCGACGGTGGTGGTGGTGGTGGTGGTGGGGATGGTGGTGGGGATGGTGATGACAACGGGAATGACAGTGAGAGGAATGTCGTGCGTTCAGCCGGATCGTCGGGGTGTCGGACCGCAGTCGTCATGACGCTGTCGCTCAACGATCACACCGCACGAATCGTCGGTCAGGGACCGGTGCCGTTCACCACCGCCATGGACCTGGCCGTCTCCGGAAACGTTGATCTCTACGCGGCGATTCTCGGTATGGACGGCGAAATACTCAACCTCGGCCGGGAACGTCGATTCCCCACCTTGCTCCAACGCCTCGCCGTGACCATCCGCGACGAACACTGCCAATTCACCGGATGCAACGCACCCCACACCCGCGCCGAAGTGCACCACATCATCGAACACGACGACGGCGGACCGACCGTCGAATGAAACCTCACCCTGCTCTGCGACCCCCACCACCACTTCCTCCACGACAACAACCTCTACATCGACCGACAACCCGGCCAACCCACCCTCATCCGCCGCACAACCGACGGATCCCTCTACGCCGGACCATGAACGAACAGCGGGATCGCGGATCGCTGATCGCGGAACCGTCGAACCGGAAGCGCTGATGCCCTAGCGTCCCCCAAGAAGCGCGTCGCTGACCGAGTCGAGCACGCCGACTCCGGCGGTGACCTGGGCTTCGAGGGCGGTGGCCTGAGGAACAAGCTGCGTGAGGAAGAACTCGGCCGTCGCCCGACGCCCCACATCATCGGTTGCCATCGCTGCGAGGAACTGACGGGCCATCAGCCATCCACCGACCGTGGTGGCAAGAAGACGGAGAAACGGTGTCGCTCCGGCCATCGCGTCGCGCGGGCGGGTCCGTCCGTTCTCCAGCAGCCACCTCGATGTCCGCTCGCTCGCCTGGACCGCGGCGAGGAGCGGAGCGGAGAGATGCGGAGGTAGTTGATCTGCACACGTACGAATCTCGCCGAGCAGCTCACGGACCACCTCTCCATTTCGCATGCCGATCTTGCGGCCGGTCAGGTCGAGGGCCTGGATGCCGTTCGTGCCCTCGTAGATCGCCGCAATGCGGACGTCGCGGTACAGCTGTGCCGCGCCCGTGTCTTCGCAGAATCCCATACCGCCGAAGACCTGCACACC
>JANMYF010000090.1:0-2542 GCA_031381685.1 Acidimicrobiia bacterium
CCGCAGATCTCCAGCCGCTAAATGAGCGCCCCGGGGACTTGGCTGATGTGTGGCCGTCGATAACACTGGGGCGCGATCGATCGCGTTGCGGCACGAGGGCCGCTCGACCGACGAGTAGCCCTGCGACTGGGGCAGCGAGAAGAACAGTCGAACGATTTCTCGTTTCGCTGATCGCAGGACATCTTCAGACGTTGACGTGTCGGTCGATCAACGGTTGCCAACCTGCACGAATGCATCTCGGAAGAAACATGTCGTTCCACGAGTCGACGAGAAGCGCGCCGTCTAGGTGGCGCTCGATGTCCTCCGGTCCACCCTCCCGGAGATCGGTTTCATATGCGCACGCAACTGACGGCTTGCTCGTCGTGGGTTCGTTCTGGCCTGGGCAGTCACTGCCGGATCTGTCGCAGAATCGAGTCGTCCTTGATCTTGTGGTCGGCCGCCAGCATGACGGCCTTCGACAGGATCAATGAGAGCAGGTCGTCACCGTCGAAGGGCAGGAACACCCCTCGAGCTGCGCCGGAGGAACCCCGTGTGATGCACACGAACTGGTTGCGCGGAAGAATCATGACGTTCGCCGTGGCGAGATTGATGGCGTACTCGCCGAGGGTGCCGCGCACTCGCAGCGATCGGTCGTCGAGGCTGCATTGCTTGGCGATCTTCAATCCTGGCAGGAGCCGGGCGATGACGGCGCGACGGACCTCTCCGACTTGCGTCAGGGCCGAGTTGGCCTGAAGGTCCCAGGCCTCGACTTGGGCCGGCCCCTGAAGGCGGCGCTCGCGCCACGTCGGATCCGTCGTGACGTTCGCGACCGTGACGAAGAGATCAATGTCGCGCATTGCCTCGGAGAAAACGAGAGGCGGCACCTGGTCAAGGTCGACTTGCCGCCATGACTTGCCGGTCAATCGGTCAAAGTGAGCTGCGCCCGTGATGGCGCAGTCGTCCCAACCTTGTTCGTGGGCCATCTCCAGGTCTAGACCGACTCGATAGTGCCCCTCGGCGAGGACCAGTCGCGGTGTCGCCTCCCACCCGCTACCGAACGTCCCGAGCCATTTTGCCTGCCAACCCCGCCCTTTCATGAGCGCAAAGAGTTGATCGACTCGCACGACATGTTGAGCGAACCGTGCCGAGCTCGTGCGTGATTCGCGCTCTGCCGGCGTGAGCACGTAGTGCTCTCGGTACGCCTGTTTGAACGGCTGTCGAATCTCGCGCCGGAGGATCTCGTCACGCCAGTGTTCGATCTCGTCGTCACGAGCGTCGAGTGGGTGCCACAAGCGCAGCGTCTCGGCGGCAACAGGTAGGTGATCGGCGCCGAGGAATGTCGACCATGAGCCATCGGTCTGCGCTTGCCAGATCAAGTTGCCCACCATCGGACCCAACAGAGGATGGTCGCGATAGAGCGACGTCCAGTCAGCGATGCTCCATTGCCGTCCTTCGGCGAAGAGTCCCTCCAGGCGCAGGCGTTGGGCCGTCCAGGCTGTCGACAGAGCCTTTCCTGCCGCACGAACCTCTGCGACAACATCGGGGTGTTCTTCCTTCAACTGCTCAGTGAGGGACCTGATCGGCGTTCCGTGGCTCAGCCACGTTGTAACGGCTCCGGTCGCGGTCACTCTCAGCTCCGCTGCGACTTCGGAGTTCCCGATCGTCCGCGAATGATCAACGTCCAGCATGGCGCCGTCCACTCGACGCTCGATCAGTTCACCCTGAGAGAACCCCGAGCGTTCCGCCGCGACGTCCAATGCTGCTGCGATGCGCTTCTTCAGATCGCCGGAGCGGTAGCGAGACTGCAGCCGTGTGAGCGCCGATGACGCCTCGTCGACCGCGAGCTCGCCTAGTGCAGCAATGCATGCACGCGTCGGCGCGCCTGACGTGTAGTCACCTTGGGCCAGAGGCGCCGACGCGATGACCGTGCGCTCGAGGAGCTCCGCGTCAGACGCATCTCCAATGACACCAAGCACGGCTGCAGCGCCTTTGATCAGGGTCACTGACGACGGTGAAAGAGCCCAGGTTTGCGATAGGTCTGTCCGCTCGAGCGCTGCCACAAGGGCACGAGCCACCGTGCGTAGCAGCGGCGCTGTTTGGTCCCGACGAATGGTCTCCTTGCGCCAGGACGCTGAACCGGGCGGTCTTGTCATGTGGACCAGTGCCTCTTGCAGCCCGGCCAAGCCAACGAAGCTGCGGAGGACATCGAAAGCCAATCGGCCGTAGGGCTCAGAGTCGGAAATCGCGATGACGCCGAGCTCGTCGTCCGGGTCGACTTGAGGGACGAGGTCACGCAAGCGCGCCAGCAACGAGGCGAGATCGTCGGTCGAGCTCCCGTGAGCCGAATCGCTCTGGTTAGCGATGCGGTCGCGAAAGCCTTGCAGGTACGCGGTGTCGATTTGATTCAGCGGCCCCCGTGTACTGAGTTGCTCAGCGAGGCCGATCGCGAACCGATAATCGTCCAGTGACTGATAGGTGGTGAACTCCAGGTCGTTGGTCGCGGCAATCACTGCTGCGACCTCCTCGGCCGACCATCCGAGACGGCTCCTGCTGAAATGGGTGA
>JANMYF010000095.1:0-9991 GCA_031381685.1 Acidimicrobiia bacterium
GATGTTCTTCCACTCGAGGAGGTGGCTGATCGGCGGGAAGGCGAGGCCTCCGCCGCCTTCTTCAGCGGCCAGAACGGTTCCGAGAATTGTCACGAAAGGATCACTCCTTGACGAGGGATTGACTGGGCTTGAGGCCGGGGAACGCGAGCGTCGCCGAAACGTGACGCATCTCCCAGAACAACAGGCCGAGGTGGGTGACGACGATGGTCAGGCCGAGGGGGATCAGTTCGATCCACGGACGGTCCTTGACCACCAGGACGGCGATAGTGATGAGGCCGAGACGAAGCAGGTAGCCGAAGAGCGCAGCGGCCATGACGAACGCGACCGAGATCCGCGCGGCGGTATCGAGAAGCCATGCCGAGAGGACGAAGTTGACGACGATGAGCCCGAGACCGAAGGCGACGGACGACACCCCGGCAAAGCCCCATCCCATGAACCCGAGAAGAAGGATGACGGGAGCGACGAATCCGGCGCGTTTGGCGATGTCCTTGGCGACGCTCAACTCGACACCGTGGCCGCCGGCCGGACTGAGCATGGCGTTTGCCGGGACGGAGTTCGAGGCCATCACGAACCGGCCCCGGCGCTGGGATCGGCAGGACGCTTGGCCCATGCCGCGTTCTCGTCGTGAGCGCGCATCTCGAGGTCGTAGCCGTACCAGAGCTTCACGCCGGTGCCGGCGAAGGCGACGACGACGGCAATGAGCGTGAAGACGGGCGTGGTGTCGAGGACCCGATCCAGTCCGAACCCGACGAGACCGAAGATCAGCGGAGCGACGACGAGCTCGAAGGCGCGCGTCATACCGTCGGCGTAGCCGGAGTAGAGCTTGCGTCGGAAGTCGCGTTCGAGCATCGGGGGCGTTCGTTCGGGGGGCGGGAGGGGTCCTGCGGCGAGCCACAAGTGTGGAGGCGAACACTAGGTTCCGCCAAGTCGCTTGTGAATCGAATCACAAGGTTACTGGCGCCCTCCGACCTTCGCAACTCGCTACGACGCCTTTCTTCACCGACCGCGCCAAGAGGACGTGCGATCGTCCTGGTCACCACGCGAATCGCCCGGCAGTTCCTCGTCGGTGGCGATTCGGGCGAGGTTGGCCAGCGAAGTCGTCCCGGGCACGAAGTAGCTCCCGTGGTCCGTCGCTCCGGCAGCCGAGAATGGCCGGGCACCAAAACCTCTCGACGCAGGATCTCGACCGTGTACCGGCGCGAACGGCACGATGTCGCGAGGCCGGGGCGGCCCGAAGTCGACCGACACACCGACCGGCGGGCCGGTGAACGGCAACGGCAACGGCAACGGCAACGGCAACGGGACGAACGCTCGCCACCGCGCCTTGAGCGTCACCGACAGATGGCCCGGATCGATCCCGCGCACCTTCGCCGCCCAGACATCGATCTCGTCGTGCCCGAGTTGCGCTCGTCGGGCGACATTCATGCCCGGGCTCCCGACCACAGCGACATCGCCGATCCCCAGCGCCGCGACCCGCGGCCCCAGCGTTCGTGATTTCAGTGCTTCACCGACGACCACCGATCCGTAGCTGTGCCCGACGATCGTGAGGTGGGAATGGGGTGCCATCCGGCGGATCACCTCGAGATCGGTCACGAGCGCAGCGGCACCAGTCGTCGCCCGACCCGACGCTGCGCCCTCCAGTAGGCCTCGGACGCTCAGATCCGGTGTGCGGTAGCCGAGCCACGACACCACCGCGACCTCCGGGTTCCGGGCTCGCATGGCGGCGGCGAGGTCGCGCCCTTTCACCCGAGCGTTCCGGTCGTAGTCGTGAAGGGAGTTCGTCATCCCCGGCACGATCACCGCAACGTGCTCGGCGCGGGAAAGCTCACCGAAAACTTCGACCACGGCGCCGTGGCCCCGCGCATCGATCCGCAGGTACCGGCGCAGCTGACCGCCGCCAAGTTTGCGTGCCTCTCGCGATGGAGCGACGAGGCCGCGACTGCGCATCGAGGCGCGAAGCGTTGACGAGACCCTCGTCAACCGTCCCGCAAGGTCAGCGGCATCAAGGCCACGGCCAACTTCGCGCACGCGTCCGGCAACCGTGGAGGCCTGCGCGGCAAGCCGGAAGGGTGCGACGGGTGCGAGATAGGGGGACGCAGCGCATCGGCGGGCGGAAGCATCGATGGTCTGCGCACACGCTTCCAACGAACGCGACAGTTCGAGCAGATGCGACGGTTTCCCACCGATCCGCCAACGACCCTGCTGTGCATCCGACGTGCTCATGACCCGAGCACAGCACGAGAGGGTCGGGCCTCTCCCCGTGTCTCCACGACATCACCGGATCCGACCGCTCGAGGACCGTCTCCGCGTCTCCGGCGTCTCCACGCGACCGGTCGCGTGGGCGGACGAGAGCGGTCAGACAGACTCGATGCCCTCGGACGGGGAGCCCGGCGGGGTCGTCGAGCCCGCCCTTCGCAGGCGTCGCTCCGCCCGAAGATCCGGATGGAGCAGTGCGAATGCAATGGTCGCGACGAGCAGGACGACGAGCGGCACGAGGGGCCAGCGGCCCGACGAGAACATGGGCGCGAGCACGAACCCGGAGGCGATCGTCGTGAGCGACCACAGGATCAGCACCGTTCGACGCGGCCCATGACCCAGCTCCACCAGCCGGTAGTGGATGTGTTCTCGATCGGCCGTCGAGAAGCCGGACCGGCGCACCGTACGCGTCACGAGCAGACGCGCGGTGTCGGCGATCGGCACCACGAGGATGAGGAGTGGAATGAACAGCGGCGCGAGGAAGAAGTACGTCTGGTTCGGTATCGGTATGCCCGGGACCGAACGCCCACCGACCACCGAGGTGGAAACGGCGAGGAGAAGGCCGAGGAGCAGAGCTCCGCCGTCGCCCATGAACACCCGCGCCGGACTGAAGTTCTAGGTCCGAACTCCGACGCCCACCCCGCCGCCGACGACGGCGACGAGCGGGCCGAGGTTCGAACCGTCGATCGAACCCGCATCGAACAGCCTCGTCGAATACAGGAAGAACGCGACCGAGGCAATCGCCACGATCCCGGCGGCGAGGCCGTCCAGGCCGTCGATGAGATTGATCGCGTTGCACATCCCCACGAGCCAGATGACGGTCACCAGCGCGGTGAAGTCCGGGGAGATCTGGATCGCCCCGAGGAAGGGCACCTGCACCTGATCGAGGGTGACTCCGAGCGCATAGAGCGCGCTTCCCGCAAGCACCATCCCGGCCATCTTCGCCGGCGGGGAGAGTTCGAGACGATCGTCGAGGAACCCGATCGCGGTGATCACCACCGCCCCGACGATGACACCGACCGGCTCCGACGATGAGGCGAACACTTCTCGGAACTGAGTAGCGCGCGACGCCACCAGGAATCCGGCGATGACACCGATCAGCATGGCGATTCCGCCGACCTGGGGAATGGGTCGGTCGTGGAGCCGGCGCTCTCCGTCCGGGAACGCGAGAATGTGGTAGCGGTAGCCGAGACGAATCACCAGTGGCAGAACCGCCGCGGTGACGATCGCCGAAATGGTTCCGATCGTGAGGTAGCCGAGCACCGGGTTCCGTCGTGGCTGACTGGGTCGTGTTGTCTGTCGTGGATCGCTGGGTCGAGCGGGCCTGCCCGAACCATGGCGACGATCAGTAGATAGGGAACTTCCGGCAGAGTTCTGCCACTTCGTGGCGGATGCCGGTGATCGCGTCGGCGTCGTCTCGGCGTCTGAGCGCCTCGCCGAGCAGCCCGGCAATGAGCGGCATCTCCGATTCCGTCATCCCCTGGGTCGTGACCGACGGTGTTCCGATGCGCAGACCGCTGGTCACGAAGGGGGACCTCGGGTCGAATGGGAACTGGTTCTTGTTCAGCGTGATTCCAGCACGGTCGAGCACTTCCTGGGCGACCTTACCGGTGAGATCGGTATCGAATGGACGCAAGTCGACGAGCATGAGGTGGTTGTCGGTCCCGTCGGTGCACAGACGGAAACCCTCCACCCGAAGGGCGTCGGCGAGAGCTTTCGCGTTCGCCACGATCTGTTGCGCGTAACGGGCGAACTCAGGACGCTGCGCCTCGCCGAACGCTACCGCTTTACCGGCGATCACGTGCTCGAGCGGACCACCCTGCGAGCCGGGGAACACGGCGCGGTCGATGGCGGGACCGAGCTCTTTGGTGGACAGGATGCACCCGCCTCGCGGGCCGCGCAGGGTCTTGTGGGTCGTGAAGGTGACGATGTCGGCAAAGGGAACGGGGTTCGGGTGCACGCCGCCGGCGATCAGCCCGGCGATGTGGGCAGCGTCGAACATCAGCAGTGCTCCGACCTCGTCGGCAATCGAGCGGAACGCCACCGGGTCGATGATCCTCGAATACGCAGTGGCTCCTGCGACGATGAGCTTCGGACGCGACTGCAAGGCGACATGGCGCACGTGGTCCATGTCGATCCGTTCGGTCTTCTCGTCAACCCCGTAGGACGTGAAGTCGTAGAACTGACCGGAAAGGCTAACCGGAAGACCGTGGGTGATGTGGCCGCCCTGATCGAGGCGCAGACCCATCGCCTTGTCCCCCGGCTTGAGTACGGCGAGATAGGCGGCAGTGTTCGCGTTCGCTCCCGAGTGGGGTTGCACGTTTGCGTGTTCCGACCCGAAGATTGCGTTGACGCGGTCGATGGCGATCTGCTCGACCTCGTCGACCACCGCGTTGCCGCCGTAATACCGCTTGCCCGGATAGCCCTCCGAGTACTTGTTGGTGAGAACCGAGCCCACGGCGGCCATCACCTCGGCAGACGTGAAGTTCTCCGACGCAATGAGCTGGAGACCGGACTGTTGGCGTTCGCGTTCGTCGTCGATCAGGTCGAACACGGGATCGCGAGGCTGGGTGTGATCAGTTCCGGACACACGGTAAGGCTACCCGTGGTCGCCGAGCGGCCGGCGACGGGCAAAGAGGATATCCATCTGTCACCACTACTCTCTTGGCCGAGTGAACGGGCGTTCGATCACGTATCTTCCCGGCCTGGACGGTCTCCGAGGCCTTGCCGTCGCCGTCGTCGTCGCGTATCACTTCGGACTTCCGGGAGCGAGCGGCGGGTTCCTCGGCGTCGACGTGTTCTTCGTGGTCAGCGGGTTCTTGGTGACGAAGATCCTCGCCGACGAACTGTCGGCGACCGGCCGAATCGACGTTCGGGCCTTCTGGATGCGACGGGTGCGTCGGCTGGTGCCCGCCTTGATCGCACTGCTCGCAGGTATTGGCGCCGTGTACGGCTTTCGAATGCCCGAAAAGCTTGCAGCCGGCCGCCTCGACCTCGCAGCGTCCGCCTTCTTCATGAGCAACTGGCGGATGATCGCGTCGTCGACGTCGTACTTCGACCGTCTCGGCCGCCCACCGCTCACCCGTCACCTCTGGTCGTTGGCGATCGAGGGGCAGTTCTACCTGGTCTGGCCGGTCGTCCTCCTCCTGGTCGCGGCGTTTACCGGTCGGGACCGTCGCGCAATGGCCGTCCTGACGACGCTGCTCGGCGCGATCTCCGCCACTTGGTGCGCCGTTGCGTATCGCCCGGGCGAGGACCCGTCGAGGGAGTATTTCGGCTCGGACACCCGTTTCGTCGCGGTACTCCTCGGTGCCGCGTTGGCGCTGTGGGTCGGCGCCAACGACCCGGTGCCCCGCGGTGGCCGGAAGCTCACGTCGGGTGTCCTCGGACTGGCGGCCCTCGCCCTTCTCGGCGTCACCACCACCGCAGTTGGAGACCAGGACGCCTTCCTCTACCGGGGCGGATTCGCACTGGTCGCTGTCCTCGCCGCCGTCGCCGTGTGGGCGGCGACGCGTACTGGTTCGCTCGCCGAACGGGCTCTCGCGTGCGGACCGCTCACATGGCTGGGCGTGCGCTCCTACAGCCTGTACCTGTGGCACTGGCCGGTCGTCGCGCTGACCCAGCCCGGGCTCGACGTGCCGGTCGGCATCGATCGTTGGGTGCTTGCCGCGCTTCGACTCGGCGCTTCGCTGGCACTGACGGAAGTGTCGTACCGGTGCATCGAGCGGCCATTCCGCCGAGGCGTGCTTGGACGTTGGTGGGCGAGCATCGCGGGTCGACCGGGCGCGCTCCGCCGGTCGCGTGGCTGGTATCTCGGCACAGCCGCCGCAACACTCGTCTTCACAGCAGGGGCGGCCGGCGTGAGTCGGGCGGCGCTGAACGACGGGATCGCCGATTCGCTCTCGAACCCGTCCGACGAACTCGTCGTCCGTACCGCCGAGCCTTCCCCGACCGTGATCGTGCCGGCCACCGTGACCGTGCCGACCAGCGTGACCGTGTCAGCCACCGTGACCGTGTCAGCCACCGTGGCCTCGACCGTGGCGACAACGATGATGCCGACCGCGCCGCCTCCGGCACCGGCCTTCGCCGTCTCGACCAGCGCGGCCCCGACCACCTTCCCCGCGCCACCTCCCGACCCGCAACAGCCGAACACGACCATGAACTCCGCCGAAGCGGTTGCGGCCTCCATCGCCGAGCCAACCGCCCCGCGCCCGCGGGCAGTTCTGGCGATCGGCGATTCGATCATGAAGGGAGCGGTGCCGGCGCTGCGCACCCGCCTGGGGAACGGAAGTGTCATCGATGCCGCGGTTTCCCGTCCCTTCGCCGAAGGGGTGAAGGTGTTCCGCGAGCAGACCGCGAAGCATCCACCTTTTGGAGCAGTGGTGATCCACCTCGGCAACAACGGGGTACCGACCCGCAAGCAGTTCGCCGCGCTCGTCGACGCCATTGGCCCCACGATCCCGGTGGTGTTCATCACCATGCGCGAGACCCGGGAGTGGGCACCGAAGCTGAACACGCTCCTGCGCGACGAGACGAAGGTGTATCCGAACATGCGGATCCTTGAATGGAACGTCGCGGCGGGCGATCGGACCTACCTTTTCGGCAAGGACAAGCTGCATCTGTCGGGGACCGGCGGGAGGTACTACAGCGACCTCATCGTCTGGGCCCTCGCCCAAGCCGGCTACGTCGGCACGGCTCCAGGAGCGACACCGTTGCCGAACGTCACCACCACCATGCCGACGCGGCCTCCCGCTGTCACCTCTGTCGCGCCGACCACGTCGGCTTCCTCTGAACGTCAGGCGTCGTCACCCGATCCCGGCTAGCCCGTCCTCGGTCTCGCTCCGGACGATCGCCTCGATCTTGGCGACCCGGGCGGCGTGTCGACCACCCTCGAACGGCGTGGTCACGAACGCGTCCAGTGCGTCCTTCGCCACCTGGACACCAAGGAACCGTTCGCCCATGCAGACCACGTTGGCGTCGTTGTGCAGCCTCGAAAGGCGTGCACTCGTCACGTCGTGCACGGTCGCCGCCCGCGCCCCCGCTCGCGTCGCCGCGATGGCAATGCCGATACCGCTTCCGCACACGGCCAACCCGAGATCGGCGCGGCCGTCGAGAACGGCGCCGGCAACGGCAGCGCCGTAGTCGGGATAGTCGACCGATGCGTCGCCGTGGGTGCCCAGATCAAGCACCTCGTAGCCTCCCTCACGGAGATGGGCGACGAGCATGTCCTTGAGATGCACTCCGGCATGATCGGCGCCCGCGACGAGGCGGGGCGGGGGCGGCTGCTGGGTCATGTGCCGAGACTACGACCCGTCAGCACATCGATGTCTGACCGACGCGTCGGTGGTCGGCGACGTGATGTCCGGTTGGCGACGAAGTTTTGCACGAGATTCAGGCACCAGCCACCCACGCGTCGCTGCAGCGATACAACCCGTTCTCGGTGACGAACGCGTCGAGGCGCTGATCGTGCGGTTCCACCGGAAAGGTGTCCGCCGCCACCACCTGAACGGCGAAGACCGCACCGATTGCCAAGGGCAGTCGAGCGGGGTTGCGGCGCGCTGCGGCGAGCCATCGGTCGTAATACCCGGCTCCGCCCCCGAGTCGGTCGCCGTTCTCGTCCAACACCGTCGCCGGCACGATCACGAGATCGATCTCCTCCGAACCGACCTCGTCAGGATGACGGGCCTGGGGGATTCCGAACAAGCCGTCGACGAGGTCGACACGCCCGTCCACAGCGTTGGATGCGTTCTCCGGCGCGAGACGATCGAAGGTCATGATCCCGCCGACCCGGTCGACGATTCGCGGGATCGCCATCGCTTTGCCTTCCGCGCGCCCACGATGCACCAAGGGCCACACATCGACTTCCGGAACCATCGGCACGAAGAGCGTGACAGTCGATGCCGATATCCACGCGGCAGTCGATGCGATATGTGCACAGATGATCTCGGAAAACCGCTCCCGATCGATCGGGTCGAGAGCGCGGCGGGCGGCTCGAGTCGAGCGGCGAACCGCACCACGAACCGCCGCGCGATCAGCAGCGACGGTCACGATCCGGAGAGGCTCATGTCGCGGACTGCCAGTGTGAGACCGGCCGAACCGCCCGGCAGCCACTCGAGATCCGAGCCGATGCCGACGATGTCCATGAGCATCCGCTGAAGGGTCGACGCAATGGTGAACTCGCGGATCGGCTCGGCGACCAAGCCGTTACGGACCATCAGACCTTCCGCTCCGACGGAGAAGTCACCGCTCACCGGATTGACACCTGAGTGGATCCCGCTCACCGACTGGACCAGGACACCATCGCCCACGCTTGCGAGGATCTCGTCGCGCGACATGGTGCCCGGACGAACGGTCAATGCACGGCAGCCGACACCCGGCGTCCCCTTGAATCCACTGCGAACAGCACTGCCGGTGGACACGGCGCCGTTGCCGGCGCGACGGGCAGAGATGGAGTTGTGGACGAACCCCTGCAGAACACCGTCGTTGATCAAGGGGATCCGACGCGTGGCCAGACCCTCCGCGTCGATAGGCGTTGCCCCGAAGGCATCGGGATTGGTTGGATCGTCGACGAGCGTGAAACCGGTGACGGCAACCTGCTGTCCGACTCGGTCGGCGAACAGCGATCGGCCCTTCAGCACCGACTCGCCGTTGAGCGTGCCGCCCAGGATGCCGAGGAGCGATGAGGTGACGTAGGGGTCGAACACGACGGTGGTGCGCTGCGAAGGAGGCTTCGTCGAACCGAGCAGACGCGTGGCCCGATCGACGGCCATCGCTGCGGCCTTGGCCACGTCGAGACCCGTGGGAGCCCGGCCTACCGAGTAGCCGAACCCGGTCTGGGTGTCGTCCTCGTCCCCGGCGATCGCGTAGGCCACGACCGAGCACCCGGTCCGACGGAACGATGCGTCGATTCCCGCGGTCGATGCGAGCGCAACCTCGAGCAGGCCGTCGCCGTAGCTCGCGCTGCGCAGCGAACGGATGCGCGGATCACCGGCCCGGACGCGGCGCTCGAGCTCCATGGCCATCTCGACCTTCGCGTCCGTTGCGAACGAGACGAGCGACTCATCCCAGATGTCAAGCGCAGCGGCGGCCACGCCGTCCGGCGAGGTGAGCCCGAGAAACGCATCCGGAGTCCCGAACGATGCGTTGTCGCGGGCCTCGACGAGCGTGGCTCGCAGCCCAGCCTCATCGAGCGAGCCGGTGTAGGCGAAGCCCTGACGATTGCCATCCGGCCCGGGCAGCACGACCCGGATGCCGATGCCACTCGTCTCGGCGCTCGACAGCGTCTCGATCTCACCCTGATAGATCTCGACGTCGGTGTCACGCGAATGCGCGGCGTACGCCTCGACCTGCTCATCCCCTTCGGCCCACCCCACAACCCGCCGAACCAGATCCCCAAGATCACTCATGAGGGATTCCCAAGCCCCGTAGTCGAAGGTCGAGAAGACCGAAGGCACCACGAAGAACGTGGCAAAACCGTCAACTCGGGTAGCGGAAGGGGTGGCACCGGGAAGGGGCCCGCCGAGGAACGGAGACCCGGTGCGACGGAGGAGCACAACGGGCGAGTACCGCAAGGTGGGAAGCATCCCGGTGACAGGACCCCGGGAGCGGGGAAGGCAGCATCGGATTGCCGCTCAGCGCCAGGAGCGGGAGGGGTGGCACCGGGAAGGGGCCCGCCGAGGAACGGAGACCCGGTGCGACGGAGGAGCACAACGGGCGAGTACCGCAAGGTGGGAAG
>JANMYF010000096.1:0-7074 GCA_031381685.1 Acidimicrobiia bacterium
CCCGGGCAACGAGTTGGGTGACCGACGGGGCTCGAACCCGCGACCCTCAGGATCACAACCTGATGCTCTACCAGCTGAGCTACGGCCACCATGCAGCGGGCATCGAGTGTAGACCGGCCGCGCTGGTCGTGAGAAGCGCGTTTGCGTTCCCCGGGGCATGGCGCTTGATCCGACCGCAGCTCTGGAACACTGGTCTGGGTGGACGACGGCTTGCGAGTGACCCGAACCTGTGTCATTCCGGCGGCGGAGCTCCAGTGGAGCTTCATCGCCGCCGGTGGGCCGGGCGGGCAGCATGCCAACACCTCGAACACGGCAGCGGAACTGCGCTTCGACATCGAGACGTCGACGGCATTCTCCGAAGCGCAACGGCTGCGGGTGATGGAGAAGCTCGGCCCATGGGTGCGCATCGTGGCACGCGACGAGCGTTCCCAGCTCCGCAATCGCGACCTCGCTGCCGAGCGCCTCGTGTCGATGCTGGTCGAGGCCCTCCGGGTCCCCACGGTCCGGCGCAAGACCCGGCCGACCAAAGGCTCCGTCCAACGCCGGCTCACGGCGAAGGCGCAGACCTCCGAGCGAAAGTCGTCGCGGCGTTACCGCAACGGCGACGACTGACCCGGGTGGCCGGAGGCCCGCCGGACCGTCTCTGGCGCGACGGACCCGCGGCGCACGCGAGCGTCACCGACCGGTGGTGCTCCAGTGCCACGGCTCCGACGGGAGGTTCTTGAGCCCATAGCGGTGGGCGTTGGCCCGCAGCCACCGGTATCCGGCCGAGCCACGGGTCAAGCCGCGCCCACCCTCGGCGAAGTCGACCGCCAAGCCGAGTTCGTGCTGCGAGAACCCCGGTCGTGCCGTCGGAGGACTGCACGACGAGGCGCGGGCTTGGTAGATGGCGAACGTGCTCGATCCGCAGTGGGCCCGACGCAGAGCGATCTGGCCTGCCGATGACCGGTACCCGCCACCGGTGAAGTTGACGCCGTCGGCCTTGGCCGCAGCAAGCAACCGGGCGAGATTGCCGCGAAGACTGGACGCCACCTTGATGCCGTGCGTATCACCACCGCCGGTGGCCGCGATGTCGGCGAAGGACGGGATCGTGAAGGAACCGCTCCCCTTCCCACCGGCGCCTGCTCCGGCCGCCCGGAGTTGACGGGCGAGCACGGTGAGATCACGTTCGTACTGGGCGGCGAGCTTGGAATCGATGAGGGAGATCGAGGATGCCTCGGACAGTTGCTGTTCGAGACGGGTCTCCACGTCGACGGCAAACCGCCGCTGCTTCGCCCGTGCCGAGCGATACCTGCTGAGCTTGTCGGCCACCGATTCCTTGTATGACTGGGCGCGGAGTTCGGCCCGGACGGCGACCGCCCGTTCGATGGCGAGATCCTCCTGCGTCGCCGTCAAGGCGTCGAGCACATCCGCGGTACGCCGCTTGCCCAGCGAGTCGATCACCGACCGGCGGTCGGCCTCATCGGCCGTTGAGCTGGACAAGAACGAGTCGACTTGCATCACGGTCGGCGCGGCCACTGCGGAAAGCGCCGCCTGATACGACGTTGCCCGAAGGGTCGCCAGCTTCACCGTGAGCGCACGTTCGCGAGCCCTCGCCTGCGCGGCCTCGCGACTCGCCGAAGCCGCTGACCGCTGGGCCTTGTCGAGCGCCACACTGGTCACCCGCACGGTGCTGTTGAGCGCTTCGAGCTTGCGCGAGACCTTGCTCTGGCTGGCTTTGAGCGCGTTGACCTTTCTCGACGCCTCGCGGGCGCGGGCACGCACCTTCTCGCGTTCCGCCTTCGTCCGACGAAGATCCCCGAGGGTGACCTTGACCTGCTTGACGGACGTCGCCCGGGCGGCGGCCTTCGACTTCTTCGTGGTCTTCTTGGCGGCGTCGGCCGGCTCGACTGAACCGAAAACGGCGGCTACGAGCGCGAGGGCACACACGGCCCGTAGCAGGCTGCGTCGAGGCGCAGAGGTGCGTTCGACTTGGTTCTCGTTCGGGTACACCATCGGCGTCCTTTGGGAAGGGGCCCCGCGCCAGCGGGGCGTCGTGCGTCGCTGTGGTCGACCCGAGGCCGACGAACCGTTGCGCTCGAGGTTAGCGCCGCGACCCCGCTGCGGCGGCACCGTCCTGCTCCGGGCCACCACGACCCGGTTCTAGCCTGGAGGGGATGTCCCGATCCGTATCGGCAATCGCCCTGGTGAGCGGGGCCCTCACCACCGTGATGGGTCTGACGGGGATCGCCGGAACAGCGCCGAGGGCAGCCGCGTCGGTTGCCCCTTCCACTGCTTCCACCACGATCCCGTCGGTGGCAGCGTGCGTTTCGCGATCGGAGGTCACCTCCTGGTCACTGCGCGATCGAGCTGCCAACCTCGTCATGGTCGGCGTTCCGATTGCCCAGGTCAACGAGGCCATCGCGATCGTCAAGGGGGAAGGTCTCGGCGGAATCCTGGTCCGAGGGACGCCGACCAAAGCCTCCGGCGCCAAGCTACGGCTGCTCCGCGATTCCGGCCGTCACGGTCCGGCATTCGTCGCCGTCGACGAGGAGGGTGGACGAGTGCAGCACCTCCGGACGGCCGTCGGGGCGCTCCCCGCCGCCCGCCGGGCGGCGAAGACGCTGACCACTTCGCAGTACCGAACCGCCGTTGCGGCACATGGCCGCGCCATGCGCGCCCTCGGTTTCACCATGAATCTGGCTCCCGACGTCGACCTCGACCCCACCGGAGGCCTCGGGAGCGCTGCGGGCACGAACGGGATCGGCGATCGTTCCTACGGTGGCGACCCAGCGGTCGTCGCCGCCTACGGACGGGCCTTTGCGCTGGGCATGCTCGACGCCGGGATCATCCCCGTACTCAAGCACTTCCCCGGTCACGGCAACGCCAACGGCGACTCGCACAACATCGGAGCGTTCACCCCACCGTTCGGCTCGCTCCGGACCGCCGACCTCGTGCCGTTCGCGTCCAGCGTCGCCGACCCTCGCATCGGGGTGATGTCGGCGCACCTCTACGTTCCCGGGCTCGACACCTTCCCGGCGTCGCTGTCGAGCCGGGCCCTCACCCAGCTCCTGCGCGGCGAGTACGGACATCGCGGCCTGATCGTCACCGACTCCCTGTCGATGTGGCCGATCCGCTACTACTACCGCGCTCCCGATGCCGCCGTCCTCGCCCTGCGGGCGGGCAACGACGTGCTGCTCTTCGACGACCGGCCGAGCATCCCGGCGATCCTCGATGCGCTTGTCGCTGCCATGACCAACGACGAACTGCTGGCAGAGCAGGCAGTCGACGCGAACCTCCGGGTGCTCGCCGCCAAGGGGCGCGCCCTGTGCGAGGCCCCGACGCCGACACCGTCGACGGTGGTCCGTGACAACGGAGCAGTTCCCGGGGCGCCGACGACCGTGCCCGTCACGACTTCGCCGCCCGGTCCGGCGACGGTCGTGCGAGACTAGAGGCCAAGCCTCCGTAGCTCAGTTGGATAGAGCAGCGGCCTTCTAATCCGCGGGTCGGGAGTTCGATTCTCTCCGGAGGCGCCCCGTTCGGAATCGCTCTGCTGCACCTGACGGCGGCCGTGACCCGCATCGATAGCGCGAGAGCAGCCATAGGCTCGGCGGCATGGACACCACACCAGCCTCTTCACAGCGCGTCGTCGTCACCGGGGCGAGCGGGCTGATCGGCACCGCTCTGTGTGCGGCACTGACCGCGGCCGGACACCCCGTGACCAGGCTCGTACGCCGCTCCCCCGGTTCCGGCGAAGCCCGGTGGGACCCGCAGGCCGGCTCGATCGACGCTGCCGCGCTCGAAGGTGCGTGGGCCGTCGTCCATCTCGCCGGTGAGGGCATCGGCGACGCGAAGTGGACCGAGGAGCACAAGGCACGGGTACTCGACAGCCGGGTCAAGGGCACCACCCTGATCGCCGAGACCATCGCCGGCCTCACCGCCAAACCGTCGGTGTTCGCCTCCGGCTCGGCCATCGGCTTCTACGGCGATCGCCAGGACGAGCGGATCACCGAGACATCGACCGCCGGCACCGGCTTCCTCGCCGACGTGGTCATCGCTTGGGAGGCATGCGCCCAGCCGGCAATCGACGCCGGCGTGCGCACGGTCCTCCTGCGGACCGGCATCGTGATGTCGACGAAGGGTGGCGCCCTGAAGGCGCAGCTGCTGCCGTTCAAGCTCGGCCTCGGCGGCCGATTCGGCTCGGGCCGCCAGTATCTGCCGTGGATCGCCGTCGACGACGAGGTGCGGGCCATCATCCACTGCCTCACCACCGAATCACTTCGCGGTCCCGTCAACCTGTCGGCTCCGAACCCGGTCACCAACGCCGCCTTCACCAAGGCGCTCGGTAAGGCGCTTCGACGCCCGACGCTGGTGCCGACGCCGTTGTTCCCGGTGAAGATGCTCTACGGTGCCGAGATGGTCAAGGAGATGCTCCTCAGCGGTGCCAACGTGCTGCCGACGGCCCTGCTCGCCAGCGGTTTCCGATTCGAGCATCCCGAGGTCGGCCCGGCGCTCGCCCACATCGTTTCCACCAAGAGCTGACCCGTGCCCGACGCTGACGTCATCGTCGTCGGGGCCGGACTCGCCGGGCTGGCTTGCGCGGTCCATCTCACGAAGGCCGGACGCACCGTCACCGTTCTCGAGGCGTCAGACGGCGTCGGCGGACGGGTCCGCTCCGACGTCGTTGACGGGTTCATCCTCGACCGCGGCTTCCAGGTGCTCCTCACCGCCTATCCCGAGGCGCAGGCCATGCTCGACTACCGGGCCCTTGACCTCCGCTCCTTCCGTCCCGGCACGCTGGTGCAGGTCGGTGACAAGCGGGTGCTGCTCGGGGATCCGTTTCGCGACGTACGGTCCATTCCGGCGTCGCTCGCCGCGCCCGTCGGCTCCCCCATCGACAAGGCTCGTATCGGTTGGCTGCGCCTCAACAGCGGGCGGGGGACGCTCGAGGAGATGTGGGCCCGCCCGGAGACATCGACGGCGGAGCGGCTGCGTTCACTCGGGTTCTCGACCGCCATGGTCGAACGTTTTCTCCGCCCCTTGTTCGCCGGGATCCAGCTCGATGCGTCGCTCTCGACCTCCAGCCGCATGTTCGACTTCGTCTTCCGGATGCTCGGCACCGGCGACAACGCCATCCCCGCCAACGGCATGGGGATGATCCCGGCCCAGCTCGCCGCCCGCCTACCCGCAGGCACGGTGCGACTGAGCACCCGCGTGGCGGCCGTTTCCGCCGGTTCGGTGACGCTCACGGACTCGGCCGAGCTTTCTGCCGGTGCCGTCGTCGTCGCCACCGAAGGACCGCAGGCGGCCCGTCTGCTCGGCGGCGCGGTGCCCGAGCCGGGCTCGAATGCCGTGGTGTGCCTGTACTACGCGGCCGACCGAGCGCCGTTCGACGGGCCACTGCTGCTGCTGAACGGCAACGGTGCATCCCCTGCCGAGGGCGGTGGCCCGATCAACAACGTGTGCGTGCCGTCGAACGTCTCGCCCAGCTACGCCCCACCCGGCCGCCATCTCGTGTCGGCGTCGATCATCGCGGCACGCCCGTCCGGGATGGACCGGGCCACCTGGCATGGCCAGTTGGACGTCGAGGGACGCGCCCAACTCCGACGCTGGATCGGGGCCGAGGTCGACGGCTGGACCACCCTGCCCACCTATGAGATCGCCCACGCCCAGCCGGCTCAGCCGACGCTGGAGCCGGTGGCGCGCCCGGTGAAACTGGCCGACGGCCTCTACGTCTGCGGCGATCACCGCGACCAGGCATCGATCCAGGGCGCGCTCGTCAGCGGACGACGGGCCGCCGAGGCAATCCTCGAGGGTGCACACGTCTAGATACGCGCGTCACCGCTGTGCTGCGCTGGGCGTCTCCGGGGCCAGTTCTCTGCGCGCATACATATGCGCGCGCAACTTGTATCGTCCGGCTCGCCATCCGAGCCGGAGAGGTCAGCTCTGCTTCTCGACGATCTTGTCGATCATGCCGTATTCGAGAGCCTGCTCGGCAGTGAACCAACGATCACGGTCGGAGTCGGCCTCGATTCGCTCCACCGGCTGACCGGTGTGATGGGCGATCAGTTCGGCCATCTCGCGCTTCGTGCGCATGATGTTCTCGGCGTGGATCTTGATGTCGCTGGCCTGGCCCTGCATCTGGCCAAGGGGCTGGTGCATGAGCACTCGGCCGTGCGGAAGCGAATACCGCTTCCCCGGGGCGCCGGCGCAGAGGAGGAACTGGCCCATGGAAGCGGCCATACCGAGGCACACGGTGGCGACATTCGGACGAACGAACTGCATCGTGTCGTAGATCGCCATGCCGGCGTAGACCGAGCCACCGGGCGAATTGATGTAGAGGAAGATGTCTCGATTGGGCTCCTCGGCATCAAGCAGCAGCAACTTCGCGCTGATGTTGATGGCGAGCTCATCGGTGACCTGGCCGCCGAGGAAGACGATGCGCTCCCGAAGGAGTCGGTCGAAGACATCGGCTCCGGGAGGCAGAGCGGACTGGGCAAACGGGATCGGAAGTTCCACGGCGACCACGATAGGCGGGACCCCAGCACAATCGTGCTCACCTCGACGGTTCTTCTTTCGGCCCCGGCGCGTCGCCGGATGGCGCTTCGTCTGTCTGGCCGCGCCGTCCCTCACCGATCGACTCCGCTCATCCCACAAACCGCTCATCCCCATCCCGCATCGCCCCTCCCGCGTGATTCCCGCGGCCGGAAATCACGATCCGGGATGCAACGACGCCCCATCCGGGATTCCGAGCGCTCCGATACGCTCGGGTAGCGACGCTCGCGGGTGTGGCGAAATTGGCAGACGCGCCAGGTTTAGGTCCTGGTGTCGAAAGACGTGCAGGTTCGATTCCTGTCACCCGCACAAGCTTGTGACCAGGGGAAATGCCTCCTCGGCTGTTCTGGCCCGTTGGTCGGTTTGGGCAATTGCTAACGGATTGCTAACGGACTCGGTACGATTGGGACCGTGAAGGGGCACTTCAAGAAGCGCGGCGAGAAGTGGTACTTCTGGGCTGAGCCCGATCCTGGGCCCGACGGGAAGCGTCGCCAGGTGTCCCGTGGCGGGTTCCGCACACGGCGCGAGGCCGAGGCCGGG
>JANMYF010000126.1:0-1832 GCA_031381685.1 Acidimicrobiia bacterium
AAGATCTATTCACCAACCTCTTCTCTCCAGGAGCTCCCCATGCCCAAGGCCGTCGGTATCGACCTCGGTACCACCAACTCCGTCGTCGCCGTTCTCGAAGGCGGCGAGCCCGTCGTCATTCCGAACTCCGAGGGTGCGCGAACGACCCCGTCGATCGTCGGGTTCAAGAAGGACGGTGAAGTACTCGTCGGCGAGGTTGCCAAACGCCAGGTGATCACCAACCCCGACCGGACCATCCGCTCGGTGAAGCGCCACATGGGCACCAACTGGAGCGTCGACATCGACGGGAAGAAGTACACGTCCCAAGAGATCAGCGCCCGCACGTTGATGAAGCTCAAGCGTGATGCGGAGGCGTACCTCGGCGACACTGTCACCCAGGCCGTCATCACGGTGCCGGCCTACTTCGACGACGCGCAGCGTCAAGCCACGAAAGAGGCCGGCCAGATCGCCGGTCTGGAAGTGCTCCGCATCATCAACGAGCCCACCGCGGCTGCGTTGGCGTACGGTCTCGATCGCGAAGACGGCAAGGATCAGACGATCCTGGTCTTCGACCTCGGCGGAGGCACGTTCGACGTGTCGGTGCTCGAGATCGGCGATGGTGTCTTCGAGGTGAAGTCCACGAGCGGCGACACCCACCTCGGTGGCGACGACTGGGACCAGGCGATCATCGATTGGCTCGTGAGGGAGTTCAAGAGCACCGAGGGTGTCGACCTCGCCGCCGATCGCATGGCCACGCAGCGACTGAAGGAAGCGGCCGAGAAGGCCAAGATCGAGCTCAGCCAGGTGCAGCAGACGCAGATCAACCTGCCGTTCATCACCGCGACGAGCGAAGGTCCCAAGCACCTCGATGTGTCGCTGACGCGCGCCAAGTTCCAGGAGATGACCGCCGGCCTCGTCGAGCGCTGCAAGGTGCCCTTCGAGCAGGCCATCAAGGACGCCGGGCTGAACAAGGCCGACATCCAGCACGTGGTCATGGTCGGCGGATCCACCCGCATGCCGGCGATCTACGACCTCGTGCAGGGCCTCACCGGCAAAGAGCCGCACAAGGGCGTGAACCCCGACGAGGTCGTCGCGGTTGGCGCCGCCGTGCAGGCAGGTGTGCTCAAGGGCGATGTGAAGGACGTCCTCCTGCTCGACGTGACCCCGCTCTCGCTCGGCATCGAGACCAAAGGCGGCGTCATGACGAAGTTGATCGAGCGCAACACCACGATCCCGACCCGTCGCACCGAGGTGTTCACCACGGCTGACGACATGCAGCCGTCGGTGCAGATCCATGTGCTGCAGGGCGAGCGTGAGATGTCGATGTACAACAAGACGCTCGGCAAGTTCGAACTCGTCGACCTGCCGCCCGCGCCGCGTGGTGTCCCGCAGATCGAGGTCACCTTCGACATCGATGCGAATGGCATCGTGCACGTGTCGGCGAAGGATCGTGCGACCGGCAAAGAGCAGTCGATGACCATCACGGGCCAATCGTCGCTCAGCAGGGACGAGATCAACCAGATGGTGAAGGATGCCGAGGCTCACGCGGAGGACGACCGTCGTCGCAAGGAGGAGGCGGAGACAAAAAACAACGCCGACTCGCTCGTGTATCAGATCGAGAAGTTCCTTCGCGACAACGGCGACAAGATACCGGCAGACGAGAAGACCCGGGTCGAGGCTGCCCTCGACGAACTGAAGAAGGTCAAAGACGGCAGCGACATCGAGGCCATCAAGCGGGCCACCGATGGCCTTGCGCAGGCGAGCCAGAGTGCCACGCAGAAGCTCTACGAGGCGACCGCCGCATCGAACGCTGGTGCGGGCGAGTCCGCCGGTGGGCCGAGTGCATCATCGAT
>JANMYF010000247.1:0-4752 GCA_031381685.1 Acidimicrobiia bacterium
GGCGTGACGGAGCGCTCTTCTCGGATGGCGCGGGCGAGCAGGCGGTAGGACGCGACGAGGACACGGCCGTTCTCGTCGATGCGAGGGTGCACGTCGCGCCCGCGTCGGTCGCTCGTCGTGACGAGTTGGGCGAGTGCGAGCGTTCGTGCGTGCTGTTCGAGACGCTCGACGCTGAACAGTTCGGCGAGGATCGGCTCGGCCGGCTCCAGGCGCGACCGACCGCGCCGGTGAGTGACACCAAGTGGATCGTGGGGATGGTCCGGTCTCATCCACTGCTCTCAGCCGTTGGGTGATGTCAACGTACCCCCGTCTCCCCGCCGCGAAACAGGGATCATCAGCTTCTGCGACCAATGGCCCACCATGCCCGTGTCCTTCGACTGGCACCTGTCGGTTGGGAGAGAGGTTGCCCCCATGTATGGGGGCTAGACACCTCCCAACGGCGCTGGGAGGTGTTTGGCCGCACACCAGCCGTCAGGTCGTGCATTCCTACGGGACCCGTGCGCACTCGCCGGTCCGACCCACCGGCGGACGAACGCGCGTCAACCACGAGAGGGCCGCAACCCCGATCGAGCCGCCCGTTTCGCCAAGCAGTCTTGCGCGCTCATGAGTTTGCCGTGGCCGGAGTCGGGGTACCGGGCCCGACATGGACATCCTACGAACTGACGACGGCAACCTGATTGTCCCGATCATCCCCGGTCGCCACGACGAGGACTCGGGCGTCATCGACGTCGACGCACCGACGACGCGTCTGCTCCACCCAGGCGAAGGTGGCTACATCGAGGCGCTCGCCCAGTGGGACCTCCAACAGGTCGGTTCACACGCGGCGACGTCGACTGCGAGCGGCCGCGAAGAGGCCATGGCTGTGGTCCATGCGGTTGCCGAGGACCCGGAACACGACGTTGCGAAAGCCGTCCATGCTCTTGACGACCCCGAGTCGAGTGCGGAGGCACTTCGCCATGTCTTGGTGGGCGGAACTCCGGCGGTGAAGGGCTTCGCCGCCGAGGTCGCAGATGCCGAGGGCGGCGAGCTCATCGCCGCCCACACGGTCACGAAAATCATCGGCGAAGTGCTCGCAGAGGTAGATACGCAGGGCTAGCGACACTAAGGGTTGGTCGACACTCAGGGCTAGCAGCAGGCGTTCGGCCGGGCGCTGGCGACCGGGCTCGCCACCTCGGGGACGCAGCACTCGCCGGTAGCCGGTGCCATGGTGGCGGCGTTGGCAAGCACGGTGTATATCTCCCACGGGATCTCGGGTCCGCTCACCCACACCTTGTCCTGCACGGCGTAACAGCACGTGGTGGCTTCTTCGACGGCGCATGCCGCGCCCTCCCCCTGCATGCGCGCCGCGGCCTCGGCGACCTCGTCGGTCGACCCGACCTCGACGCCGATGTGGTTCAGCGTGCCGGGTTCGCCCTGGCCGGCGATGAGGACGAGCTTGAGCGGCGGTTCGGTGATGGCGAAGTTGGCGTAGCCCTCACGGACCTTGGCCGGCGGGGTGCGGAAGAGCTTGGTGTAGAACTCGATCGATGCGTCGAGGTCGCCGACGTTGAGCGCAACTTGGACTCGGGACATGGTGTTCCTCCTCAGGAATCGCAGACGATCGTATCGATGATCGTCGATACGCACCACTCTTGCGAATAGATCGACCTCTGTCAATGTATTTCTTCGACGATCTTCGATACACTTGTCGCCATGGCCTCGTCGACGAAGACCTTGCGCAAGATCCAAGCGGATCCGATCGCCTGCTGCAGTCCCGTTCGGACGTCGATGCTCGACGGGTCCGACGCCCAGATCCTCGCCCAATCGTTCGCCGCGCTGGCCGACCCGATTCGACTCACCCTGCTCTCCATCGTGGCGTCGGCGAAGGGTGAGGTCTGCGCGTGTGACCTGGTCGAGCCCTCGGGCCGCTCCCAGCCGACCGTAAGTCATCATATGAAGATCCTCGTCGACGCCGGTCTCGTGTCTCGCGAGAAGCGGGGTCTGTGGGTCTGGTACGCCGCAGTGCCCGAGCGGCTTGACGCGCTCCGAAACGCCCTGCGCTGACCCGAAGAGCGGTCCCGTCAGAGGGCCTGCTGGTCCGAACGCGAACGCGAAACGCGAACGCCGAGATCGGCTCCACGGTGTCAGGTGGTGGCGCCCCGCAATCTGAGCGGCTTTCGCATGACGATCCTCGGACGGAGATCGATCCCGTCGGCGATTTCGTTCGCGCGGATCATGGCGAGACCCGGGGTAAGTTCGTTGGGTGGAAGACGTGAATAACCTAAGCGCGCGTAGTACGGTCCGTTCCACGGAACATCCGCGAAGGTGGTCAGGGTGATGAAACCCAGCCCTTGCTCGGACCCCCAACGCTCGACCCGATCGATCAGCAGACGTCCGATGCCGATGCGCTGCCCCGAGCGGATCACGCTCACCTGACCCAGGTGTGCATGGCCGTCGACGATGGACCCGATGGCGTAGCCCACGACCTCACCGTCGCGCTCGGCGACCCACGCCGTTGCGTCGTCGACGTGTGCTTGCAGCGTGTCGGGGTCATCCGCCTCTTCGTCGGCGATGGCATCGAGTCCGACGGTCCGGAACATCTCGCCGGCGTCCAGTTCAATGGCGATGAGACGCGAGACGTCGCCATCGACCGCCGGCCGAATCACCACGGTGCCGACCGGATGACGCGTCCCTCGTTCCCCGGTCACCGCCCGAGCGTACGCCGAAGATGATCCGCTCGTTACCCGAGCAGTCGGGCCTTGGCGGCCGTGAACTCGCTGTCGGAGAGGAGCCCCTTCGCGTGCATCGTCGCCAACTGGCTGAGCTGATCGACGGTGTCGCTACCATCGGGACCGGTGGCCGGCGAAGCGATCTGCGTTGCCGCGGCGGGGGGCGGCGCCGTGGCGGCGGCACCGTTCGGGTCGAGTGGATGGGGGATGCCGAACTCGCGGTACATGGCCACGTGTTCGTGACTGAGCTGTTGCACGAGCGACACGGTGAACACTGATGGATCATTGCGGTCGTACCAGCACGGGAACTGGTCGCCCAGTCGCGGCATGTTCGTCTGACTCAACGTGGCCACCTTGGAGCCGGAGAAATTCGCGCCGCCGTCGAGGGGTTGGAGCTCGAAGGTGATCTGACAACGAACGTTGATCTGGTTGATGACCACTCCCGTGGAGCGAACATTCATCACCCGGGCGCGGGCCTTCGCGCCTGTCGTCATCAGCTGGGCCCTCGGGTGGAGGGCCTCCGCCCGCGCCGCCCGCGCCGGCCGCGCCGGCCGCCGCAGCGCCCAAGCCGCCCATCCCGGGCATGTTCGGAATCCCGCTGGCTCCGACTCGTTTTTTGACGACGCGAAGGACGAAGAACGTGATCACAACCATCAAGACGATCGGGGCGACGGCACTGATGAGGATGGTTGTTCCCATCACGGCATTTTGGCCGACGCGCCGGACTTGCGCCAGGGGTGGCTGCCTTAGGGCCGGCATGGGTGCGTGTGCTACCCATGTCTGATGGCTGAATCGCTCTACGTGCCTGACGGTGACCTGATGATCCCGACGGAGTTGTCCCGCGGACCATGGGTCGCGACGGCCCAGCACGGCGGACCGCCGTCGGGTCTGCTCACCCGGGCGGTCGAGGAGCACCGCTCCGGTCCGGACGACGATCCGTTGGCCTACCTCGTGAGCAGGATGACGGTCGAACTCCTCCGGCCGGTTCCGCTCACGCCGCTCCGGGTCACGTCAGCGACGACTCGACCGGGACGCAAGGTGCAGCTGATCACGGCATCGCTGTGGGCGGGTGATGCCTTCGATGTCGAGGTCGCCCGAGCGGTCGGACTCCGGCTGCTTCGGGCGCCGATTTCGTTTCCCTCCGGCTTCGACGCTTCGAACGCCGAAGCTGACGCCGCCGTCCGACCGCTGCTCGGCCCCGACCAGGGTCATCCGCCGAACCGGCAGTTCGATGGAGCAACACTTCCCGCCTTCCACGCCAATGCGGTGGATATGCAATTCATCAAAGGCGATCTCGGAGCAGGTCCGGGGGCGATGTGGATACGCCTTCGCGTTCCGATCGTGTCCGGCGAGGAGGCATCCCCGGCCCAGCGTGCGGTCGTCCTGTCGGACTTCAGCAACGCTATCGGGAGCTTCCTCCCGATGACGACGCACACCTATCTGAACGCCGACCTCACGGTGAACCTCCATCGGATGCCCGAAGGCGAATGGATCTGCCTCGACAGCGTCATGCGCGTCAGCGAGAACGGCACCGGGCTGGCGGCGGCGCAGCTGTCTGATCAGATCGGCCCCATCGGGCGGGCCACTCAGAGCCTTCTCATCGCCGAGCGCGCAATGTGACTCACATGAGCAAGCGCGGCACGGAGCGCCATCGTCTTCCAGCGCGGGCGCTCACAGCGGTGATCTTTGGTATTGCTGTCGTCGGTATCGACATGGCAGGTGCTGGAGCGGCCGCGTGCCCCATCAGCCCGTATCGCTCGGCCCGCACGCTGATCATCGCCCATGGAAGCGGTGACTGGTTCGGTCCGCCCAACACCGTCGAGATGCTGCGTGCGGCGAAGGCCGCGGGGGCGGACGTGCTCGACATCGATGTCCGCGTGACCAAAGACGGCCAACTCGTCGCCTCGCACGATGACGTCGTGACGGTCGGACGATTGAAGCGGTTCATCAGTCGTTCGACGCTGGCCGAGTTACGGACTCTGGATCTCGGTGACGGGTGGGCGGGACCGAAGAGGACGTTCCCGCTGCGAGGCAAAGCAGTACG
>JANMYF010000174.1:0-2289 GCA_031381685.1 Acidimicrobiia bacterium
ATGGCCGCGTACGCCGAGTTGCGGGAGAAGTGCCCCGTCCACCGGTTCGAGGACTTCACTCCTTCGTTCGCCACGATCACGCGCTACGACGATGTTGTCGCAGTGCTCAAGGACACGGCGCAGTGGAGCAGCAGGTACGGCCAGACGCCGCAGTTCACCCGCGGCACCGGGCTGAACCAGGACCCGCCCGACCACACGGAGTTCCGCAAGCTCTTCCAGAAGGGCTTCACGCCGCGCATGATCGGCCGCCTCGACGATGAGGTGCACGAGTTGGCCACCGCGTTGGTCGATGAGATGGCGGCTGTGCCGGAGCGTCGTGGCGACCTCCACGATCTCCTCGCCTGCCCGCTTCCGGTGATCGTCATCGCCAAGCTGCTCGGTGTTCCGCCGAGCGAGCTCGTGCAGTTCAAGCAATGGTCCGACGATCTCGTGGCGTGCTTCAACAATCCTGACCCGCGTGCTCCCGACAAGATCCGGGCGGAGCTCAACGCCTACTTCCAAGGATTCATTGACGATCGACGCGCGCTGCTTTCTGCGGCCGGTGTCGGCGAGCCGGACGAGTCGCACCTCGGCACCATCGTGCCGAACGACCTCATCGGCGGCTTCGTGGTCGCGACCTATCAAGGCCGACGGCTCAGCGACCCGGAACTCCATCAGGTGCTCATCCAGCTCCTCGCCGGCGGCAACGAGACCAC
Organism: Acidimicrobiia bacterium; assembly: GCA_031381685.1. Classification (GTDB taxonomy): domain Bacteria; phylum Actinomycetota; class Acidimicrobiia; order Acidimicrobiales; family JANYDT01; genus JANLQX01. The sequence goes on from JANMYF010000174.1 coordinate 696, forward strand.
TACCTCGCTCATCACGAACTGCGTGCTCCGCCTGTTGGAGGACCGCACTCGCTGGGAGGCCGTGTGCGCCGACCCATCGCTGGTCGACACGGCGCTCGAGGAGAGCCTCCGCTTCGACCCGCCGGTTCTGGGCTTGTTCCGCACGAACAACGAAGCGGTGGAGATGCATGGCGTGTGCCTCGCCGAGAAGACCAAGGTCATGGTCACCTACGCCTCGGCGAACCGTGATGCGTCGGTGTTCTCTGACCCCGACACGTTCCGCCTCGATCGTCCCGCAGAAGAACTGCGCCGTCATCTGTCCTTCGGGCTGGGCCACCACTACTGCCCGGGCGCGTCGCTCTCCCGTCTCGAAGCCCGCACCGCTTTGCGTCTGCTCGTCGAGCGTTTCCCCGACCTCCGCCTCGATGGAGCGCCGGTGCGCATTGCCCCCTTCAACCTGTGGGGACGTCGTTCGCTCCCCGTGGCATGGTGATTCCCATGGAACAACTCACTCCCCTCGAAACCGTCCGAGCGTTCATCGCCGCCATCGAGCGTCGAGACATCGAGGCTGCCCTGGTCTTCGTCGACGAGCACTGCGAGTACGACAACGTGCCGATGGGCAAGAACTTCGGCCGCGAGTCCATCGGCAAGGTGCTCGGACCGTTCCTCGCCGGCGCCTCCGAGGTCGACTGGGTCTGCCATCGTGAGGCGGCCACCGGGTCGGTCGTGTGCAACGAACGGACCGACCGGTTCCGGTTCCCCCACGGCTGGGTCGAGATCCCGGTCACCGGGGTGTGGGAAGTCCACGACGGCCTCATCACCCTGTGGCGGGACTACTTCGACGCGGCGATGTTCACCTCGCAGATGCCGGGGCGGTCGTGACGGTTGCAGCCGCGCTTTACGCCGAACGGTTGCGCCACGCTCCCGACGTCGCTTCGGCGCTCGACGCAGCGTGGGACGCGGCGTGGTCCTCGGTCGACCCGTGCCTCCTCGAACTTTGTCGACTCGAGATCGCCACGATTCTCCGCAACCCGGTCGAGTTCGAGTCGCGCACACCCGCGGCGATCGCTGCCGGGTTCGACGAGGGTAAGGTCAGCGCGCTTAGCTCCTGGATGCACTCCCCGATGATCACTACGGCGGAGCGAGCGTGCCTGGCGTTCACCGACGCTTTCGTCATTGATGTTGCCTCGCTGCCCGACGAGACGGCAGCAGCCGTTGGCGAACACCTCGGTGACGCCGGGCTCGTCGACTTCGCATCTGCGTTGCTCGTGCTCGAACAGCGTCAGCGGCTGGCCCTCGTGTGGAATGCACTCTTCGCGGAGGCGTCGTGAACCGGGCGCGGCGAGTGCCTCCGGGAACGCCGACCGCACCGGCGCTCCGCCGGGGTCTGGGCGAACTTGCGGCAGCGACGGTCCGCATGGACGCCATGGACCCGGTCACTACCGAACTCGTCCGCATGCAATGCGCCCGACATCACGATTGCGGAACTTGACTGTCCGTTCGCCTGGCAGTTGCCAGGGATCAAGGACTCGACGAAGCCACGATCGCCAAGGGCGACGCGCAGTCGCGAACGGAGCTCGCACCCGCCCAGCGCGCCGCGCTTGACCTCGCCGAC
>JANMYF010000179.1:0-21006 GCA_031381685.1 Acidimicrobiia bacterium
CCGGCGATCGTGACGGTGACCGCCCAACGCAGGATGGCGCCGGCGGCGATGAGCAGGATGCTGAACGAGATTCCCATGATGTGTCCTCTCAACGAATTGCAACTGCTGTTGCAACGATGCTGCACATTGACGGTACGTTCACACATGCGCTGCCGATACGGGCGGAAGACCCTACCGCCCCGGGCCGAAGGGCGACCCATCGGAGTGGCTCCCCGTGTACGTGGGCCGTTCTTCCCGTCCGAGTGGCTGAACGCGGGTCCGAGGCAGGACGTTCTCCTCTGGCAGGAGGCCGGGAATCAGATCAACGTGACAGATGGAAACGGGATCCGGAGTCAACGACTCGGGGACTGTCACGTTCGACACGGAAAAGGAGAACATCATGGACAAGGATTTCGATCAGGCCAAGGGCAAGGTCAAGCAGGCGGTGGGTGACCTCACGGGCAACAAGGATCTGAAGGCGAAGGGCAAGGCCGATGAGGCTGCCGGCAAGGTCAAGGAGTTTCTCGATGATGCCAAGGACAAGGTCGACGATGTGGTCGACAAGGTGAAAGACACGCTGACCAAGAACCGACACCACTGACCGACCGACATCGCTGACCGCTTCAACCCACTAGTCGAATGCGGTCCTGAAGGCGGTCCTCAGTCGCTGGCCAGAGTCGCTTTCGCTCGGAGTTGCGTGACCTTGTCGGCTTTCCCGTGCCGGGAGAGCGGGGAGTCGCAGGGTCAGCAGCCACGTGATGGCCACGATTGCCGCCGAGCCCCAGAGCGCGGTGCTGAGTCCGCCTCAGTACAGCACGCCGGAGAGAAGCGTGCCGACGAGACGCCCGGCGGCGTTGGCGGAGTAGTAAGAGCCGACGTCAAGCGCGACCCGAGAGACCCACTGGTGCTACGGGTAATCCTCTGGTTGGATCCGATTACTGGCGCCGGCGAAAGGCACCGCACACTCTGCCCAGCCAATGCGACCAGGAGCTGCTCCGAGCACCTCGACCCCAAGAGCCGTAGCTTCGGGCCGCCGCCTCGAGCTGCTTGACAACGGATGGATGCACGTGAACAGTGCAGACCTGAAGACTCTGAACACGGACCCTGATCTCGCGTCCCATACGACGAAGACCCGGACCGCGCGCGGAGGAACTCCGTTGCTGCGCCGCATCGCCACGTGCATCGTCATGGCAGTCGTCGCGGTCGGGTGCGGGCGAAAGCAGCCCCAGGGGTTATTCGACTTCAACGCTCCCGTTGAGCTCGTCTCGCGCGAGTACGTCCCATCACATTTCGAAACACGGTCCGTGTGCGAGCCGGGCTGGACGACTGTTGCCGACAACATGTCCAAATTCGACCGTTGCGCCTCGCGACGCCAGGATTCGGTCCTGGTTGCTGCCAAATGGTTCGTGATCGTCAGTCAATGCCGGGGGTGGACCGAGTCGCCTCCGTCGTCGGAGTGCGGCGACCGGGGCACCAGCAAAATCGAGGTAGCCGGCGAGGTGCGATATGCCGAGGCAGCGGGCCTCATCGGCCAGAGAGTGCGTTCACCGTATGACTGGGCGCCCGTCCAACAGTGAGCACCCGGTTCTCGTCGAGTGAGAACCACGAAGTGCTGTCAGGTTGGCCAAAATGCCAAGCCGCCGAGAAGTCCGTGAAAACGAACTGAGACGCGCGCCGCTCTGACGAGCGTGGTGCCGACGATGACATCTCACTGCTGAGGGGCCATCATCACCGCACGGTACGTCACCCAGCCGCTACCCTCACCTTCACTTCGTTGCCGAGAGGTCCGATCTGGCCAAGGGAATGCGTATGGGCAGTGTTCAGGAGTCGCTCAGCGAATCAAAGACGGCGATGGCCGAAGCGTTCCGCAATCGGAACCTGCGGCGTCTCAACCTGGCGTTCGCCGGCTCGGTCATCGGCGACTGGGCCTACGCCGTCGGCATGTCGGTCTATGCCTATACGAGGGGTGGGGCGACAGCGGTGGGTGTGCTCGCCGTCGTCCGTTACGTCTCCATGGCGTTGCTGGCGCCGTTCACGTCGTTGCTGGCCGACCGCTTCGACCGACGACGCGTGATGGTCATCGCCGACCTCCTCCGCGTGGCTCTTGTCGGTCCGGCGGCAATCGTCGTTGCCGCCGACGGCCCGCCACTGGCGGTATACGTGTTGGGCCTATGCACCGCAGCAGTCGGCACAGCATTTCGTCCGGCCCAGGGCGCGCTGCTACCATCGCTCGCGAACCATCCGGGTGAATTGAGCGCGGCGAACGTTGTGGCGAGCACCATCGAGAGTGTCGGCTTCTTCGCCGGTCCGGCGATCGGCGGCCTCCTGCTTGCGGTGAGTGGCAACGGGGCCGTGTTCGCCTTCGACGCCGTCACCTTCGCCTGGTCGGCAATGCTGGTCTCGGGTCTCAAGCCGGCGGCTGACACACGGAAGGTCACGTCCGGCGAGGAACCGTCGGAACCGTCCGAAGAAGGTGTTTTCCGCACCAACCCCTTCGCCGGCGTGGGCATCGGGTTCCGGGAGATCTACCGTGATCGCGACATCCGGCTGCTGGTCGGATTGTTCTGCGCGCAGACGGTCATCGCGGGCGCATCGTCGGTGGCGGTCGTCGCCATCGCCCTCGACCTGCTCGAGCTCGGCAACGGCGGCCTGGGAACGCTCAACGCGACGATGGGCGTCGGGGGAATCATCGGTGGCTTCATCGCGCTCGTGCTGTCACAGCGGGGCCGGCTTGCTTGGGACTTCGGAGGGGGAGTGCTGTTGTGGGCGGCGCCCTTTCTCCTCGTCGCCGCGTGGCCGACGACGGCGGGCGCATTGACCGGTCTGGCGCTCATGGGCGTCGGGAACTCGATCGTCGATGTGAACGCGTTCACGATCCTGCAGCGCCTCGTGCCTGACGCCATCATGGGTCGGGTGTTCGGTGCCTTGGAGAGTGCACTGGTCGGAGGAATGGCCCTGGGGGCGCTGATCATGCCCGCGCTCATCAACACGGTCGGCCTGCGGACCGGACTGACCGTCCTCGGCGGGGCCGTGTCGGTGCTTGTCGTTTCATCCGCCCGAGGCCTTCGCCGGATCGACAAGGTTGCGCTCGCGCCGGAAGGTCTCGAATTGCTTCGCGCCGTGCCGTTCTTCGCGCCCCTCCCGGAGAGCGTCCTGGAACTGCTTGCCCGACGATCCAAGGTGGTCAGAACCCATGCCGGCAGCGCCGTCTTCAGCGAAGGCGATGAAGGCGACGTGTTCCATGTGATCGACTCCGGCACGGTCGAGGTCACCATCAGGGGCGCGCACATTCGGAACCTCGGACCAGGAGACTCCTTCGGCGAGATCGCCCTTCTGCACGAACTGCCGCGCACCGCGACCGTCGTCGCCACCACCGACCTGGTGACCCGCACGATCGATCGAAGCCGATTCCTTGCCGCCGTGACGGGACACGAGGACGCGTCGCGTCGCGCCCAGGAAGTCTCGACCCGGCTGTTGGAGATCCGGTAGCGAGAGCGCTCACCCGGCCGTGGAACCGCGAATCGCTAGATCGATGAACGCCGGAACGTGACTTCGACAGTTGCCGCCGGGCCGGCAAGCGTGATGACGAGCGTGTCACCGCTGCACCTGGCCGGCGCGGGGCCGGTCGCGCCGTTGTAGAACCTCAACGGAGTTGTCGAGGGGGTGCCGCTGATGTCGATCGTCAGCGATCCACCGTCTTCGAGGATCTCCGTCACGTTCCAACCGGTCGCCGACGGCGTGTAGCGGGCGCGAGCCTGCACGATCGAGCTGACCTTTGTGCCACGGCTCGTTCCGTCGACGGCCATCGAGCTGACGACTTCACCTTCGACGAAGGTAATCGAGTACTCGAACCGTTCGACCTCGTAGTTCGAGGGCCCCGAACGCCCAGCCGAAAGAATGCGGGCGTACGTCGCCGGGTCGGTGTTCTTCCACGCCGATCTGCCACCCGTAACCAGGCACGAACCACTGGACCCTGAGGGAGTGGGCGTCGGGATCCGTCGCCATACGAAACGCGTGGTGCTGCCGGAGCGCTCCCGTGTGCATCGGAGCGTCGTGGATCCCGCTCGGCGGGTCGTGCCGCTCTGCGAGGCAGTACACCCCGATCCAACGCTCACCGCTGATGCGCGGAGTGGCACGGCGACGAAGCTCATCATCGCGGCGGCTGCGACCGTGAAGTACCGAAACCCTGCTCGTCGTTCCACGTCGTCCACCTGGTTGTCCCTCAGGACGGTACTACTCGACCACGCATGGCGCTCGTCGGCGGAACAGGAGCGTGCCGGCTCCGAATGGCGTGTGCCCATCACCTCGTCTCGGGGCTGAGGCGGATCGTGAACGTCTGGTCGGGTGGCCCGCCGCCCCAGGGGCGTTGGAGCGAGAACGTCAGCTCGACGGGCCCTTCCGGTGCCGTGAACGTGAAAACCCGTTCGCCCGAAGCACCGACCCCCTGTTCGTCGGGGCGCACATAGTCATCGTTCGCGATGACTAGGCCGTCGGGTGTCTCCCACCGGTATCCCGTCGACGGATTCTCGGAAAGGCGCACCACCACTTCGCATCCCGGCGACACGGTGATGGTGCGGCCGTTGTCGGCAGCGGTCAACTCGATAGCGTCCATCGTCGTCATCTGCTCCTCGATCGCTCCGGTCATGTCGACACCAGTGAAGTCTGCCCCCGTCCGCGAAGTCCCGGAGAGGGTCGCTCCCAGCAGGCTTGCGCCGACCAGGACGGCCTCATCGAGCAAAGACCCCGTGAGATCCGCCGTTCCGAGGTTGGCATTGCGGAGGCTCGCACCGGTGAAGTCCACGTATCTCGCCGATATCGCCCACAAGATGGCGCCGTCGAGAACCGTGCGTTGACACGATGCTCCGTCGAGTTGGGCATACGAGAGATTGGCACCGGTCAGATCCAGACCGGAGAGGTCGGCGCCGCGCAGATCCTGACCACTCAACTCGAGGGTTTCCCCCGCCAGCAGCATGGACTCGACATCGGCGCGGCGCATCGCCATGGTGATCTCCCTCATGCCTACCCGTGGAGCCGGGCATCGATCCGGTAGAGCTTCCTGTAGCCACTGCCGAAGTCGACCTCGATCGAACGGGTCGCGATCAGCTCGGCGGTGTCGCCGGCGAGATCGTAGCCAACCTCGGTCGATCCGGGCACGACGCTGAAACCCACGGGACCAGCACCCTTGCCGCGACCGACGATCGAACGCAGCGTCACCCCCGTGGCCGCGGCGAGCGCGGTCTCTTCCGCGGATTTCGGTTCCGGAGCGCCCTCGTCCGCGCGAGACACCCCCGCGGCCGGGTCGGGCCGCTCCGGGGGAGACCTCCGACCGCTGGCGGTCAGGTTGCGCACCTCGCGCAGCGAACCGTCGACCCGTGTGACAGTGCCGTCATTGTCGACCGCGACACGGAGCGTTCCGGCGCCCGGCGTGATCACCGGGATTCCGTCGACCAGCTGTCGGTACTGCACGATCGTCTCGGTCGTGCGGGTGTCGGACATCTCACCGGATCCTTGATTCGTTCCACCGGCCGCCTCGGCGGCGATGACGCGGTCGAGCACGAGTTGGGAATCCCTGCGGAGCGAGAGTCGATCGACGAACCGCTCGGCAATACCTCGGACGCTTGCCGCTGACGGTGCGCTGGTGTTCTCCAGGTTCGGATGGGCCAGGCGAACCGAGTAACTGCCGTCGGCATGCAGCGAGAACGCCCGGTCGCCATCTTCGAAGGAGGAGCTTCCGTCTCCGGCAACCGGCCCGCCCATCTCGAAACGCTCGAACAGCGCTTCTGCGGAATGCTGAGCCGGGACGAGGTCGGCGAACTGTGGCGTCGGGGGCATGGTCGTCATCGCCTCCCGCGCGATCGCAGCGTTGTACCACCGCCACCACCACCAGTTCTTCGACACGGGCTGGCCCGAGAAGGAGCGCTCGTTGAACAGACGCGATTGGGCCTCGGCTTGCGTGGCTCCGCACGCTGCGACCGTGGGCCCCTGGTTGTGGGCGATGCGCCAACTCGAGTCGAGCCACGACTGCGAAAACGACTTGTTCCGGTTCCACTCTTCGAAGAAGAAGCGCCCGTAGTTCGCGTTGTCGTAGCTCACCGTTTCGAAGCCGAAGATCATCCGCAGTCCGAGGTTCGCGACGTCCCACGTGCGGATGGGTGACATGCCGCCCGTATAACGAAGCGAGAGACACGTCGAGAGGAACAGGTACCGGAGGTACTCGTTGCCGAGACGCATGTTGTTCGAGGTCGCCGTGCACCCGAGTCCTCCCCAATCGGCGCCCATCGGGAGATAGAACGTGCCGTCGCTCCCCATCCCCCCGTGACCCGAGTGGTAGAAGACCTTCACGGCATCGGCGCCGTAGGTGTCCTGCCAGTTGTCGTAGTCCTCGTAGTACTGCCAGGGCTTGACGCCGGCGTCCTGGTACCAGAAGTTCGGTGGCGTGAAGCGCCGCACGTAGTCCCAGAATCCGTAGGCGTCATCGTGGGTGAGGGAGAGCCCGCCCTGATTGCAGAAAGTTTCGATGGAGCAGAAGCCGTAGACCTTCGCTCCTCCGCGAGCGAGGTCCGCTCCGGCCGGATTCGCAGCAGTTGCCGACGCGCCCGGCAGTGCGACCCCGGCAGTCGGCTTCAGGCTTGGTGTTGGTTCAGTAGGCATGTTGTGTCCTTTCGTCCTGGGAGTGCGACGCCGGCGGCGCCGTCGTGATCTGCTGGTTCACAGCACGTACAGTTCGACGATCGCGTCGCCCTTGATCGAGATCGTGCAGAGCGCTTTGGAGACACGGGCGGCCGCCGCTGCGGTCACGAACTCCGATGTCATCAGCTTCCGCCAGCCCACCTTGTCGACGAAGCACTGCGCGCTCTTCGCATCTGCGTTCACCCAAAGACCGGTGATCAGTGTCTTCTCCACCTTGACCACATCTCCGTCGACCGGCTTTGCGTCCACCTCGACGCCCCACATCTCGTAGTCGATGCCGACCTCGCCGAAGCCGATTCGGAAATAGCCTGATTCTCCCCAGGCCGGGCCCCAACTGTTCCGGGCAATCCAGTACTTGTCGGCGTCAGAGTAACCAACAATGGAAACGCAGTGCCCACCAAGCTGTGCGCCACTGACATGGTGGTAGACGCCTGATTTGTAGTATCGGAAATCTTCGTACACGGTGAAACAACCCGCCACCGGCCCCTTCTCGGCAATCCACGACTTCATGGCCGCGGCCGTCGTCAGCGACGTCCAGGACTTGATCTTGGTAGTGCGGTTCGTCGCGTCTGCGCAGGTCTTGCACGCCTGGTTTCCGGGTGTGTACGGGAAGCACGCCTCGTCGACGATGCCTTTGGACTTGGCCGCATCGAGCGCCTTGCTCGGCCACCAGCCATTGCCGCAGTTGCGTCCTTCGGCGGCGCCGTGGCAGTAGAACAGATGGGCCTCGGAAAGGTCGAAGGCGAGATCGTGCTTCTTCGCGGCGACCCGCGTCGAGCCTTCGATGGCGGCAATCGAACCGAAGGCGACGCACGAGCCGCAGCTGCCCTGATCGCGAACAGATCCGAGGTAGTCGTGCCCGCTCGCCAACCGCCAGTCGACTGCGGCGGGCGCCGTCGCCTCGATTTCGGGCTCACCCCGGGCCGCCGCGCTTGCAGCCTGTGCGGCCAGCTGCTCGCGCTCGGCGAGGCCGTACTCGCCGGGCGGGGGGGATGCACCCAACCGCACGCGGACGTCCGTTTCCGCGAGCGCGTCAGCCTCGCTGGCCACGGGGGTCCAGAGGTTGTCGCCGAGGTCCTTGAGTCGAAGTTCAGCCATGTCTGTTCCGTCCTTTGTGCTGTGGTGCGGGGGTGATGTGCGGGCAATATCCGGCGTCGGGCGCGAGCCGTGACGCCGTTCTCGGCTGCGGAGATTGAGGGGCGTGATGAGAGACTCGGGAGCCGCTTCGGCGGGCGCCAGCCGCACGAGTTCCGCGATGCAGCAGTCCGGCCGGCAGGGTCGCCGAAGGTCCCTCGCGAGTACGCGTGCTTGTCGAAAACCGATGACCACTGTCGCAGTGCGGTGACCGCAAGGCGACGGTCCGTCAACGCCGCCGAAACTGACGGACGGAGACGGGAGGCGCGTTCGGAGGATCCGAGGGCGCGAGCAGGTTCAGAGCTCCTGCGGGGAAGACGTCGATGGCATCAATGAGCCAACGCCGGAGAAGTTCACGGCTCATCGAAGCAAATCAACGGTGGAGTACCGCCAACAATATGTTGAAATGACCCACTCGTCAAGGTCATTGTTTCTATAATACGCGCCACTTATGAAGCTTTACTCACGACTGCGATCAACAGTGAACTCTGACAAAGAGGGAAAAGGCAAAGACCGAGGCCGGGGAGTCGACCGACATGGCGACAGCGAGAAGCGGACGAGAGAGCGATGCGGACGCGACCTCCTGACCCTGGGGCTGGTACGTTCCGCGGCCACATCACCTGTTGTTCCCGTCGGCAGAACCGGACGAACGTGATGATGAACAGCACCTTCGACAGCGCCGCGGCGATCGCCGTGGCATGGCTAACCGGAGACGGACCAACGCTTCGTCGATGATCCGGCGGATGTCGTGCGCACGCTGGGCGGACCGCCGCCGGTGTTCCCAGGGCGTCCTTCGGGCGAACGTTTCCGGTGTGCGGTGGTAACCGTGCCGGGGCTTGCAAGTGAACGCCATGTTGCTGTTCTGTCACAACGCTCTACTGGACTATTTATGTGAAGGGATGGTCACTTAACGTGAGGCACCAACATCGGGGCCGCGGGGTTTCGGCAGGAACTTCGACGGTGACCGCGCGCGGATGAGGAACTGGAACCATGACGGAAGATGCTGTCCAGAAGTTGTCGACCCGGCGACGCATGCGGAGCCGACTACGTGGCCTTCTGGCCGCGGCGAAACGACGCCGTTCGCGGCAGCCGGGGAACAGGAGGTCGATGGGCAAGGCCCTCGGCTCGCTCTCCGTGGTGTTCGTGGTCCTGTCGGGACTGGCCTTCGGCTCGTTCGGCGATTCGGCCAACGCCGGCACGTTCACCACGCTGTGGTCGGGCAGCTCCGGCCCCGGGTCCACCACCGTGGTCAGCACCCCCGGGACCGCGGGCCCGGCCGAGTTCACGTACAACTACGACCCGACCCCCGGGGTCAACGGGCCGGGCGTCTTGTCGCAATCGTGGACGTTCTCGACGGTTGCGGACGCCACCGGCTCGGTCCCCCTTGCCTACACGTACAGCGGTTTCCACGCCTTCTTCCAGGTCACGGTCGGGCTCAAAGCGTTCGTGACGGGCCCCGGCGGCACGATCGAAACACCCCTCGTCTCTGCCGGTCCGTCGGACTGCAACCCGGGCGCCTGCAACCCACCATCGAACGGGTTCTGTTATGTGGGAACCCAGACGCTCAGTGTGCAGGCGGGTGATACGTACGGGTTCGTCATGACCGGAAGCAACTATGACGCAACCGACGTCCTCCGGGGAGCGCTTGCGGTCGAGGCCGGCACCAGCCCGACACCGTGCCCGCCACCCCCGACGACCACCACGACATCGACCACCACCACCAGCACGGTTCCCCCAACACCACCCGTCAGCCAGGTGTCGATCGTCCAGGCAGTTGCGACGGGTCCGGGCGCAGCCAACGTGTCCGTGGAGGTGAGCGGCGCTCCGTCGACGGCGTACACCGTGAACTTCTCGACCGCAAGCTCCTGCAGTGTGGTGGGCACGCCGGTCGGCGGCCCCGTTCTTGCGACAACGGGACCGAACGGGACCATCTATATCACCGGCCCGCTCACCGGACTCGGCGCAGCTATCCGGGCAACGGTCGGCACAACCGCTGCGTGCGCGCCGATCCAGCCCGACAACGACGCGTGGACCCGAGCCTTCGAGATCCCGCTCACCGGCAGTGGACCGCTCACCGGGAACAGCTCCGGGTACATCGACGCTCCCGGCGGCACGCGCTGGTACAAGTTCGCCGTGCAACCCGGTGGAACCGCACGGGTCAGCCTGACGGACCTCCCGGCCGACTATGACCTTGCGCTCTTCAAGGACATCTCGACGACCTTTGCGACTCTGCAGTCCATTCCGGACCTCAACCGGCTCAGTGCCGAGTTCGCTCCGTCGGTGTTCAGCCCGTCGGTGTTCAGTCCGTCGGTGTTCTCGCCGTCGGTGTTCAGCCCTGAGGCGTTCGCTCCGTCGGTGTTCAGTCCGTCGGTGTTCAGCCCTGTTGGTGTTGCGCCCTCGGTCTTCAGCCCGGAGACGTTCACGAGTGCCCAGACGCGCAGCCTCCTGGTGAACTCGGCAACGGCCGGCACTGCGGACGAAACGGTCGTGACCAACACGTGGAACAACACCGGTTACTTCTATGTCCGTGTGACCGGCCGCAACGGTGCGTTCTCGGCGACGTCGCCGTTCTCGGTGAAGGTCACGCGCGACGATCTTCCGGCGTGCGCCGGTGTGAACCAGATTGCCGGCACCCCATCGATCACCCCCGGGGCGTTCCAGACAGTCATCTTGTGGGACTCGTCGCGCATGCCATCCGGAACGGCCGGCAACTCGGCGGCTGACATCACGACACTGCGCTCCAAGTTGGACCTGCTCAAAGCGCGGCCCGAGGTGCAGGGCGTGGTCGTCGATCTGGCGGGCGATGCCCGGGTGCAAGCACTCAACGCCCAGGCCGACGTGAAGAAGGGCTGTCCGTATGCCAAGAACCTGGTTGCGGCTGCCATCCAGGACATCGTCGGCACCCACCGCTCGGCCAATTCCGGGTTGAAGTACGTCGTCATCGTGGGCCCCGACGGAGCGATCCCGTTCTTCCGCTATCCCGACCAGGCCCTGCTCGGACCGGAGCAGGACTACGTTCCGCCGGTCAGCGCCAACTCGTCGTCGGAGTCGAGCCTGCGGCTGAACTACGTGCTCGGCCAGGACGAGTACGGAGCATCAACGACCCTCGGGATCGGCGCCGGGAGCTTCCCGATCCCCGACCTCGCCGTCGGCCGTCTGGTGGAGACTGCCGCTGAGGCGTCCGGGATGATCGATGCCTACACACCGCTGATCGGTGGTATCACCGGGACGCCGACCCGGGCGCTCGTCACGGGCTACGACTTTCTCACTGATGCGGCCGATGCCGTATCCGGTGATCTCGCCGCGGGAATCGGAAGCCCCGCGGGACCGGGGAATGCCGTCGACACCCTCGTCACGGCGAACAGCGTGTCGCCCCAGGACCCGCGGTCGTGGACCGCCGATGGGTTGCGGGCCAAGTTGTTCGGCCCGCGGAAGAACGACCTCGTGTTCCTCGCCGGGCACTTCAGCGCCAACAGTGCGTTGGCTGCCGACTTTGCCTCCACGGTCCTCAGCACCGAACTGGCCAACTCGACGACCGACTTCACCAACAGCATCGTCTTCAGTGCCGGATGCCATTCGGGCTACAACATCGACGACACCGACGCCGTGCCCGGCGTGACGGCCACCGTCGACTGGACTCAGGCCTTCGCCCGGAAGAAGGCGACACTGATCGCCGGCACCGGGTACCAGTACGGCGATACCGACTTCCTCGAATACTCCGAGCGGATCTACAGCGGTTTCGCCAAGCAACTCCGCTACGGATCCGGTCCGGTTTCGGTCGGACAGGCGCTGGTACGGGCCAAGCAGGCCTACCTGAAGGACACCCCCGACCCGCGCGGCCTGCACCAGAAGGCGCTGCTGATCTCGACGCTCTTCGGTCTGCCGATGCTGTCGGTGAACATGCCCCAGGGTCGCCTACAAGCACCGTCGGACTCGTCGATCATCTCGCTGACCACTCCGGCGATCAACGACACGCCAGGTGCGCAACTCGGGATCGTCACAGCGACCGCGAGGATTGCCGACCCGACCACGCAGGTGACCAAGCCGCTGACCGACATCGGCACGAACACTGTCGTGAACGCCACGTACTACACCGGCCCGGATGGTGTGGTCACGAACCCGGCCGAACCGGCGATCCCACTGATCTCCAAGGACGTCTCGGTGGTCGGGAAGGTGCTTCGTGGTGTTGGGTTCCGCGGGGGCCCGTACGCCGACAACAGTGTGCTGCCCCTCACCGGAGCGGCGACCACCGAGATACGTGGCGTGCACGCACCGTTCGTGTCGCCGGTGTTCTTCCCGATGCGCCTCGCCACGGTCAACTACTACGACGCTCTGTCGGGCGGCGATACCCGGCTCCTCGTGACGCCGGCGCAGCACCGCGCCATCGCGGGATCGACCCAGAGCACACTGCGGCTCTTCTCCGCTCTCGACTTTCAACTCTTCTACAGCGACAATCTCGGTGGGCCCGCCCTCTCGGCGGCACCGTCGATCGGCAACGTGTCAGGAGCCGTCGATGGCAACGACGTGGTGTTCCGGGCGAGCGTGTCCGGCAACCCGGCCGCTGGCGTTCAGCAGGTGTGGGTGACCTACACCGGTGACGCGTCGAGGTGGGCCTCCCTCGACCTCGTCCAATGCGTTCGGACGCCCGTACAGCCGACGCTCCCGGCCGCTTGCGGCTCTGAGGAGTCGACGACGTGGATCGGTCGACTGCCCGGGGCCGCGTCAGGGGCTGCAGCGCTGCGATTCATGGTGCAGGCGGCGAACGGTGTTGGTCTGGTGACCCTCGACGACAATCTCGGGGCCTACTTCTCCGTTCCCGTGCCGGTTGCCGGGCAGCCCCCCGTTGCCGCGCCCACCAATCTGGTGCTCGATGCCGTTGCTGCCCCCGTGGTCTACGGCTGGTCGATCGGCGCCACTGCGACACTCACGTCGAACGGGTCGCCGGTTGCCGGGCGCACCGTCGTGTTCACGCTCAACGCTGGAGGGGCTTCGGCCATCACCGACAACACCGGGAAGGCGACCGTCAGTCTCCCGGTGAACCTCGCCCCTGGCGCAGCGAGCCTCCGGGCGACCTTCGCTGAAGTGCCCGGCGAACTGCTCGCTTCGGCCGCCACCCAGTCGCTGACGGTCAACAAGGCCGCAACCACCCTCGCGTTGGAACTGACAACAGGTCCGATCGGGGCACGCGCCACGCTCAAGGACGCGGCCGGCGCCCCCCTCGGTGCCCGGACGGTGTACCTCACCGTGACCGGGACCGGCGCTCCGACGGTACGCACGGCCATCACGGACTACCTCGGCAGGGCGAACTTCTCGCCGTTGTCGCTCGCTCCGGGAACGTACTCGCTCGATGCCCAGTTCCTCGGAACGGTCTCCGGCTCGACCCTGACCGATCCGACGTATCTCGGATCGAGCGACGTCAAACCTCTCACGGTGATTGCCGTGTCCAACCTCGGCGTCAGCGGATCGGTGCAGCCGACACCACCCGTGCGAGGCTTGGCGATCACGTACACCTTCGTGATCTCCAACACCGGCCCCGATCCCGCGGCGAACGTTCGCCTCACGGACAGCCTGCCGCCATCGCTCTCGTCGCCGGCCACGCCTACTCCGGGGTGCAGCATCGCGGGATCGTTACTCACGTGCCTGTTCCCCACGTTGGCCAACGGAGGATCGCAGACCGTGACCGTCTCCGGCACACCGAACGTCTCGGGCACACTGGAGACCTCTGCGGTCGTGAGCGCTGACGGAAGCGATCCGCAACCGACCAACAACACGGCGATCGTGAGCGTTGTCGTGGAGGATCCGACCAGCGCACCGACCAACCTCATCGTGAGCGGGCCGACCAGCGTGGCGGCAGGAAGTACCTATTCGGCGACAGCGAATGCCGACGGCGCGCCGGCTCCGACCTTCTCCTTCGAGTCGACTCCCGCTCGGCCAAGCTGGCTCCAGATCAACGCCGTCACCGGGATCGTCTCCGGCGCGGTGCCGGCCACTGGCGTCGCCAGTTTCTCCTATCGGGTGAGGGCCACCAACAGCCGCGGGTTCGTCGTGAGCCCCACGGTCACGGTCACGGTCAACCCAATCGCCGACATCCGGCTCGACATGCTGGCGCCGCCACTGCTCGTCGGACTGCCGAGCGCGTACCCGATCGTGGTGACGAACCTCAGCACAGTCGCCACGTCAGGGGTCGTGACGGTCACCGACACGCTCCCGACAGGCCTGGTCTACACCGGGTTCGTCGGCCCCGGATGGAACTGTGCGGCCGTTGGGCAACGGGTGACGTGCACGCTCGGTCGCCCGCTCAGTGGCCGGTCGATCACAGCGTTGGCGATCTCGGTGCGAGTGACTGCCGCGAACGGCACGGTCATCACGAACACCGCGACGGTGACGCCGACGGACAACGCGCCGTCCAACAACTCCGCCACCGTCAGGAGCACCGTCCGCCGGTAGAGGCAACGGGGGGTCAGCCGCACGAGCGCTGGCCCCTCCCGAACCGGTGGCGGGTCGGCCTCGCAGTTTCCGCCGAACGGGCATCTGTCGGGGCGACAGGGGTACGCTCCTCGCTGTGTGCAAGATCGCGGCTCCCGGGTCGGCAGGCGGGTGCTGCCAGCAGCGAACGAAGCCGTCCCGGTAATGATGACCGAGGACGAACTTCTGGCGCTCATCGGCCACCGCTTTCCGGGTGGCCACTACCGCATCGCGCATTGGGAGAACTGGCTGCTCACGAACTGCACCGGACGAGACCCGATGCCCGATGACCTCGCCCACCCGGTGGTGATGTTCCACGCGCCGATCCTCGGTGCCGGCACCTCGATCAGCGAGCTCTTCGTGCTCGGCCAGGCCGCCGGCGCCGGGTCGGTCGGGCTCGAAAGCTACGACTGGGAGTACTTCCGACCGCTCCGAGAAGACGTCGACTACGCCGTCACCGGTGAGATCGTCGAAGCCGAACGGACAACGAGCGAAACAGGTGCCGTCGTCGACCGCGTGGCGTTCCGGATCGAGTTCCATGTTGGTGACGCACTGGTCGCCCGGGTGACGAATCGGTGGAAGTTCCGGAGGACGGCGGCATGAACGTGAGCGTCGGCGACGGCATTCCGGCGTGGTCGATGGACTTCGTCGACCCGGCGCGAATGCGAACGATGGCGGCCATCCTTCGCGACCCCTATCCCGTGCACTGGGACCGGTCGGCCAACGCCGCGTTCGGGCTCGAGGGACGCGTTATCAACCAGGGTCCCCTGAACCTCAGCTACATCGTGAACATGTTGCTCGAATGGGCGGGGCCGTCCTGTGTGCGCCGCCTCACCGTTGCGTTCGGTCGCCCGGTGCTCGACGGGGAACACGTCGTCGCCGAAGGAACAGTGACCTCGGTCGAGATGCGTGGCGACGAGCAGTGGGCGTTCTGTGACGTGTGGCTCGACCGCGAAGGTGAGCACGTCGTCACGGGCACTGCAGTCATCGCTCTCCCGAGCGCGGTCTCCTGACCGACGTTGCACGCCGGGCGGATTGTGCTTCGTCCGGCTCGGCGGTCATAAGCTCCGCCAATGGACAGTGACCGCGCAGACCTCGGAGAGTGCACGACGGACGACTTGCCGAGCGCCGACAGTTCCTGGCCGTGCGGCCCCTTCCCGGGCTCGGAGGGCTGACGGATGAGTATTGCGACGTCCCCTCTCGACGGGTCTGGCGAGACAACTTCCGGGGCTCCCCAGGGAACCCTTCTCGAACGGGTGGACAAGCTCCGCGACGTCATCCGTGCAGGGGGCGATGAGGCGCAACTCCTTCGTCGTTGCCCGACACCGGCGATCGATGCGCTCATCGACGAAGGCTTGTTCCGATTCGCCATCCCGCGGGAGCTGGGTGGCGAGGACGCAACTGTCGGCGAGACGATCGAAGTCCTCGAAGCGATCTCGGCGATCGATGCGTCCGTCGGGTGGAACGTGATGCTCGGTTCGGAGATCAACGCCATGGCGGCCGGAGGAATGGCCAAGGATCTCGCCAAAGAGGTGTATCTCGACAACCCGCGCGTCATCATGTGTGGCGGGGGAGGACCGGGCACGCTTCCGTCCAAGGCCGTCGAGCAGTCCGACGGCAGTTACCGCGTGTGGGGGCAGGCCACATTCATCAGCGGCTGTCACAACGCCACGTGGTGCTTCATGGTCGCGCCGGTGTTCGAAGGCGACGCAGTGAAGATCGTCGATGGACGCCCCATCGTGAAGCTTTGGATGCTCCATCGTGACCAATGGGAGATCCACGACACGTGGGACGTCGCCGGTCTCCGCGGTTCGGGAAGCCACGACGTGAGCACCCAGGGCGGCATCGTGCCGGCCCGATTCGCCGGCGTCGATCTCGTGAGCCTGCCGGCGCTCTACGACAACCCGGTCTACCGGATTCCGGTGCCGCTTCGACTCGCGTACAACAAAGCGGCCGTCGCGATCGGAGTGGCCCGCGGGGCGCTCGATGCGTTCGTCGAACTGGCCAACGCGAAGACGCCGATGCTCTCGACGACCCTCCTGCGGGACCGGCCCGTGGCGCACTACCGCATGGGTGAAGGAGAGGCCACGCTCCGCTCGGCACGCGCGTTCCTCTTCGAGGCGATGGGGCAGGTCGAAGACGAGCTGCGCGACGGCGCCGAAGCACCTTCAGCGAAGGTCACGCAGATCGCCCGGCTCGCCTGCACCCACGCCGCCAATGCGTCGATGCACGTGGTCGACTCGGTTCACAACGCCGGAGGCACGAGCGCCATGCGCATGGACAACCCGCTCGAGCGCAAGCTTCGCGACGCGCACGGCGCCGCCACGCACCGCTGGGTCGCCCACCCGCTCTACGCGGAGCTCGGCAAGATCTTCCTCGGCCACGACGCGCCGCCCGAGTTCGCCGGCACTGGCGGACCGGCACCGGCCTCAGGTCGCTGACCACGGCACACGCAGGGCTGTCAGGACCGGCCTCCGGCCGCTAAGCGCGTCACCGTCAGGAGTGATGGGCAACGGAGCGGCGCTGAAGCGCGCCGATCGTCTCCGTAACAATGCCCTCTGGGTCATCATCGTGATCCGCCAACGAGAGATGTTCCAGAACGTGAGTGAGTCCGGAGCTTTCCCTTGACAGCGCGAGAAGCGCGCAGGCCCGCAGCCACGGGCGTCTCCAGACGCGCTGCTGATCGAGCGCGAGGTCGGTCAACTGCTCGGCCGGGGTGAGGGCGGACGGGCCATTGATCTTTGCGAGTCGGGCCAGGCGTTCCCGGGTGCTGAGGTCGGGCTCGAGGATCGAGATGGCGGGTCGGGAACGGGGAACGAGCGTGACTTCGAGCCACTCGACCGCGACTGCGTGCTGACGCCGGTCGCTCTGGGCGAACTGGAACGAAACGCGGTCCATTGCCTCTCTCCCATGGTGCAGCGAGAGTGCGCTCATCACGCGGGCGCGCGTGGCGGTCAAGTCGTCCATGAGGGCGCGGCGAACCTCGGAACAATCGGCATGGTCGAGCACCTCGATCGCGCGGAGAATCCTCACCGCGTGGTCGATCTGCGCGAAAACCACATCACCGCTTACGGTGGCGGCCAACGACGAGTCGTCCAGCGCGAGGTCGTTGAGCGCGTTCACAATCGAGAACCCGACATCTCGGTTTCGATGATCGACGTGGCCGACGAGCATGCTGGCCGCTTCGCTCGTGCCGATGTCGCGTGCAGCACGAACGGCGAGCTCGTGACGGCGCGGCTCTCCCGAAACCCGAGCGGTCAGGCACCGATCGACCATCGCCACACCGCGGTCTCCGGCCCGCACGATCGCATCGACGGCGGCAGACGCGGTCTCTCGACCATCGAGCAGGGCAACAACAGCGACTTCGAGGTGCTCATGTTCGGGCCAGGCGACCGCTCCGAGAGCTGCCGCGGCGAAATCTGGATCTGTGTCGGCGAGGAGCGCCTCGATGATCGATCCCGACTTCACCGCGAGCACGGGGGCGGCCGCAAGCATCTCGGCTGTCTCGACGCGTCGGTGGGCGTCGGGATCCCGCGCTCCCGAAGCAATGATGTCATGAAGACTTCGATGGGCTTGGTTGTTCGAAAGCCCACCGACCGGGTTGGCTGCGGCCAGTCGGACACCGCGGTCGGCGTCGAGGAGGAGCGCGGCAACGCGTTCAGCGTCGCTGTCCGTCGCGGCCGCCGAGATCGTCCGCAGTGCGGCGGCCCGTACGTCCGCCGCGGGTCGTGCAACATGTTGCGGGCGAGACCAGCCGCGCGCCGCGGGTCGGCCTCGGCCAACAGGTGCAGCGCCATCGCAGTCTCACCGTCGCGTTGCGACGCAACCATGCGCTCGAGGTGCTCGACGAACGTGGCGTGACCGGAACGTTGCAGCGCGGCCAAGCCGAGGCGGATGTCGCGTCGGTCGTCGCTCGCGAGCAGGGCTTCGACGACGACAAGTGTTTCGGCGTCGTCGACGACGATTTCGCTCGGGTCGAGTTGACGATGGCGAAGGGTGTCGAGGAGGTTGACCCCGTATCCCCGGTAGACACCAAGTGCGCATACGATCCAGAGTGCAAGGGTGGCTGCGACGATCACCGGAATCGCCAGTCCCTCGGTGCCGACCGTCGCCCGGATGGCCAGGAGTATCGCTCCTGAGACGCCGATGGCGAGGGGAACGGCGAGGCTCTCGACGACGGCCTGCGACGCGGTTCGCTGCGCAGACGGGACCGCCTGATACGCCGCTCCTACGGAAGTGCGGGTGGTGCCGTCGGCGAGCACCATGTCGGACACCCGAGTGGCGCCGACAAGGAGGAACACCACCGTCGATGCCGAACCTTGCATCACCGCTCCGGCAATCGATGCGCCGACGAGTGTGAGCACGAACGCAGGATTGGCGAAGAGCCCGAATCGAAGCCCAAAACGCCCCATCAAAAGACCCGCAAGGATGATCAGGAAGACGATGTCGGCACCGTACGCGATCGCACTGAAGCGGCCGACGAACGTCGCCAGATCCGTGCTGTTCGTGTACCGGCGACCGGCGTGGTCGTAGACCAGGAAATCGAGCAGCTGGCTCTCGACCGCCGACAGCATCTGGAACACCATGATCAGGACGACGTAGCGATTGCGGAGCAGCGAACGAAGCGAAGGCCGTGTCGACGTCTTGTCGGATTCGTCCTCCGTTTCGATCGTCAGCAACTCTGCCGCGAACGCCTTCATCGTGACCAGCACCAGTGCCACGAGGACGAGCGCCGAGGCGGCAGCCGTCGACAGAAGGTGCTCCGCCCCACCGAGGGCATTGAGGAGGGGCGCGCCCGAGAGGCCACCGACGGCGAAGCCCGCTGCAAAGCCGGCGATCACCCGCGGATACATCACCTTCAACGAGCGCACGTCGAGAAGGGCCCCGGCCTGTCCGACGACGAACATGAAACCGACGGGAATCGTGATCGGGAGAACGACCAGAAGCACGAAGCTCATCCACGCCGCGTTGGCCAGCCAGAGACTCAGCCAGGCAATGGTGAGGACGATGCTTGCGGCGATCATCACGCGCATCGCAACGGTTGCGAGCGGTCGGCGGCGCAGCGCCCGCGCGAGCAGCACGCTCGCGACCGCGCCGACCCCGGCCGAAAGGATGTAGGTGACCGGAAGCAGTCCCGACCCGTAGGTCTGGAGGAAGATCGTGTTGGCCGGGACCGTGATCCACGCGATGACCAGACCCAGCGCTGCGGCCTGAGCAGTGAGCAGGGCGACCCGTCGTCGGGTCGTCGACGTTGACGGCGTCACGCTTGTGCTCGCTTGGCATCCTGGTCAGCGAGGTCCTGCAATCGGCGGACCAGTTCAGCGATCACGGCGCGGGCGATCCCGGGGCGCTCCTCCAACAGCTCTTCGAATGGTTTGCGGCGAAGGCGCAGCAACAAGCACGGCTCGAGCGCGGTGACCGTTGCGGAGCGCGCGGCCAACGCGAGCACGGCCATTTCACCGACGACGTCGCCCGGCCCGCGGTCAACGAGGACCCGTGCGCCGACGTGCACGCGTAACGCCCCCTCCACGACGACGTACAACCAGTCTTCGATCGCGCCCCGCTCCATGACGACGTCGCCGGCCGCGACTCGGACCTCCTCGACCACGCGAGCAACGGCCACGAGGGTGTGTCCGGGGACCGCGGCGAACATGCCGACACGTAGGAGCGCGGCAACGCGCTCGATGGTCAAGAGCTCGTCGGTTGAGCTCACGAACACTCCCGAAACATGCTGGTGAACGTCGGCGTAACGAGGCCGAAACGAAGAGACGATTTCGGGCCGTGATCCGGTGGTGATCGGCGACGTGTTCGTGCTGGATCGACCTGCCGTGCAGACATCGGCATTCCTCGGAGTGGAGCAAACAGTGTGGCAGACGGATAGATCAACGCCCACAACATCGCTCACGCCATCAGGTACACGTCTCCTTCACGCCCAACGACGACATCGATGTCGAGCGTCGACATCTCCTTCGCGATTCGGTCGAGCTCATCGTCGACGCGGTCTGGATCGTGATGGAAGAGCACGAGTTTGCCTACGCCTGCTCGTCGGGCCAACGTGACGGCGTAGTCGATGGTCGAGTGACCGAAATGGCGGACCGCAGGGAACTCCTCCACCGTGTGCTGGGCATCGTGGAGAAGGAGATCGGCGCCTCGGCACAGCTCAAGGGCAGCGTCGTGAACGACACCGAGCCCGTCGTTGCCATCGCCCCACTCCAACGGCCCGTGGTCGGGCATGTAGACGACCGTGGCACCGTCGTGTCGGACGCGGTAGCCGAACGTGCGACCTCCCTTGTGCGGAATCTCGAGCGCGAGAACGTCGAAGCCCTCGATGTCGTGCGAGCCCGGTTCGAGGGACCGGAACGACCATGCGCCGCGAAGGCCCCGGGGACTGATCGGGAAGTGCGGGGGACTCATCATCTGGGCAAGAACAGATTCGGCGTCACCCTGCGCCGGGAGATAGAGGTCGACCCGGGCGTCGGGTCGGTCACCTGCGCGAAAGAACGGCAACCCGTACACGTGGTCCCAATGGAGATGCGAGAGCAGTATTGAGCCGACGAACGGCTGGCCGTCGAGCACCCTGGTGAGGCCCGTGAGGCCGCTGCCCGCATCGAGGACGAGCGTCGGGGCAGAGTCGTCTCGCGCGAGGGACACGCACGACGTATTGCCGCCGTAGCGAACGTGATCGGGGCCGGCCACGATGCGGGAGCCGCGGACGCCATGGAGTTGCAACCGCACGAG